>NZ_JBEYEW010000016.1:175044-189440 GCF_040634095.1 Streptomyces sp. NPDC007205
CGGCGGGTCGGCCGGGTGGCAGGGGAGTGTGGCGGGGGGCGGGCAGGGCGATCGGCAGGGCCGGCAGTGCACCGGTCCGCGCCCGCCGAGACGCGTGGCCTCCGTGGCCGCGGCGAAGCGCCGACCGCGGCCTCCGCCTGGGCGAGACCGACCGGCATCGCCACGAGAACGCGGGCACCAGGCCTGCGTAGGCGAGGAGTTCGGCCGGGGTGACGGCAACTCCGGTTGCGTGCATGGAGCGTAGGAAGAACTCCGCCGAACGCCACCCGGCCACCCTTGTTTGTCCTCCTCGTCGGGATTACCACCGTCCAGCCCGGTTTCAGCCCGGTCAACCGGGACCCCGCGGCGAGTTGGAGCGCGTGCAGGCGCTCATGACAAGGCCCGGGTTTCGGTCACGGGGCTGAGCCTGGAATAGTTCCCCACGATGTTCGACATCCCTAGACTCCCTGCGATGGGGGTAACTCGGGGGACAACTCAGTGGGGCATGGAGTGCCGGAACTCGTACTGGAATCAAACGGACGGACCTGGACGTTGGACCCGTCCAGGCCCTACACCCTCGGACGTGATCCTCAGGGTGACATCGTCTTCGACGACGCCAGGGTCTCCTGGCGGCACGCCACGGTCAGCTTCAACGGCCGCAGTTGGGTCATCGAGGACCATGGCAGCACCAACGGCACATTCGTGCAGGGCCGGCGGATCCAGCAGACGGAGATCGGGCCGGGTGCGTCGCTGCACCTCGGCAACGCGACCGACGGACCGCGGCTGAATCTGTCCGGGGCCGCGGCCGGCCAGCAGCAGTCGGCGCCGTACGCCGCACAGGGCGCCGGCGCGCCGGGCTGGGCCCAGCCCACCCCGCAGCAGGGCGCCGCCGCGCAGCCGCAGGCAGCGGCCCCCCAGCCGGCCGTACCGCACCAGGCGCCCGCTCAGCAGCAGGCCCCGCAGCCCGGCTGGCAGCAGCAGGCGCCCGCGATTCCGCAGCAGCAGGCGGCTCCCGCCGACCAGTACGCGCAGCAGGCGCCCGGTGGTGGCGCGGGGGCGCCGCCGGTGCACGGCGACCGCAGCCCGACCACGTTCCACCAGTTCTCGCTCGACCGCGTGATGCGCATCGGCCGTGCCCTGGAGAACGACCTGGTCGTCTCCGACCTGCAGGTCTCCCGGCACCACGCCGAGTTCCACGCCACGCCCGACGGCCGTCTGGAGATCCGCGACCTCGGCTCGCACAACGGCACGTACGTCAACGGCCAGCCGATCGCCAAGGGCGGTTCGGTGCAGCTGGGCCCCGCCGACATCGTCGGCGTCGGCCACTCCACCTTCCGGATCGTCGGCGACCGCCTCGAGGAGTTCGTCGACACCGGTGAGGTCTCCTTCTCCGCGCGCCACCTGACCGTCACGGTCGACGGGGGCAAGCAGATCCTGAGGGACGTCTCCTTCGGCGTCCCGGAGAAGTCCCTGGTCGCGGTCATCGGCCCGTCCGGCTCCGGCAAGTCGACCCTGCTCAAGGCGCTCACCGGTTACCGGCCCGCCAACCAGGGCGAGGTGCTGTACGACAACCGGAACCTGTACAAGCAGTTCGCCGAGCTGCGCCAGCGCATCGGTCTGGTCCCGCAGGACGACATCCTGCACAAGGAGCTGACCGTCAAGAAGGCCCTGAAGTACGCGGCCAAGCTGCGCTTCCCGGCCGACACCACCGCGGCCGAGCGCGACGCCCGTATCGACGAGGTGCTGCGTGAGCTGAAGCTGGACATCCACAAGGACAAGAAGGTCACCTCGCTCTCCGGCGGCCAGCGCAAGCGCGTGTCCGTCGCCCTGGAGCTCCTCACCAAGCCCTCGCTGATCTTCCTCGACGAGCCGACCTCCGGACTCGACCCGGGCATGGACCGCGATGTCATGCAGCTGCTGCGCGGCCTCGCCGACGACGGCCGTACGGTCCTCGTGGTCACCCACTCGGTGGCCGAGCTGGCCCTGTGCGACAAGCTGCTGGTGATGGCGCCGGGCGGAGCGGTCGCCTACTTCGGCCCGCCGGAGGAGGCGCTGAACTTCTTCGGCTACGACAGCTGGGCCGATGTCTTCTCCGCCTTCGAGAGCTACCGCGACTACGACTGGGCGGGCCGCTGGAAGGGCTCGCAGCACTACCAGCTGTACGCCGCGGACGTCGACTCGGTCGCCCCGCAGGCGGTCCAGATGCAGCCGATGCAGGCGATCAGGCCGCCCAAGCCGCAGGGCTGGTTCTCCCAGTTCGTCACCCTGGTGCGGCGCTACGTGTCGGTCATCGTCTCCGACCGCGGCTTCCTGGCCCTGATGGTGCTGCTGCCGGCCGTCATCGGCTCGGTCAGCCTGCTGATCCACCCCGACCGCGGTCTGCTGCCCAGTGGCGCCAATCCGCGGACCGGGCAGATCGTGCCCAACGGCACGGCCACCACCGTGCTGCTGATCCTCGCCGTCGGCGCCTGCTTCGCCGGTGCCGCCAACTCCGTCCGTGAGCTGATCAAGGAACGGGTCATCTACGAGCGGGAGCGCGCGACCGGCCTGTCCCGGTCGGCGTACCTGATGTCGAAGGTGTTCGTGCTCGGCGTGATCACCGGACTCCAGGGACTGCTGGTCGGCGTCATCGGCTTCGGCAAGCGCGAGATCCCCGACCAGGGGCTCATCCTCGGGCACGCCACTCTGCTGGAGCTGTCCCTGCCGATCATGGGGCTCGGCTTCGCCGCGATGATGTTCGGCCTGATCATCTCCTCGCTGGTGAAGACCGCCGAGAAGACCATGCCGCTGCTGGTCATGTTCGCGATCATCCAGGTCGTCTTCACCGGCTGTCTGTTCGCCGTGCACGGCACGGTCGGCGTCAACGAGTTCTCGTACCTGATGCCGTCCCGCTGGGCGGTCGCCGCAGCCGGTGCCACGCTGGACTTCAACCAGATCAGCCCGCCGGAGACCGCCGGCGACAACGACCCGCTGTGGAACCACACGGCGGCGGCCTGGACCGGGGACATGATCTTGCTGATCGTGCTCGGTGTGATCTGCGGCTTCTTCGTGGCCCGCTTCCTGCGCCGGCACGAGCCGGAGGTCATGCGGAAGTAACCGCGCCCTGGCACAGACGCCGAAGGGCGGCACCCCACACGGGGTGCCGCCCTTTCGCGTCTCGGAGAGGTCCGCGCCGACCTCAGTACGCGCTGTTGACGTTGTCCATGGAGCCGTACCGGTGGGCCGCGTAGTTGGCGGCGGCGGTGATGTTGGCGACCGGGTCGTAGATGTTCCACGACGTGCCGGGCACGTGGTAGGTGTTGAAGGTGGGCTGGATCACCTGCAGCAGGCCCTTGGACGGGATGCCGTTGACGGCGTTGATGTCCCAGTTGTTGATGGCCGTCGGGTTGCCCGAGGACTCACGCATGATGTTGCGGTGCAGGCCGCTGTAGGAGCCCGGGATGTTGTGCTGCTTCATGATGTCCAGCGCCTGCCGGATCCAGCCGTCGAGGTTGTTCGCATAGGTCTTCGCGGCGACCGGCTGCATCGGGATGCGCTGCGCGGAGCGGCTCGCGGCCGCCTGGGCGGCGCGGTCCTGTGCGGCCTTCTTCACGGCGGCGTCGGCGGCGGCCTTCTTCGCCGCGGCCTCGGCGCGCTGCTTGGCGGCGGCGTCGGCGGCGGCCTTCTTCTGCGCGGCGAACGTGTCGAGCTTGACCGCCTCGGTGGCGAGCTGGTCGGTGACCGTGCCCTTGACGTTCTTCAGCGCGGTGGCGGAGGCGACCTGGGCGGTGGCGGCCGGGGCGCCGGTGGTGACGGTCTCCGCGTTGCCGGGGACGGCCGAGAGCGCGATGGCGGCGGTGCCGAGAGCGGCGACACCGGCGACGGCGATCTTGTGCTGCTTGGTCAGGAGACGACTATGAGCACGGCTGAGGATGTTCTTGGGCATGGCTGATGGACCTCTTCGTTGGCGCGGAGGTCGCTCCTGCGTCCGCCGGGGGAATCGGCTCCTCCCGCACGAACGCCGCGGGCTGGCAGCCGCGGCGCTGAGCGACGGGAGCAATTCTTAGCGGGCGCAAAATGCCCAGGCAAAGGTGTGACCTACGATCCTCGATAGTGGATCAGTGAAGGGCAAAACGGGACAGATTGGACCGTCTGTCCCGTTCACCCCGGGAGGTTTATCTCCTATGCCCGTTCGTACGTGATGTGGGCCCTATGTGCGGGCTCACATCGGAGACGTAACAGTCTCACCGTGAGTTGCCTGTGCGATGCGCTGCGTGACGCCCCTCCTTCGTGAGGATGAGAGGGACGTCGCCGAACTCGTGCCACAGGTAGAGCCCCCGCAGCGCCTCCTCCACCCCGGCCGCCCGCACCACCCCGTCCGGGCCGGCCGCCGACTCCACCGCCCGCACGGCCGTCGTACCGACCGCGATCACCCTCGCCCGCCCGCCCGCACGGCGTCGATCAGCCGCGCCGGCGCCCCCGGCTCCGCGAACCGCTCCGGATACGGCGGCTCGTGCGCCTCCGCCGACGCCGCCCCCGTGTCCAGCGTGACCGGCGCGAACTGCACACCCCGGCTCACCAGCTCGGCCACCGGGCGCGCGGTGAAAGGCCGTGCCGCACTCGGCATCTCCGTACTGCCCGACCCGTCCGGCGACGGCAGCGCGAACACCGTCCGGTACGCCGACAGCGGCTGGTCCCGTTCGGTACTGGAGTAGCGAATGGGCCGCCCACAGGCGCGCAGCATCTCAAGGACGTCCCCGCCCGGCCGGGCCCACCACAGCCACAGCCGCCCCCCGTGCGGGCTCAGCGGCTCCTGCAGCACCAGCCGCCCCGCCGCCCCCGGCAGTATCACCTCCGTACCCGCATGTGTGGCCGCACGCGCGGTGTAGTGCCCTGCCCGTACGGCTCCCGCACCTCGACCGCCCATCGGCCGTCGTCCCCGCGCGTCGAGAAATGCACCACCAGCAGGTCCCCGGCCCGGGTGCGGTAGGCGTCCACCGCCGCGTCTGGGCTCAGCTGCAGCAGCCCCAGCGGAGCCACCGCATCGGTCTCCAGCGCGGCCCGGAAGCCGTCCAGCGGCTGGGTGGCGAGCGGCACCAGGGGCTTCGTGCCCGGGATCCCCGGGTTGTTCACCAGCAGATCGACACCGCCGAGCGCGCCGGCCGCCGCCACCAGCTCCGCCCGGTGCCCGGCGTCCGTCACATCCCCGGCCGGTGCCTCCACGCGCGTGCCGTGTCCGGAGACGCTCTCCGCGGCCTCCTTGAGCGCCTCGGCGCTCCGGGCGTCCAGCACCAGGTCCCAGCCCCGTGCGGCCAGCGCCTCGGCGAGCGCCCGCCCCAGCCCCGCCGAGCACCCCGTGGTGATCGCTACCGGCATGACTACCGTCCCCTCGTCGCCGACACCGTGGGAACGGCACCGCCCCGGCCGTCTCGGACGCGGGCCGCAGACCCGAGGGACCCTTCGGCGTACACCGCACGGCCGGGGCCCCGGATCCAGACCCGCAGGCCTAGGTCCAGCGGACCAGGCCCGGCTGTCACCGGTCCGATCCGCGCTGTCACACCCCGCCGGTACCGTGAGGGCATGAGTCAAGGTCCCCGGTCCGGCCTCGCCGCGGTCAGTGCCGCGCTGCTGGCCATGAGCAGGCACCTGGAGGTGCGCGATGTCCTCAAGACGATCGTTGCCTCCGCCCGTGAGCTGCTCGATGCGCAGTACGCCGCCCTGGGCGTCCCCGACGACCACGGCGGCTTCGCCCAGTTCGTCGTCGACGGCGTCAGCGACGCCCAGTGGAAGGCCATCGGCCCGCTGCCCCGCCAGCACGGCATCCTCGCCGCGATGCTGCACGAGGCGAAGGCCGAGCGTCTTGCCGACGTGCGCAAGGACCCCCGCTTCGAGGGCTGGCCGTCCGCGCATCCGGACCTGGTCGACTTCCTCGGCCTGCCCATCCGCGACGGCGACGAGGTCATCGGCGCGCTGTTCCTGGCCAACAAGCTGCGTCCTGCGGAGGGACACCCCCCACACCCCCCGTGCCCGAGACCGGAGGGGAGCTGCGGCTTCACCGAAGAGGACCAGGAGCTGCTCTCCATCCTCGCCCAGCACGCCGCCATCGCCCTCACCAACGCCCGCCTGTACGAGCGCAGCCGTGAGCTGACCATCGCCGAGGAACGCTCCCGCCTCGCCCACGAGCTGCACGACGCGGTCAGCCAGAAGCTCTTCTCGCTGCGCCTGACCGCCCAGGCCGCCACGGCCCTCGTCGACCGCGACCCCGCCCGCGCCAAGGGCGAGCTGCACCAGGTCGCCGTGCTCGCCGCCGAGGCCGCCGACGAACTGCGTGCGGCGGTGGTCGAGTTGCGCCCGGCCGCCCTGGACGAGGACGGCCTCGTCGCCACCCTGCGCACCCAGACACAGGTCCTCGACCGCGCCCACACCGCGCGCGTGACCTTCACCAGTAACGGCTTCCGCGCCCTGCCCGCCGCCCAGGAGGAAGCCCTGCTCAGGGTCGCCCAGGAGGCCCTGCACAACGCCCTGCGCCACTCCGGCGCCGAACACGTCGACGTGAGCGTCCAGCGGCGCGGCTGCGGAGCCGTGCTGCGCGTCACCGACGACGGCGACGGCTTTGACCCCAAGGCGGTCCGCCGCGCCGGACGCCACCTGGGCCTGGTCTCCATGCGGGACCGGGCGAGCGGGGTCGGCGGCGCGCTGAGCGTGGAGTCGGCGCCCGGCAAGGGCACCACGATCGAGATGGAGGTCCCCGGTGGCTGACGCAATCAAGGTGCTGCTCGTCGACGACCACCAGGTCGTCCGCCGGGGCCTGCGCACCTTCCTGGAGGTGCAGGACGACATCGAGGTCATCGGCGAGGCCGCCGACGGCGCGGAGGGCGTCGCCCGTGCCGAGCAACTGCGGCCGGACGTCGTCCTGATGGACGTCAAGATGCCCGGCACGGACGGCATCGACGCCCTGCGCAAGCTCCGCGAACTCGACAACCCCGCGCGCGTGCTGATCGTCACCAGCTTCACCGAGCAGCGCACGGTCGTACCGGCGCTGCGCGCGGGCGCCGCCGGATACGTCTACAAGGACGTGGACCCCGACGCCCTCGCCGGCGCCATCCGTTCCGTGCACGCCGGCCACATCCTCCTCCAGCCGGAGGTCGCCGGGGCCCTGCTCTCCCAGGAGATGAGCAACTCGGGGCAGGGGAGGGGGAGCTCACTCACCGAGCGGGAGCGTGAAGTGCTCGGCCTGATAGCCGACGGCCGCTCCAACCGCGAGATCGCCCGCGCCTTGGTGCTGTCCGAGAAGACAGTCAAGACGCACGTCTCCAACATCCTCATGAAACTGGACCTCGCCGACCGCACCCAGGCCGCCCTGTGGGCCGTTCGCCATGGCCTGACCGGCTGAAACGCCCTCACCAAGGCATCGCCGAGGGCAACGCGAGTGGTCAGGCTATGGACTGAGATTCATACCGTCGTGGGAATGTCACTCGGATGGCGCACCCTTCGGCGGTCTCCGCCGTTCTCCAGTGCGTGCTGCGGCGAACCGCCGCGGTGAACGCCTAGGAGGGGTTGGAAAGTGAAGAACCTGAAGAAGGCCGCGGCCGTGACGATGGTGGCCGGTGGCCTGGTGGCCGCGGGTGCGGGGATGGCCTCCGCCACGGAGGGTGCCCACGCCTGCGGCGACGCCCAGGGCTCCCCGGGGGTCATCTCGGGCAACGTCACCCAGGTCCCCGTGCACATCCCGCTGAACCTGGTCGGCAACAGCACGAACGTGATCGGCGTGCTGAACCCGGCCTTCGGCAACACCGGCCTCAACCACTGAGGTCCTGCCCACACGACCACAGGCCTCCCGTGTGCACCGGGAGGCCTGTCTGCTTTCCGCCGGCCGCCGGCCGTCAGCCGTCAGCCGTCAGCCGCCTACCGCACTCCCCGCTCCCGCTCCTCCACGACGGAGTTGTACGCCGCCACCTGCGCCCGCCGCGCCGTCCGCTCCACGGGCCGCAGCGCCTCGGACCGGGCAGCCATCTCCGCGGAGGTGACCGCAGCCCCGTGCCCCCTGTCGTAGGCCAGGGACACCAGCAGCCCCACCCGCTGCGCCAGCTCCAGCACCCGCGCCGCACGCGACGGATACCCCGGCGCGAGCACCTCCTGACCATGCTCGGCCCGCGCCCGGTACGCGTCGATCGCCGCCTCCGCCATCGGCCCCGACCCGGCGACGTCCAGCTTCGACAGCACCGCGGTCGCCTCGCGCAGCGCCTCCGCAAGCTCCCGCTCGGCCTCGCCCAGCGACGGCACATCGGCGGGCGGCGCCTCCCGCACCGGCAGCACCTGCCAGACCACCTCGGCATGCACATCACCCTCGGGCCCGGCCTCGTACACCTGAGGCACCAGACCGAACGCGGCACCGAAGCAGACCACCGCCTCCTCGGCCGCCAGCGCCCGCGCATTGAACTCCGGCGGCCCGCTCAGCCCCAGCGGATGCCCCGGCACCGGCAGCGCGACCCGCAGCCCCGTCGCCCCCAGCGTCCGCAGCCGCCCCAGCGCGAGCGTGAGCCCCACCTGCGCGGATTCCCCGGGCAGCCCCTCCACCCGGTGCACGGTGTCCTCACCCACAATGGCGAGCGCGGCGTCATCCGGAGAGACAAGTCCGGCCAAAAGGGCATTTCCCCAAGCGGCAAGGCGTCCTGAACGCGGTTCCCAGAGCATGCACCCACCCTAAGGACAGGACCGATGGAATGGTGCCGGGCACTCGTGGCGTAGATTTCATAAGGGCTGCGCCCACCGGCGCGGCGGACCGAGCCACAGGCGTACGCGACAGCCGAGACCGGCCACACTGCAAGGGGAGACAACGCGCTCATGAGCGATGTTCTGGAGCTTCAGGACGTATCCGTGGTCCGCGAGGGCCGGGCTCTGGTGGACCAGGTCTCCTGGTCGGTGAAGGAAGGGGAGCGCTGGGTCATCCTCGGCCCCAACGGCGCCGGCAAGACCACGCTGCTGAACGTCGCCTCCAGCTACCTCTTCCCCAGCAAGGGCACCGCCACCATCCTCGGCGACACCCTCGGCAAGATCGACGTCTTCGACCTGCGCCCCCGCATCGGCATGGCCGGCATCGCCATGGCCGAGAAGCTCCCCAAGCGCCAGACCGTGCTGGAAACCGTGCTGACGGCCGCCTACGGCATGACCGCCCACTGGCAGGAGGAGTACGACGAGGTCGACGAGCAGCGCGCCCGCGCCTTCCTCGACCGCCTCGGCATGAGCGACTACGTCGACCGCCGCTTCGGCACTCTCTCCGAGGGCGAGCGCAAGCGCACCCTGATCGCCCGCGCCCTGATGACCGACCCCGAACTGCTCCTGCTCGACGAGCCCGCCGCCGGCCTCGACCTCGGCGGACGCGAGGACCTGGTCCGCCGCCTCGGCCGGCTCGCCCGCGACCCCATCGCACCCTCGATGATCATGGTCACCCACCACGTCGAGGAGATCGCCCCCGGCTTCACCCACGTCCTGATGATCCGCCAGGGCAAGGTCCTCGCCGCCGGCCCGATCGAACTGGAACTGACCTCCCGCAACCTCTCGCTCTGCTTCGGCCTCCCGCTCGTCGTCGAGCAGGTCGGCGACCGCTGGACGGCTCAGGGCCTGCCCCTGTCCTGACCCTTCACCGGAGGCGGCCGTGAGCCCGCCCCGCTCCCTTTCGCGCCCTGTCCGCCGCCCGTCCCCGGCCCTACCATGACCATGTGAACGACATCGACGCATGGGTGTGGTGGCTCGTCGGCGCGGCGGCGCTCGGAATCCCGCTCGTGGTCACCGCGATGCCTGAGTTCGGCATGCTCGCGGTGGGAGCCGTCGCGGCCGCCGTGGTGTCAGGCCTCGGCTTCGACGCCGTGATCCAGGTCCTCGCGTTCGTCGTCGTCTCCGTCGCGCTCATCGCCGTCGTCCGCCCCATCGCGGCCCGGCACGGCAGACAACGCCCCCAATTCGCCACCGGTGTCGACGCCTTGAAGGGCAGGCAGGCAGTCGTCCTCGAACGCGTCGACGGCTCCGGCGGCCGCATCAAGCTCGCCGGAGAGGTCTGGTCGGCCCGCTCCCTCGACACCGGACGGGCCTACGAAGTCGGCCAGGAGGTGGACGTCGTGGACATCGAAGGGGCCACCGCCATCGTCATCTGAGGCATCCGGCCCACGAGTTGGGCGACGGTCTGTCAGACTCGACCAGCAAGATCTTCAACAACCAGCGGGGTCTGCCGAGGCGCCGAGGCGGAGAGGGGTACGGGGAACACGATGGAACCGGTCATCATCGTCCTGGTCATTCTGGTGGTGTTGGTCTTCATCGCCCTGATCAAGACCATCCAGGTCATCCCACAGGCCAGCGCCGCCATCGTCGAGCGCTTCGGCCGCTACACACGCACCCTGAACGCGGGCCTGAACATCGTGGTCCCGTTCATCGACACCATCCGCAACCGCATCGACCTGCGCGAACAGGTCGTACCGTTCCCGCCGCAGCCGGTGATCACCCAGGACAACCTGGTCGTCAACATCGACACGGTCATCTACTACCAGGTGACGGACGCCCGCGCGGCCACCTACGAGGTCGCCAGCTACATCCAGGCGATCGAGCAGCTCACCGTCACCACACTCCGCAACATCATCGGCGGCATGGACCTGGAGCGCACCCTGACCTCCCGCGAGGAGATCAACGCCGCCCTGCGCGGCGTCCTCGACGAGGCGACGGGCAAGTGGGGCATCCGCGTCAACCGGGTGGAACTGAAGGCCATCGAACCGCCCACCTCCATCCAGGACTCGATGGAGAAGCAGATGCGCGCCGACCGTGACAAGCGCGCCGCGATCCTCACCGCCGAAGGTACGCGCCAGGCCGCCATCCTCACCGCCGAGGGCGAGAAGCAGTCCCAGATCCTGCGCGCCGAAGGTGAGGCCAAGGCCGCCGCCCTGCGCGCCGAGGGTGAGGCCCAGGCGGTCCGTACGGTCTTCGAGGCCATCCACGCCGGCGATCCCGACCAGAAGCTCCTCTCCTACCAGTACCTCCAGATGCTCCCGAAGATCGCCGAGGGCGACGCCAACAAGCTCTGGATCGTCCCCAGCGAAATCGGCGACGCCCTCAAGGGCCTCTCCGGCGCCATGGGCAACTTCGGCTCTCTGGGCGGCGGTTCGGGCAACAACGGCTCGTCGGGCAACGGCCACAACGGGGGTACAGAGCGCCGAGAGAAGCCGTCGATCGACTGACATCCTCGTACACGGAGAGGGCTCACCTTCTGCGGGAAGGTGAGCCCTCTCCGTAAGGGCGCCGCATGAGTCAAGCCGCATGAGTCAAGCGGCGGCCTGTGACAGCCACTCCGGAAGCGCCTCGAACTCCTCGGCCCCCAGCGCGAGCAACATCGCGTCCTGAGGCGTCGGCTCGAACGGCTGCCGGAGCAACGGCATACCCGCCTGCTCCGGAGTCCGGTCCGCCTTCCGGTGATTGTCCTCCGCACACGACGCCACCGTGTTCAGCCATGAGTCGGTGCCACCCTGCGCCCGGGGCACCACATGGTCCACGGTCGTCGCCCTGCGCCCGCAGTACGCGCACCGGTGCCGGTCCCGGACCAGCACACCCCGCCTCGACCACGGAGCCCGTCTTCGGAACGGCACCCGTACGTACCTGCACAGCCTGATCACCCGGGGCGCGGGGATGTCCACAGCGGCACCGCGCATCCGCAGTTCGGGATGGGCCTGCTCGACGACGGCCTTGTCCTGGAGCACCAGAACGACGGCCCGGTTCAGCGTCACCGTCGACAGCGGCTCGAAGCTCGCGTTCAGCACCAGCGTGTCCCGCATCCAGCCCACCTCCCGTGTGCACCTGCCCACCCCCCGGCGGGCTTGGATCAACTCTGGACGGGCGCGCCGAGATGGACAACGCAATAAAAAATGCCCGCCTCCGATCACTTCCAAGACCGGAGGCGGGCAAACGTTCAATGAACGCTCGACTGAATCGCGGCGCTGCGCTCAGCCCTGCGCGGGATTCTCGTACTCACCGATGAGCTGCGCACGCGCGATCGTGTGGAAGCGCAGATTGAAGCCGACGACGGCCGGCGACGCGTCCGCATCGGGACCCAGCTTCTCCTTGTCCACCGCGTACACCGTGAAGACGTACCGGTGCGGGCCGTCCCCGGGCGGCGGCGCGGCACCGCCGAAGTCCTTCGTCCCGTAGTCGTTGCGCGCATGCACCGCGCCCTCGGGCAGACCCTCGAACTTGCCGCTGCCCGCCCCCGCCGGCAGCTCCGTCACGGAGGCCGGGATGTCGAACAGGACCCAGTGCCAGAACCCGCTGCCGGTCGGCGCGTCGGGGTCGTAGCAGGTCACGGCGAAGCTCTTGGTCTCCGGCGGGAACCCCTCCCAGCGCAGCTGCGGCGAGGTGTTGCCCTCCGCGTGGACCTGGGCGCTCTTCAGCGCCGCACCCTCCTCGACATCCGCGCTCGTCACCGTGAACGACGGCACGGGCGGATGGAAGTCATGGGGGAGCGGCCGCCGCTTGAGCTCGGTCACCTCGGTACCTCCTGATCGACGATCTGGAACCAGCAGTTCCCGAGCCTAGAACCAGTTGCGCCTGCCGCCGACCTCGGACAGCCACTGGTTGAGATAAGCCGCCCAGTCGGTCCCCTGCCAGTCGTTCAGCCCCACCTGGAAGGACCGGTAGGTGTCCGAGCCCTCGCTGAACAGACCCGGCTTCTTGTCCATCTCCAGCACGACGTCCATCGCGTACTCATCGGCCACGAAGCTCAGCTCGACCTGGTTCAGACCCCGGTACTGCGACGGCGGGTGGAACTCGATCTCCTGGTAGAACGGCAGCGTCTGCCGCGTCCCCCGGATGTGGCCGCGCTCCATGTCCGCGTTCTTGAAGCGGAAGCCCAGCTGGATGAACGCGTCCAGGATCGCCTTCTGCGCCGGCAGCGGATGCACGTTGACCGGGTCCAGATCGGTGGAGTCCACGGCCCGCGCGATCGCCAGTTCGGTCGTCACCCCGATGTGCATCCCGCGCAGCGCCTGTCCGTCGATCATCGTGACCGGCGTCTCCCAGGGGATCTCCAGACCGAACGGCACCGCGTGCACGGCACCCGCCTGCAGCTCGAAGGCACCGCCGAGCCGCACCTTCGTGAACTCGATGTCCTGCTTGTACTCCTGGTCGCCGCTCTCCACCTCGACCTTGGCCTGCAGACCGACGGACAGCCCCTCGACGTCCTGGTTCACGGACCCGCCCTGGATCCGCACCTCGCCCTGAACGACACCACCCGGCACGACGTTGACCTCGGTCAGCACCGTCTCGACCGAGGCCCCGCCGGCCCCGAGGCTCGCGAGCAGCTTCTTGAACGCCATTGACTCTCCCTTTACGAACGGACCTCGCCCCTACAAACGCGATCCGCCCGCCACCGGTTCCGCCGGCGCGGTGCTCCGTCTGCACTACCCTCGGAGGGCATGATCGCGCCCCCGGACCGTACGCCACTGCCCAGAGAGTTCTTCGACCGCCCGGTCCTGGAGGTGGCACCGGACCTCCTCGGCCGCATCCTGGTCCGCACGACACCCGACGGCCCGATCGCCGTCCGCCTCACAGAGGTCGAGGCGTACGACGGCCCGAACGACCCCGGCTCCCACGCCTACCGCGGCCGCACCGCCCGCAACGCGGTGATGTTCGGTGAGCCCGGACATGTGTACGTCTACTTCACCTACGGCATGTGGCACTGCATGAACCTGGTCTGCGGTCCCGAGGGCCGGGCGAGCGCCGTCCTGCTCCGCGCCGGCGAGGTGATCGAGGGCGTGGACCTGGCCCGGAAACGTCGAGTTTCGGCCCGGAACGACAAGGAACTGGCCAAGGGTCCGGCCCGCCTGGCGACGGCCCTGGAAGTCGACCGCGCGCTGGACGGCACGGACGCGTGTGCCACCGGAGAAACGCCGCTGAGGATGCTGACCGGTACGCCGATAGCCCCTGACCAGGTACGAAGCGGACCCCGCACCGGAGTCGCCGGCGAAGGCGGGAACGGCGACGTCCACCCCTGGCGTTACTGGGCAGCCGGCGACCCGACCGTGAGCCCCTATCGAGCCCATGTACCGAGGCGCCGCCGAAGTTGACGCGCCCTGCGAAGGTGCGTAATGTATCCCGAGCCGCTGAACCGGGTACGGCGATCGCCTGCAGCCGGAGCGGCCAACCCACTACCTAGCTACAGCCCCTCGGCGGGGTCGTTTCTGGCGCGCTCGCGTGCCCGAATTCGAACTCGCGAGACTCGATTATGAGTCGCCGAGAGAATGAGCTAACGTAGTGAATGTCGAAAGGGCGGACGGCGAAAGCCGAAAACCCCGGAGACATCCCGCCGACAGGGAATCGGATCGAGAAAAGATCTGATAGAGTCGGAAACGCAAGACCGAAGGGAAGCGCCCGGAGGAAAGCCCGAGAGGGTGAGTACAAAGGAA
>NZ_JBEYEW010000017.1:0-159663 GCF_040634095.1 Streptomyces sp. NPDC007205
TATGGGGGGGGAATGGGGGGGGCCCCGCCGGGGGGGGCCCGGGGGGGGGCCGGTGGGGGGGGCCTGGGTCGGGCGGCGCCCCGCCCCCGGGGCCCGGGGGAGGCGGCCCTCGACTGCCTGGCGCTGCCGCTTACTTGCGGATCAGGTTGCGCAGCACGTACTGCATGATGCCGCCGTTGCGGTAGTAGTCGGCCTCACCGGGGGTGTCGATGCGGACGACCGCGTCGAACTCGACACCGGTGTCGGTGGTGACCTTGACCGTGCGCGGCGTGGTGCCGTCGTTCAGCTCGGTGACGCCGGAGATGGAGAAGGTCTCCTCGCCGGTCAGGCCGAGGGAGGCGGCGGAGGCGCCCTCCGGGAACTGCAGCGGCAGCACGCCCATGCCGATGAGGTTCGAGCGGTGGATGCGCTCGTAGGACTCGGCGATGACGGCCTTGACGCCGAGGAGTGCGGTGCCCTTGGCGGCCCAGTCGCGGGACGAGCCGGAGCCGTACTCCTTGCCGGCCAGGACGACCAGCGGGATGCCGGCGGCCTGGTAGTTCTGCGAGGCGTCGTAGATGAAGGAGACCGGGCCGCCGTCCTGGGTGAAGTCGCGGGTGTAGCCGCCCTCGGTGCCCGGCGCGATCTGGTTGCGCAGGCGGATGTTGGCGAACGTACCGCGGATCATGACCTCGTGGTTGCCTCGGCGGGAGCCGTAGGAGTTGAAGTCACGGCGCTCCACACCGTGCTCGGTGAGGTACTTGCCGGCCGGGGTGTCGGCCTTGATGGCGCCGGCGGGCGAGATGTGGTCCGTCGTCACCGAGTCGCCGAGCTTGGCGAGGACGCGGGCGCCGGCGATGTCCTCGACCGGGGCCGGCTCCATGCCCATGCCCTCGAAGTACGGGGGCTTGCGGACGTAGGTGGACTCGGCGTCCCACTCGAAGGTGTTGCCGGTCGGGACCGGCAGGGACTGCCACTGGGCGTCGCCGGCGAAGACGTCCTGGTACGACTTGGCGAACATGTCCTCGCCGATGGCGCTCGCGACGACCTCGTTGACCTCGGCCTCGGTGGGCCAGATGTCCTTCAGGTAGACCGGGTTGCCGTCCTGGTCGGTGCCCAGGGCGTCACGGGTGATGTCCACCTTCATGGAGCCCGCGATGGCGTACGCGACGACCAGCGGCGGGGAGGCCAGGTAGTTCATCTTGACGTCGGGGTTGATGCGGCCCTCGAAGTTCCGGTTGCCGGAGAGGACCGAGGTGACGGCGAGGTCGTGGTCGTTGACGGCCTTGGAGACCTCCTCCGGCAGCGGGCCGGAGTTGCCGATGCAGGTGGTGCAGCCGTAGCCGACGAGGTTGAAGCCGACCTTGTCGAGGTACGGGGTCAGGCCCGCCTTCTCGAAGTAGTCGGTGACGACCTTCGAGCCCGGGGCGAGCGTGGTCTTGACCCACGGCTTGCGGGTCAGGCCCTTCTCGACCGCCTTCTTGGCCACCAGGGCGGCGGCGACCATGACGTACGGGTTCGAGGTGTTGGTGCAGGAGGTGATGGCCGCGACCGTCACCGCACCGTGGTCCAGCTCGTAGGTCGTGCCGTCGGGGGCGGTGACGGGGCACGGGTTGGACGGGAAGCCGTTGGGGTGGACGGCCGGGGCGTCGGAGGCCGGGAAGGACTCCTTGCCCGCCTCGTCCACGTCGTCGACGTAGTTGCGGACGTCCTGCTTGAACTGCTCGGCGGCGTTGGCGAGGACGATGCGGTCCTGCGGGCGCTTGGGGCCGGCGATGGACGGGACGACCGTGGACAGGTCCAGCTCGAGCTTCTCGGAGAAGTCCGGCTCGGCCTTCGGGTCCAGCCAGAGGCCCTGCTGCTTGGCGTAGGCCTCGACGAGCGCGACCTGCTGCTCGGAGCGGCCGGTGAGCTTGAGGTAGTTCAGGGTCTCGTCGTCGATCGGGAAGATCGCGGCGGTGGAGCCGAACTCCGGGGACATGTTGCCGATGGTGGCGCGGTTGGCGAGGCTCGTGGCCGCCACACCCTCGCCGTAGAACTCGACGAACTTGCCGACCACACCGTGCTTGCGGAGCATCTCGGTGATGGTGAGCACGAGGTCGGTGGCGGTGGTGCCGGTGGGCAGCTCGCCGGTGAGCTTGAAGCCGACGACGCGCGGGATGAGCATGGAGACCGGCTGGCCGAGCATGGCGGCCTCGGCCTCGATGCCGCCGACGCCCCAGCCGAGGACGCCGAGGCCGTTGACCATGGTGGTGTGCGAGTCGGTGCCGACCAGGGTGTCCGGGTAGGCCTTGCCGTCGCGGACCATGACGACACGGGCCAGGTGCTCGATGTTGACCTGGTGGACGATGCCGGTGCCGGGCGGGACGACCTTGAACTCGTCGAAGGCGGTCTGGCCCCAGCGCAGGAACTGGTAGCGCTCCTTGTTGCGGCCGTACTCCAGCTCGACGTTCTGCTTGAAGGCGTCGTTGGTGCCGAACTTGTCGGCGATGACGGAGTGGTCGATGACCAGCTCGGCCGGCGCCAGCGGGTTGATCTTGGCGGGGTCGCCGCCGAGCTCCTTCACGGCCTCACGCATGGTGGCGAGGTCCACGACACAGGGCACGCCGGTGAAGTCCTGCATGATCACGCGGGCCGGCGTGAACTGGATCTCCTGGCTGGGCTGGGCCTGGGAGTCCCAGGTGCCGAGGGCGCGGATGTGGTCGGCGGTGATGTTCGCGCCGTCCTCCGTGCGGAGCAGGTTCTCCAGCAGGACCTTGAGGCTGTACGGCAGGCGGGCCGAGCCCTCCACCTTGTCCAGCCGGAAGATCTCGTACGACTCGTCGCCCACCTGCAGCGTGCTGCGGGCGTCGAAGCTGTTCGCCGACACGACAGTCTCCTTCATTGATGTGCGCGTACCACCGTCAATCGTGCCGCCACGCCGGCTTGGCCGATCCGGTAAGGTCAGGCTAAGTTAGGCGAGCCTTACTGGAGTGGCGGCTACGGTGCGCCTCGGCAGATATCTCGATGTCGAGATAACTCTAGTACATGGGCGCTGAATGGTCATGCCCGGCCCGGCCCGGCGCGCGGTGCAGACCGGTTCCGGCGGCGGTTACCAGCTCAGATCGGCGTTCATCTTGGCGGGGGCCAGGGCGGTCACGTGGCCGTGGTCGCCGTACACGGACTGCCGCCAGTGGGCGAACGCCTTGGCGGCGCGGTTCAGCTCGTCGTCCTGCCATACGCCGTAGTCGACCCACACATCGGCCTCCGTACGGCCGCTGTCGTCGGGCGTGCGGATGCAGACCCTTGTGACATGGGCGGCGACAGCGGCGTCACCCTTCGGGGCGCCCGCCGTCAGGTAGGCGCGGAACTCGCGTGTCATCGAGAACCAGCGGTGCGGCCCGGCCCCCGGCACCCCCGAGGGCGACCCCTGGTCGTCGGTGGTCGTGTCCGTGGCGTCACCCGTGGGCGACCCCTGGTCGTCGGTGGTGGTGTCCGGAAGCCCCTGGCCGTCCTGATCGTCGGACGTCTCGTCCGGAAGCCCCTGGCCGTCCTGGTCGTCGGACGTCTCGTCCGGAAGCCCCTGGCCGTCCTGATCGTCGGACGTCTCGTCCGGGAGCCCCTGGTCATCGGTCGTCGCGTCCGGGAGCTCCTGGTCGTCGTCGTTCGTGTCCTCCGGAACGTTCTCGACATCGCATGCCCTGTCGACCACGGTCGCCCGCGGTGACGGTGAGCCGCCCCGCGCCGCGTCCGCGTCCGCGTGCCGCGTGCCGCAGGAGACGAGCGAGCAGCAGCCGACGAGCAGCGCGGCGACAAGGTGGCGGCGCATCCTGGTCCTCATGTGTATCCCCACGTGTATCCCCCTTCGGGGACTGAGAGGGGCAAGCGTGAGCGGGGGTTGCGCGGGTAACCGAGTGTCATGCGACTTCGACTGATTTGCCCGGATCTCTCCGGGTGGCGTGCCCCCGTTGCCCCAGGCGGCGCTGACGGGCCGTCACGCGTGTCACCCGAATGGACCCCCCGGCGGGCGCCATCTCATATCTGAGATAACCTCAACCTCATGGCAGACGACTACCTCGTACGCATCGGCAAGCTCATCCGTGACGCCCGGCAACACCGGGGCTGGACACAGACGCAGCTGGCGGAGGCTCTCGGCACCAGCCAGAGCGCGGTCAACCGCATCGAGCGCGGGAACCAGAACATCAGCCTTGAGATGATCGCCCGAATCGGTGAAGCCCTGGACAGCGAGATCGTGTCGCTGGGATACGCGGGTCCGATGCATCTGCGCGTGGTCGGCGGCCGTCGGCTGTCCGGCGCCATCGACGTCAAGACCAGCAAGAACGCCTGTGTGGCGCTGCTGTGCGCCTCGCTGCTCAACAAGGGGCGCACGGTGCTGCGCCGGGTCGCCCGGATCGAGGAGGTGTACCGCCTTCTGGAGGTGCTGAACTCCATCGGTGTGCGCACCCGCTGGATCAACGACGGCGTCGACCTGGAGCTGGTGCCGCCCGCCGAGCTGGACATGACGGCGATCGACGCGGACGCCGCCGTACGCACCCGCTCCATCATCATGTTCCTGGGCCCGCTGCTGCACCGCATGGACCACTTCAAACTGCCGTACGCCGGCGGCTGCGACCTGGGCACGCGGACCATCGAGCCGCACATGATCGCGCTGCGCCGGTTCGGCCTGGACATCGCGGCCACCGAGGGGCAGTACCACGCGCAGGTCGACCGCGCGGTCCGCCCCGACCGCCCGATCGTGCTGACCGAGCGCGGCGACACCGTGACCGAGAACGCGCTGCTGGCCGCCGCCCGGCACGACGGCGTGACGGTCATCCGCAACGCCTCCTCCAACTACATGGTCCAGGACCTGTGCTTCTTCCTGGAGACCCTCGGCGTCAAGGTCGAGGGCATCGGCACCACCACGCTCACCGTGCACGGCGTGCCGAACATCGACGTCGACGTCGACTACTCCCCCTCCGAGGACCCGGTCGAGGCGATGAGCCTGCTGGCCGCCGCCGTGGTGACCGAGTCGGAGCTGACGGTGCGCCGGGTGCCGATCGAGTTCCTGGAGATCGAGCTGGCAGTCCTGGAGGAGATGGGCCTCGACCACGACCGCAGCCCCGAGTACTTCGCGGACAACGGCCGTACCCGCCTGGTGGACCTGACCGTCCGGCCCTCCAAGCTGGAGGCGCCGATCGACAAGATCCACCCGATGCCGTTCCCGGGCCTGAACATCGACAACGTCCCGTTCTTCGCGGCCATCGCGGCGGTCGCGCAGGGCCAGACCCTCATCCACGACTGGGTCTACGACAACCGGGCGATCTACCTCACGGACCTCAACCGCCTCGGCGGCCGGCTACAACTCCTCGACCCGCACCGGGTGCTGGTCGAGGGACCGACGCGCTGGCGCGCGGCCGAGATGATGTGCCCGCCCGCCCTGCGCCCCGCCGTGGTCGTCCTGCTGGCGATGATGGCGGCCGAGGGCACCTCGGTCCTGCGCAACGTGTACGTCATCAACCGGGGTTACGAGGACCTCGCCGAGCGCCTGAACTCGATCGGCGCCCAGATCGAGATCTTCCGGGACATCTGACGGTCTTCGGGAAAGGCGCCGTCACGCCCGGACCGTCCGCGACGAACGGCTCGGTCGGCTGCGCACCGACCCGGCGGTGCGCCAGGCCGCCCCGTACCTCGAACGGCAGGCCACGGACGGCCGGTTGACCGGGACACCGGCCACGGAACGCGTCCTGGCGGCGTTCGAGGGGAGTACGCGCCCCGGTGGGCACCCGAGCGGTGGGGCGGCGGGAGGCCGGCCCCACAGCGTTCCGGAAACGGCAACAAAAATTGCTCGGGCCGAGCCTCCGCCGCACCCTTGCGGCGGAGGTGGTCGCCATGACCGGCGCATTCAACGACACGACCAACCGAACCTCGTACGACGTCATCGTGATAGGCGGCGGGGCGGGCGGGCTGAACGCCGCGCTCGTGCTCGCGCGGGCCCGTCGCTCCGTCGCCGTCATCGACTCCGGGGAGCCCCGCAACGCACCCTCGGCCCATATGCACAACTTCCTGTCCCGTGACGGGGTCCCCCCGCTCAGCGTGCTGGAGACCGGACGCGCGGAGATCGCCCGCTACGGCGCCGTCCTGGTGGAGGGCCAGGTGGACCAGGTGGAGCCCGGCGAGTCGGGCGGGTACGTGGTCCGGCTGGCCGGCGGCGCGACGCTGGACGCCCGCCATGTCGTCCTCGCCACGGGCCTGCGCGACGAACTGCCCGCCATCCCGGGGCTGCGCGCGCTGTGGGGCAAGGACGTGATCTTCTGCCCGTACTGCCACGGCTACGAGGTCCGTGACCAGCCGCTGGTGGTGCTGGGCGTTCACCCGGCCTCCGCCGGGCAGGCGCTGCTGCTGCGCCAGTGGTCGCACGACGTCGTGTACGTCCCGCACACCCAGCCGCTCGCCGAGGAGGACCGGGAGCGCATGGACGCGCGCGGGGTCAGGGTGGCCGAGGGGCCGGTGTCGGGTGTGCTCACCAAGGACGGGCGGCTGTACGCGGTGGAGCTCGCCGACGGGCGGACCCTGGAGTGCTCCGCGGTGTTCGTCTTCCCGAAGATGACCCCGAACGACGCGGTCTTCGACGGTCTCGGCTGTGCGCGGGACGAGGCCGGCTGGCTCGTCACCGACCGGACCGGGCGCACCAGCCGGCCGGGCCTGTGGGCGGTCGGCAACGTGGTGGACAGTCGCGCCCAGGCCATCACCGCGGCCGGTATGGGGGCTGCCGCCGCGTTCGCGCTCAACCACGACCTGGTGGACGAGGAGATCGAACGGGCCGTCACCGTACACCGCGCGGCGTCCGCGGCCGCGGCCCACTAGATCCTGTCGTCAGGCGTCCGGCGTCCCTTCACCGCCGGGGGAACCGCGGGAGCCCGCGGTTCCCCCGGCGTCGGCATGTCGGCGCTTCGGCCGGCGCGGCGCTCAGGCGTGCGCCCGGTGGGTCGGGCGGGCCCGTACATGCATCCGCTCGCCCTGGCGGCCGAAGAGGCTCAGGACCTCGACGGGGCCCTCGCCGGTGCTGCCGAACCAGTGCGGCAGCCGGGTCTCGAACTCGGCCACCTCGCCGGGGCCGAGGACCAGGTCGTGGTCGGCGAGGACGAGCCGCAGCCGGCCGGAGAGCACGTACAGCCACTCGTATCCCTCGTGGGTGCACAGCTCCGGCGTGGTGCGGCCGGCCGGCAGGACCATCTTGTAGCTCTGGATCGGGCCGGGCTGGCGGGTCAGCGGCAGCACGGTGTTGCCGTGCACCCGGTGCGGCTTGAGCCGGACCCGCGGATCGCCCACGTCCGGGGCGCCGACCAGTTCGTCGAGCGGAACCTGGTGCGCCTGGGCGATGGGCAGCAGCAGTTCCAGGCTGGGGCGGCGCTGGCCCGACTCCAGCCGTGACAGCGTGCTCTTGGAGATGCCGGTGGCCTCCGACAGCGCGGCGAGCGTGACACCGCGGGCGGTTCGCAGCCGCTTGAGCCGGGGGCCGACCTCGGACAGGGCCTGGGCGATGGTCGGGGACTGGTCCACGGTGTCATTACATCGACCAGGTCCCCGAACTCGCAACGCGATGTGCTGTTTTCGGACGCCCATCGCTCGTGCAGGTCACAGGCCGAGGGACCGCCCGATCAGCTCCTTCATCACTTCCGTCGTTCCGCCGTAGATCGTCTGCACCCGGGCGTTGGCCCACTCCCGGGAGATCGCGCTCTCCTTCAGGTAGCCGTAGCCGCCGTGCAGTTGCAGGCACCGGTTGGCCATGTCCACCTGCAGCTCGGTCGTCCACCACTTCGCCTTCGCAGCGTCCGTCACCGACAGCCGTCCCGTGTTGAGTTCGCTGATGCAGTGGTCCAGGAAGACCTGGGCGATGGTGAGTTCGGTGTCCATCGTGGCGAGCTGGAACCGGTTGTGCTGGAAGCCGCCGATGATCTGTCCGAACGCCTCCCGGGTGCGCGCGTACTCCAGGGTGTCGGCGAGGATCCGCTCGGCCGCGCCCACCGCGACGGTCGCGATGCTCAGCCGCTCCCGGGGCAGCCCGGCCATCAGATAGGCGAGACCGGCGTTCTCCTTGCCGATCAGGTTCTCGGCCGGCACCCGGCAGTCGTCGAAGAACAGCTCGCAGGTGTCGCTGGCGTGCCAGCCGAGCTTCTCCATGCGCCGGCCGCGGGTGAACCCGGGGGTGCCGCGTTCGACCACCAGCAGGCTGATGCCCTGGGCGCCGCGCTCGGGCGCGGTCTTGGCGGCGACCACGACGACGTCGGCGTTCTCGCCGTTGGTGATGAAGGTCTTCTGCCCGTTCAGGACATAGCCGTCCCCGTCGCGCACGGCGGTCGTGCGGATGTCCGCGACGTTGGAGCCGGCGTCGGGCTCGCTCATCGCGATCGCCGCGATCAGCTCGCCGGAGCAGAGTCCGGGCAGCCACCGGGCACGCTGCTCCTCGGTGGTGCGCTCGGCCAGGTATCCGGCGATGACGTCGTTGTGCGCGACGAACCCCGGTGCCGTCGCCCGCGCCCACATGATCTCCTGGGCGAAGACGGCCGGGTAACGGAAGTCGGGCTCGCCGCCCCCGCCGTACTCGGGTGCCACACCGATGCCGAGCAGGCCCGCCTTCCCGGCCTTGCGCCACACCTCCCGGTCGACGATGCCGTCGCGCTCCCACCGGTCGTGGTACGGCACGACCTCCCGGGTCAGGAACTCCTGGCATGCGTCGCGGAACTGCTCGTGCTCCGCCTCGTAGCGCCTGCGTGCCATGCGGTCACCTCTCCCCGGCGCCGGTGTGGTCGGCGACGGTCGTCAGGGTTTCCTTGGGGTTGTGTACGGCCGCGAAGTGGCCGCCGTCGATCTCCACCCGGCGGACCGGGGCCGTGCTGTGTGCGGACCACGGCCAGACCTTCTCCGGCGGGGCGTGCACGTCCTCGCGGGCGGCGATCAGGGTGAGCGGGAAGTCCACCCGCAGCCCGGCGGCCTCCCGCGCGAACTCGGCCCGTACGGCGTCGTCCTCACGCAGCATCCGCAGCAGGATGCGGCTCATCGTGGGGTCGGCGAGCACCACGGGCGGGGTGCCGCCGTCGGCGGCGGTCCGGGCGAGCAGTTCCTCGTCGGGTACGCCGGCGAGCAGTTCCCCGGGCCGCTGGAGGCCGGGCGGTACGGCCCCGGACAGCACGGCGCGTTCGGGTGCTGTGCCCGCCTGGCGGGCCACGGCGGCGGCGACCGCCAGGCTCGTCGTGGCGCCGAAGCTGTGCCCGAAGGTCGCCCAGCGCACGCCGGGGGTGCGGGCCCGCTCGGCCAGCAGGTCGGCGAGCACGTGCTCGGCCATGGCTCGCACCAGGGCGTGGAAGCCCGCGGCCCGGCGCTCGCGGCGGCGCGTCCCGCGGCCCGGGGCGTCCACGCCCCGGACCGACAGGTGCGGACCCGTCAGCGGCTGCCAGCCCCGGTAGACCAGAGAGGTCGCCCCGGCGTGCGGAAAGCAGTAGAGCAGTACCGGGGAGCCGGATGGAGGCTGCACGGTCACTCCTTCGTGCTCCGGGCCAGCTTCTCAGCCAGCATCAGGGTGGTCAGGTTGGTGGGCGCGCTGGGGATCGCCGGGAAGAGCGAGGCGTCGGCGATGCGCAGGTGTTCGGTGCCGTGCACCCGGCCGTCCTGGTCGGCGACCGCCCACGGGTCGGTGTCGGGCCCCATCCGGCAGGAACCGGCCGCGTGCCAGCCGGGGTTCATGATGTGGCGCACGCCGCTGCGCACGACGCCGTCGCTGGCGATCATCCGGTCGCTCCAGAACTGGGTCTGCACCAGCCGGCCGGCCAGGCCCGGTGAGCGCAGGAAGCCCCAGGCCCGGCGCACGCCGTGGCAGAGGCGCTCCACGTCCTCCGGGTCGGTGCCGAGGCCCAGTTCGATGACGGGCGCGGCGGTGGGGTCGGCGCTGTCGAGGAAGACCCGGCCGCGGGAGCGCGGGCGCATCAGCATCACCGAGGCGCCCACGACCAGCGGCCAGCCGAGCCGGTCCACGAAGCCGGGGATGGTGTGGCTCTCCACGTTGTTGAGCAGCCCGACCTGGATGTCCACGTCGTCGTCGAAGCCGCTGCTCATGCGGGCCGCGACCTGCCGCCAGGGCAGGCCCGGCGTGCACACCCCGTCGGCCGGCCGGGACCAGATGACGACCGAGGGGTGGTCCACCAGGTTCCTGCCCACGCCGGGCAGGTCGGCGACCGGGGTGATGCCGAGCGCGCGGAGCAGCGCCGCGCCGCCGACGCCGGAGCGCTGGAGGATGGCGGGGGTGCCGACAGCGCCGGCGCTCAGCACGACGTGCCGGGCGCGGATGGTGCCGGGTCGGCCGTCCGTCTCGGTCTCCACGCCGACGGCCCGGTTCTTCTCGAACAGCACCCGGGTGACCCGGACCCCGGTACGCAGGTGCAGGTGGGGCAGGTTGCGGGCGGCGGAGAGGAACGCGGTGGCGGCGTCCACGCGTTCGCCGTCGACCGCGTTGCCGGGGATCGGGCCGACCCCGGCCTCGGCGCCCGCGTTGAGGTCCGGCAGCGTGGCCACGCCCTGCCGGTTGCACTCCTCCCAGAACGCCGCGTCCAGTTCGTGCACCTGCTCGCGCGGGGTGCGGCGGACGGGCAGCGGGCCGCTGTCGCCGTGCAGCGGGCCGGGGAAGTCGGCGTCGTTCTCGATGTCCTTGTAGAAGGGGAGCACCTGCTCCCAGGACCAGTCGGGGTTGCCGTGCGCCGCCCAGGCGGCGAAGTCGCGGGGCAGGCCGCGCAGGGCGATGGCGCCGTTGACGGCGGAGCCGCCGCCGACGACCTTGCCGAGCTGGTAGGGGAAGCGTTCCCACAGGGCGCGGGCGCCGGCCCGGCCGGGGGGCGCGCCGGCCGGCGTGCCGGAGCCCCGGACCAGGTCCTCCAGGCGGCTGCTGGTGCGCAGGTTGGCCCGGTAGTCCCAGTTGTAGCCGGCGAGCACGAGCCGGCCGGCGTCGGCCAGCGGATGGGACCGGTCCCGGGGGCGGGGCTGGTCGGCGCCCGCCTCCAGCAGCAGGACGTTCCCGGAGTCCCGGGCGGCGAGCCGGGCGGCGGTGACGGCACCGGCCGAGCCCGCTCCGACGATCACGTACTCCCACTCGCGGACCTGTGCGGCGGGTTCTCGGGTGGCAGTCACGCGGCCGGCTCCTCGACGGATCCGATCAGTTCGGCGAAGGAGGCGATCGACGCGTTCATGAACAGTCCCTCGACCATCTCCTGCTCCGCCTCGGCGCCGATGCCGAACTCGGTGCGCAGCAGTGCGAGCAGGCCGACGGCGTGCAGGGAGTCTCCGCCGATGTCGAAGAAGCCCTCCTCCACCCCGAAGTCGCTGTGGCCGAGCTGCTGCGCCCACAGGTCGAACAGCCGCTCCTCCAGCCGGCCGCGGGGTGCGGTCCTGCGGTCGCCGGCCTCGGAGTCGTCGTTCCACGGCGTGGGCAGCGCCTTGTGGTCGATCTTGCCGTTGGTGGTCAGCGGCAGGGAGTCGAGCGTCAGGAAGCGGCTGGGCACCATGTAGCCGGGCAGCAGGGCCGCCAGCGCCTCGCGCAGCGCGGCCGGGTCCGGGTCGGCGCCGGCCTCGGGCACCACGTATGCGGCGATCTGCCGCTGGCCGGTGCGGGCGTGGGCGGGCGCGGTGACCAGCGCGGTGCGCACGCCCGGCTGGCGGACGAGTGCGGCCTCGATCTCGCCCAGCTCGACCCGGTAGCCGTTGATCTTCACCTGGAAGTCCTCGCGGCCCAGGATCTCGATGTCGCCGCCGGGCAGGTAGCGGCCGAGGTCGCCGGTGCGGTAGAGGCGCTCCCCGGTGACGGGGTGGACGAGGAAGCGTTCGGCGGTGCGCTCGGGGTCGCCCAGGTACCCCTGGGCCACGCCGGTGCCGCCGATGTGGATCTCGCCGGTGACCCCGACGGGTGACGGCTCCAGCCACTGGTTGAGGACATGCATGGTCTGGTTGGCGAGCGGCTTGCCGTAGGGGATGCTCGACCACTCCGGCCGTACGGTCTCGATCGGGTGGTGGATCGACCAGATCGAGCCCTCGGTGGCGCCGCCCAGGCTGATCACCCGCATCGCGGGGATCTTCTGCCGGATCCGGCCCGGCAGGTCCACGGGTATCCAGTCGCCGCTGAGCAGGGCGAGGCGCAGCCGGCATCCGCGCGGGGCGCCGCCGTCGCCGAGCGAGTCGATCCACATGCGCATCGGGGCGGGCACGCTGTTCCAGATGGTCACGCCGTAGCGGCCGAGCAGCTGGGTCCAGTGCGCGATGTCGTTGCCGAGGGCCGGGGCGGGGACGACGACGGTGCCGCCGGCGCCCAGGACGCCGAAGAGGTCGTACACCGACAGGTCGAAGCCGGTCGGGGCGAGGGCCAGCACCCGGTCGTCGGGGCCGACGCCGAAGCGGTGGTTGATGTCCTGCACGGTGTTGGCGGCACTCCGGTGGGTGATCATCACGCCCTTGGGTTCGCCGGTGGATCCCGAGGTGAAGATCACGTACGCCAGGTCGTCCGGGCTCCTCCGGCGCGCGGGCCGCTCGGCGGAGCACTCCAGGGTGGCCGCGTCCTGCGGAGTCACCACCGTCACGCCCTCGGGCCAGCGCAGCGACTCGCGCAGGTCCGGCTCGGTGACCACGGCGCGCACCGAACATCGCGCCAGCAGCCGCAGCCGCCGTTCCTCGGGCAGTTCCGGGTCGATGGCCACGTAGGCGGCGCCTGCGTGCAGCACGCCGAGCAGCGCGGAGTACTGGGTGGCGCCCGGGCGCATGGACACGGCGACGATCTCGCCCGGTGCGGTGGCGGGGCCGGTCAGCAGCCGGTGGGCGATCCGGTGGGCGTCCTCGGTGAGTTGGCGGTACGTGGTCTCCGTGCCGGGGGTGAGGACCGCGACCGCGTCGGGGCTGCGCCGGGCCGCGTCGGCGACCAGTTCGTGCAGCAGGGCCGGCGGGATGTCCGCGGCGGTGGCGTTGGCCAGCGCCCGCTCCTCGGCCTGCTCAGCCGGCAGCGGCACGAGCCCGCGGGTGGTGTCCCAGACCGACGGGTCGTCCGCGAGCCGGTGCAGCAGCGTCACGTACGCCTCGAACATGTCCTCCAGGGTCCCCTCGGGGAACAGGCCCTCGACGGCGTTGAAGTTGACGCTGAGCCGGCCGTCGAGCTCCAGGATCTGGTTCTCCAGCCACACCTGCGGGGTCCGGCTGTGGTCGTGCACCAGCTCGCCGAAGGACTCCAGGGCCCCCGCCCCGGGGACGCCCTCGCCGCCGAGGGTGCTGGAGAAGACCACCGGCATCGACGCCCGGCCGTCGTCCCGGCGCCGGGCCAGGTCGCGCAGCACCCGGATGCCGCCGTGCGTGGCGTGCGCCAGGTCCGCAAGGAGCCGCTGCTGGAGGTCCGCGGCCCGCTGCGCGAACGTCTCCTCGGGCCGTCCGCCGACGGCGAGCAGCCCCGGGGAGAGGAAGTCGCCCATGATCTCCTCGGCCTGCGGGTGCAGGGGGAGCCGGTGGAACTGGGTGACGGTCAGGGTGAACTCCTGCCGCCGCGACCAGGTCCGCAGCACCTCTGCGTACGCGGCGAGCAGCACGCCGGAGGGGGTGAGCCCGTGCCGGTGGGCCGCCGCCCGCAGCTCCTCCCAGCGCTGCGGGGCGAACACGGCGCGGTGCCGTACGAACCGCGGGATGCCGAGCTGTTCGGGGGCCGTGGCCAACGGCAGTTCGGGCGCCGGGGGCAAGGTGTCCAGGCGCTCGGCCCAGTATGCGGCGGCGGCCCGGCCCGCGCTGTCCTCGCGCAGTTCCTCCTGTGCCAGCACGTAGTCGCGGAACGACAGCTCCAGCGGCCGGACGGGCAGGTCGGGGTCGTCATAGTGGCGGCGCCACTCCTCCATCAGCGTGAAGAGGCTGCGCATGTCGAGGAAGAGCAGGTCGACGGCGAGGTGCAGCCGCACCCGGCCGTCGTCGAGGAGGGTGGCCCGGACGTCGAGTTGCGGAGCCCGGTCGGCGGGCAGCACCTGCTCGGTCAGTTCGGCGCGGATCCGCTCCAGTTCGGCGCTCTGTTCCCCGGCCGGCCGGCCGCGCAGGTCGGTGGTGCGGACGAGGTACGGCGCCGGCTCCTCCGCGGCGAGGATCCGCTGCGTCTGGTCGGTCCCGGCGACCGTGCGCAGCGCGTCGTGCCGGGCGACGACCTTCCGCAGGGCCTCGGTGAGCCGGTCCACGTCGAGACCGGGGCAGTCGAACTCCAGGTAGTACTGGCTGGAGATGCCGCCGAGTTCCAGGCCGCCCAGCCGGCCGATCAGGTACGCCTGCTGGATGTCGGTGAGCGGGAAGGGTTCGTGGCGCCGCTCGGGCTGCGGCTTGAGTTCCGGCAGGTCCTGGTCCGGGCCACGGTGGCCGGGCCGGGCGCTCAGTTCCGCGAAGAGGTCCTCCATCGACGTCCGCCCCTTTTCGTCAGATAACTGGTTTGCCTTCTCATGCGTGGTGCGTAAGGGGGACGCTAGCCAGCGGCCGCATTCGGTCTCAATACGGTCCGACCGTAGGGACGGCCGAAGGATTTGGCCGGTGCTGGACCACCGCTGGACCCGCGCCGGATTCTGTCTGTCATTGCCGTTCGTGCCGTTGACCGAAGGCGGGACGGCGGCGACATCATCGGGGCATGGGAATTCAGAACTCCCCGGGAACAACGGGGAAACGCATACTCATCGGGGCCACCGGTTCGATTGCGGTGACCGGACTTCCGGCATATATCCAGGGGCTGCGCCGGCACATCGAGGGCAGTACGTTCACGGTTCTGCTGACGCACACCGCGGCCTCGTTCATTTCTCCCGAGAGCCTCGCCCTGTTCGCCGAGCGGGTGGTGAGCGGTGAGTCCCCGGCCGACTGGCCGACCGACAAGCCGTCCCGGCTCGCCGCGGACCACGATCTGCTCGCCGTGCTGCCGGCCACCGCCCACACCCTGGCCGCGGCCGCGGCCGGCGCCGCGCCGAACCGTCTGCTGACGGTGGCGCTGTCGGTGGACTGTCCCGTCGTCTACTTCCCGGTGATGGGCGCCAAGATGTGGCGCAAGCCTGCGGTGCAGCGCAACGTCGCGCAGCTGCGGGAGGACGGCGCCCTCGTCAACGAGCCGGAGTGGCACGACGGTTACGACCCGGGCACGGGCACCACGAGCCACCACCCGGGGCTGCCGTCGCCGGAGTCGGTGGCCAAGGTGATCGGTGATCTCCTCGTCTGACCTGGCCGGACCGGCCGATGTGCGCGGTGCCCCGCACCCCTTCCGGGGGGCAGGGCACCGCGCACATCGGCACAACGGGCTCCGCGGGGCGCCGGGCGGCGGTCCCGGCGCCCCGCGGAGCGCTGCTCAGGAGGCGATGGCCGTGGCCTCGACCTCGATGAGGAAGTCGGGCTCGGCGAGGGTGGCGACCCCGACCAGGGTGGTGGGCCGGATGACGTCGACGCCGAGCTTGGCGGCGGCGCGCTTGGCGCCCGCGGTGATCTCCTCCCACTTGGGCAGCGACCAGTCCACGACGTACATGGTCAGGCGGAGCACGTCGTCGAAGGTGGCGCCTGCCGCGGCCAGTCCGGTGGCGATGTTGAGGTAGACCTGCTCGGTCTGGGCCGCGAGGTCGCCCATGCCCACCGGCTCACCGGCGGCGGTGCGCGGCGTCTGGCCGCTGAGGAAGACCACCCGGCTGCCGGTGCCGACGGCCAGCTGCCGCCAGCCGTAGGGCTCGGGAAGGCCGGGCGGGTCGATCGTCTCGACTGCCATTGCACTGTCCTTTCTCGACGGGCGGTACGGGCAGGTGGCGAACTGAGGCCGGCCCGTACGGCGGTTCAGGGTGCGTGGGGAAGCTCGCCCGCGGCGGGTCAGCTGTACTCGCGGCAGGTGGCGTAGTACTTCCGGAGGACGCTGACCAGCTCCGGTTCGAAGCGGGACGCGAAGAGCAGCTCGGCCGGCGGGGTGAACTCGGGGTCGAGTTCGTTCGCCCAGGCGAGGGTGCCGGGCCGCAGGTCCATCTCGATCCACTGGTGCCACTCGACCGGGATCGTCCAGTCCTGCTCGTAGCCGATGCCCATCTGGTGGTCGATGAGGACGTCCACGATCTCCTCGCGGGTCCCGGTCTGCAGCGGTTGCCGTACGGGGGCGAACCGGGCCAGGTCGGCCTGGGGCTCCTCGCCGAGGATGCGGGCGGCGAAGTCCTGGGCCAGCAGCGGGGAGAGGTGCAGGCCGTCCCGGTAGGTGCCGGTCATGATCCACAGGTTGCGCATACCGCCCTCACCGAGCAGCGGGAAGGCGTCCATGGACACCGGGCGGTTGCCGACCTGGACCTTGGTGACGTCGCTGTTCCACAGGCTGCGGCGGACCTGGCGGTGGGCGCACTGCAGGAGGAAGACCAGGTCGCGCATCTCCGCGGTGTCGCGGGGCTCGACCGAGATGACGTTGGTGGCACCGACGTAGACGTGCCCTTCGCCGCGCGGGACGATGTGCAGGCCGCAGGCGAAGGAGCGGTTCGGGGTGCGGATGACGCTGTCCGGGGTGGTGCCGTCCACGGTCCTGATCAGGGAGGAGACTCCGTAGCCGCTCACCAGGCGGGGGATGCGGGGGCCGACGGGCAGGCTGTCCAGGAGCTCCTGGGTGCGGGCTCCGGCGGCCAGCATGACGTGGCCGGCGGCGATCCGCTCCCCGTCGGAGAGCACGACCCCGGTGACGCGGTCGCCCTGGTGCTCGACGCGGGTGGCGAACTCGGGGACGAGGGTGCCCCCGGCCTGTACGACGGCCGCCTCCAGGCGCTCCAGCAGGGCGGCGGCGTTGACCGCGTGCTCACCGGGTATGTGGAAGGCCTTCAGCGGGCGGGAGATCGGTTCGGCGTCCACCCAGTCGAGGTCGGCGGGCTCGACGTCCTCGAACGGCTCGGAGTAGCGGGTGAGTTCGCCGCGGATGGCGTTGTAGTTGGCGTCGTCGATCTCGGCCGTGCCGATGGTGTTGAGGATGACGGTGGTGCCCTGCGCGGTCTTGACGGGGGCGCCCTCGGTCCGGTCCTCCAGCTCGGCCAGCCACTGCGGCCACAACTTGGCGGCCTGGATGCCGAGTTCCAGCTTGGCCCGGCCGTGTTCGCTGGCCAGCAGGGAGGTGGTGACCTCGCCGAAGCAGCCGAGCATGGCACCGGCCGCGGTGGAGCCGGCCCAGGGGCGGTGCGGCCGGCCGAGCACGGCGACCCGCTGTCCGCGCCGGGCGAGGACCCAGGCGAGCGACAGCCCGAGGACTCCGTTGCCGGCGATGACCACGTCGAAGCTGTTGCCGTCTGCCTTTCCGTTGGCGTTCATCACATTCCAATCTTCCGGGGCTGTCGTATCGCCCGGATCGAGTAAAAGCGAATCGATTCCGTCGGATCTGATGGTTCGGGGGCGTCGCGCCGGGTTTCCTTCCAGGCCGGGCCCTACGGGATCAGCGGCGCAGGAACTCGTACATCGTGAAGTCCATTTCCACGGTTCCGCGCTCGTTGGTGTGGGCCTTCACCACCGGGGACTCGGGGAAATCTGCCGCCCTGAGTTCGACGGTCTCGCTGCGGTACCGGTGACCCTCGAAACCGGCGTCGGCGGCGGCGCGCAGCATTTTCCGTGGATTTCCCATCGCCTCGCTGGTGCCGAGATACACCCGCCCCTCGGCCGAGAGGTGGGGCACCGCGTCCCGGAAGAACCGGCGCACCAGCTCGTAGCCGGGGTCGAAGACCGCCCGCTCGATCCCGCCGCCGTAGGGGCGGTCCTCGGGCGCCTCGATGAACGGGGTGTTCCAGAAGACGAGGTCCAGCACCTCGGCCGGGTCCAGGGCGTCGAACAGGTCGCTGTGCAGGGCCGTCACCCGGTCGGACACGCCGTGCCGGGCGGCGTTGCGGCGCGTGTTCTCCACGGCCGCCGGGTTGACGTCCAGCGCCAGCACCCGCTCGGCGCCCTGCTGTGCGGCGAGCACCGCGGAGAGCCCGGCGCCGCAGCCCATCTCCAGGAACCGGCTGCCCTTCTCGTACGGCACCCAGGAGGCGAACAGACCGGGTCCCGGGTCCGTGAACGGGGGAAACACCTCGGGCAGCAGCTCCCATTCCCGGTCGAGCAGCGAGAACGTCGCGTGCGTCGGGCGGTCCGGGCTCTGGATCTGCGACACGACCCAGTTACCGAGTTCGTAGCCGAGCTTGTTGTCCATTCGATCCTCCTTGGGAAGAGCCGTGGAGCAGCTCGTTCCGGGACGTGCTCCACGGCTCTCGACGGTGGAATGTGCGGAACGGCGGCAGCGGATCAGTCGTCGCCGGGCGGGGAATTCCCGGCCCGGCCACGGGCCATCGCCCGGTCGATCAGGACGACGGGGACGGTGAGGACGGCCAGGCCGGCACCGAGCCAGGGAATGGAGGTCAGACCGGCCCCGGCGCCGAGGGCTACTCCGGCGAGGACGGGCACCAGGCTGATCCCGAGCTGGAACATGGAGACGGCGGTGGCACCGGCGAGGGTGGGCGCCCCGGCCGCGACGGTGAACACCCGCCCGTAGACGGCTGGGTTGAGCACGAATCCCGCGACGCCGAGGATCAGCACCAGCGCGATGACGGCCACCGCGTGGTGGGCGAGCAGCGCGAGCAGCACGGACGCGACCAGGATTCCGGCCGCTCCGGTCAGCAGCGCGTGATGGGGGCGCCCGTCGGAGATCCGGCCGCCGATGGACAGCCCGACGAAGGCGCCGATGCCGAACAGGACCAGGATCGCGGGCACCCACACCGCGCGGACGCCGGTGATGTCGGTGAGGAAGGCCGCGAGGTAGTTGTACGAGATCATGTAGGCGGCGGTGCTCAGCAGGGTCGCGGCGTACACCACCCACAGCTGCGGCTGCTTCATCGTGCGCAGCTCCCGCCGCACGCTGGGCTCCTGCGCGGCCCGGGTGGCGGGCACGGCGACGACCGTGGACAGCGCACCGACGGCGGTGAGGGCGACGACCGCCCAGAAGCCGCCCTGCCAGGAGGTGAAGTGGCTCAGCAGCGCGCCGGCCGGGCCGCCGGCCACCATGGCGACGCTGAGGCCGCTGACCACCACGCCCGAGGCGCGGGCGGTGCGGTCGGGTGTGACGAGGCTGATCGCGGTGACCGCGGCGACCGCCCAGAACCCGGCGTAGGCGAGGCCGCACAGGAAGCGGGTGACCAGCAGCACCGCGAAGTTGTCGGTGACCAGGCCGATCGCCACGCAGACGGCGAAGAGGCCCTGCGAGACCACCAGGGTGGTGCGGCGCGGCCAGCGCAGGGTCAGGACGGCCAGCGGCGGACCGCCGATCACCACGCCGATCGCGAACGCCGAGATCAGCGCGCCCGCTTCGGACAGGGAGATCCCCAGGTCGTCGGCGATGTCCGGCAGGACGCCGGCGAGCAGGAACTCGGCGCTGCCCATCGCGAACAGGCTGAACGCGAGCAGGTAGACCCCGAGCGGCAGCCGGTTGGTGGTCTTGCGGGCAACTGCCTGGAGCTGTTCGGTCTGGGCGCTCATCGGCGGCCACCTCCGGACTGCTCGGGACCGGTCTGCGCGGTGTCGCGGCGCGCCGGCCCGGGAGTGGTCATACGCATGGGCGAACTCCTTGTTCGGGTTGTTCGGGCGGGCGGATCGGGGCGGGTGGCGCGGCGGCCTGCCGGGCGGGGGGAGTCGCGGCCACGCGCTGGGCGGTGCCTCGGCGATCCGCGTATCCGTGGTGATCACCACTGGTGCCCATGCTGGGACCGGGCGTGGCGGACGGACAACATTTGTTGCCGATACCGGGACGTCCCGGGGCGGCCGTCGGTCAGTCGTCGCCGGGCACGGCCTCGCCCCAGCCCCACTCCTTGATGGTCGTGCGGCGGGTGGGTCCGGCGCCCGGCTGGGAGTTGGCCATGGCGCGGCGCGAGCCGAACTCGATGTAGCCGATGAACGCCGAGCGGAACTCCGCGTCCTGCGGGAGTCCCACCACGTCCATGGCCTGGCGCATCAGCTCCACCCAGCGCTCCCGCTGCTCGGGCTGGATGGCCCGGTTGCGGTGCCGGGAGAGCATGTGCCGGTAGCCGCCGTGGTGCCGGGTGTAGTCGTCCGGGCCGCCGAGCACCTCGCCGAGGAAGGTGGCGACGTGCCGGGGGTGGTCGTCCGACATCCGGGCGAAGAGCGGGGCGAGCAGTTCGTCCTCGCGGACGCGGGAGTAGAACTCCTCGGTCAGCCGGCTCAGCGCCTCGGCGCCGCCGGCCCACTCGTAGAGGGTGGGAATCCGGTCCTGGTCCGTCACGGTGTCGCCTTTCGCTGGGATGGGTACGGGGTGCGGTGGGGGTGTCGTGGTGGTCAGGCCGCATACAGGTCGAAGGTCGGCGTGGGCCTGCCGCCCTGGGTGAGGACGTCCAGCCGGGGGTCGACCGCGAGCATCGCCTGGTGCAGCCGCTGGAGCTGCGGCGAGGGCTCCAGGCCCAGTTCGTCGACCAGCCTCTGGCGCAGGGCGCGGTACAGCTCCAGCGCCGAGGCCTGCCGCCCCGAGCGGTAGAACGCGACCATGGCCTGCGCGTGCAGCCGCTCGTTCGCGGGATGATGCGCCGTCAGTTCCGTGAGTTCAGCGAGGAGTTCGCCGTGCCGGCCGAGGCGCAGTTCGGCGTCGATGCGCCGCTCGGTCGCGAGCAGCCGGCTCTCCTCCAGGCGGGCCGCCTGGACGCGCAGCGGCTTCCCGGTGGGCACGTCGACCAGCACCGGTCCCCGCCACAGCGCCAGCGCGTCGCGCAGAAGCCGGGCGGCCCGCTCGCCGTCGCCGTCGGCGAAGGCCGCGTGGCCGGCCTGCGCCGCCCGCTGGAACGCGAAGGCGTCGACGTCGTCCTCCGCGGTCCGCAGCAGATAGCCCCCGTGCCCGGTGGCCAGTAGCCGGCGGGCGCGGTGCGGGCCGTCCGGGCCGCCGAGGGCGGCGGCCAGGGCGCGGCGCAGCCGCAGGATGTACGTCTGGACGGTGGTGTGCGCGGTGCGCGGCGGCCGGGGCCCCCATACCTCCTCGATCAGGGTGGTCACCGGCACGAGCCGCCCCGGGTGCAGGGCGAGGAGCGCCAGGATCTGCCGTTCCTTTCCCGCCGTCGGGGCGACCGGAACTCCGCCGACCGCTGCGTGCAGGGGGCCCAGCACCTGAATCTCCACGAGTCCTCCGTAACTCACCGTGAAGTGTCCGGTTTCAGCAATTCCTCGTGGCGGTGGCCACGGAAGGAACGTAGGAGTGCGGGGGTGGGCGCCTCAATACGGTGGCACCGTAGGGCTGACCGAAGAATCTGGGCCGTACCGCACGCGGGCATACCGGTGGAACCCCCGGGGGCGGGCGGGCCGTCCGGGGGTTCGGGAAAAGTGGCAGGAAGGGCGTACGGCGGTGTTCGCGGAATCCGGGTATGCCGCAGGGCGCGTTCTCTGCGGCGCAGAAAGGAAAAGAGAACGCGCTCTTCGGTAAATACGGCGCACGGTGAATGGCGCCTGCCTGTCCGGGCGGGCCGCGGTCAGGGGGCGCGGCCCCGCGGGTCGCTCAGGCGCGGCCCGTGCACAGGCGGGCGGTGTGTACCGTGACCGCCGTGAGGTAGAAGGCGTCGGGCCGCCACAGGATGCCGGTGCAGGCGTCGCCGTCCACGAGCTGCTCCACGGTCAGCCGGTCGGCGAGGTCGAGCCGGTCACCGATCTCGGCGAGCAGCCGGGTCAGCCGGGTGCGCAGGTACAGGCGCGCGGACGGGCCCAGCGGGGCGGGGAGGTCGATCAGGAAGGTGCGGGTGCCGGCCGGGACGAGCCCGGCCGCGGCCAGCAGGCGCGACCAGTCCTCGACCACGGAGGTGGCACCGAGCAGCCGGGCCCGCCGGTCGGCGAACCGGTCCTCCAGCGCCGCGTCCAGCCTGGCCTGCAGACCGGGCCGTCCGATGCCTATGTCGCGGGGCAGGAAGCGGGGCGGAAGACCGCGTTCGCAGACGGCGAGCAGGCCGCCGGGGCGCAGGGCGGACGCCAGGCTCGTCAGGGCTGCCTGCTGGTCGCCCAGGTGACGGCAGACGTTGCCGGTCCAGATCAGGTCGGCCGGGCCCAGTTCGCCGAACTCCTCGGGCCGTTCGGCCGGCAGCGTGGTGAGCCGACCGGTCAGCCCGAGTTCCGCGGCCCTGACCCTGGCCCGGGCGAGCTGTGACGGGGACCGGTCCACGGCGACGACCTCCGCCCGCGGGAAGGCGCGGGCCAGCTCACAGGAGGCCGCTCCCGGCCCGCTGCCCACGTCCAGCACCCGGCGGACCGCCGCCGCCACCCCTTCCCCGGGCCCGAGCAGGCCCCGCAGCCAGCGGGCCGCGTCCGCCAGGAGACCGGAGTGCAGTTCCGCCTCCAGTTCCGGCTCGGCGCCGAGGGCGTCGCCGTCGACGTCCTCGGTGTGGTGTGTGGTCATACCGTCACCTCCGGTGGCCAGCATGAGCATGCCGTGACCGCCGGGCAATTCTTGTTGCCGTTTCCGGAATGGTGACAGGCGCCGGCCGGTCAGTAGGCCGCGGCCGAGGCCGCCATGGCACGGCGCGCCGCCTGCGGGCGGATCAGGTCCCGGCCGAAGGTGTCCAGGAGTTCCCAGCCGGCCGTGAGCGGGAAGTAGTGGCCGCCGGGGAACGTGTCCGTGCGCAGCGGACGCCGGGTGCACCGGCGCCATCCGGCGAGGTCGGCGGCGGTGACGCTGCGGTCGTCCCGCCCGGTCATGACGGTGACGGGGCAGTGCACGACATGGCGTGGATCGCGCCGGTACGTCTCCAGGACGGTGCGGTCCGCGCGCAGCGCGGTGAGCACCCGGGCCGCCCGCCGGGGGTCCTGGGCGCCCGGGGGGATCCGGCCGTGCTCGCCGAGCCGGCGCAGCATCTCGGCGTCCGGCAGTCCGCCGACCGCCCGATCGGGTGCCGGGCGGTGCGGCAGGCCGGCGCCGGAGACGTAGAGCCGTTCGGCCACGGCGTCGTGCTCCCACTCCAGCCGGGCGGTGATCTCGTACGCGACGAGGGCGCCGAAGCCGTGTCCGTACAGCGCGAACGGCCGGTCGCACATGCGGGCCACGTACGGCATGACGTCGGCGAGCAGCGGCTCCATCCGGGAGCAGAGGCGGGTTTGCGGATGGCGCCCGCGTCCGGGCAGTTCCACGGGGGTGACGACCACCGAGGGGCCGAGCGCCTCGCACCAGGGCAGATAGACGCCCGCCGAGACGCCCTCGAACGGCAGGCAGAACAGGCGCACCGAGGAGTCGCTCATCAGCCGCTCACCGGCCCGGCGAGACGGGCACCGGGGCGCTGCGGGGCGCCGGCCGCGAGCCAGGTCTGCGCTCGCCGCGGGGTGCCGCCGCGCAGCAGCACGCCGTACGCGTCGGCGGCCTCCTCCAGCAGGCGCAGTCCGGTCCCGCGGTCCAGCAGCCCGCGGGCATACCGCCAGGCGAAGGTCCAGGTCCGGTCGGTGCGCCGGATGAGGGTGGCGCGCATCGACGGCCCCCCGTCGCAGGCGAGTCCGGTGGCGTCCTCCCGGGCCAGCCGTTCGGCGAGCCGCACGTCCTGCACGGCTGTGTGGGTGGCCCGCCAGTCCACGACCTGCAGCGGGAACCGGGACTCGGGCAGGGCCTCGCGCAGCACCGGCGAGCCCTCCAGCACGGACTGCCAGGCCTGCTCGTAGACGTACGGCAGGATACCGGCCAGGGACAACACGAACTGCTCGGCACGACCGCCGCCGAGCTCCTGACTGATCGCGGACACGTGGGGACCGCTCCTTCCACCAGATTTCGCCAACACGACGGGGGAATGGGCCGGGATACGCGGTGGCCGCGTTCCATGTACAGACCACCGGTCACCAGCTCTGAGCCGTGCCGACCGTATCCGTGCGGTACCCGCGGACATCAATACGGTGGGACCGAAGCACTGGCCGAAGAAACACGCTCCGGAACCGGCGGGTCGAACAAGCTGTACAAATTCAACGGGTTCTCGTGCTAGCGTCGGACGCATCACACGTGTACGCCGTTCACCGGTGTCCAGGGGGAGCAATGGGGGAGATCTCGTACACGCTTCCCGTGCCTCCTGGCGAAATCTTTCCCACGGTGCCGGCGTCGGCCCCGCCATGACCGGAACACGGGCTTGACGGCGCCGGTTTGGCATGTTCAAAGATTCTGGCTTTCTGGGCCTCATCCGAATTCCTTGTCACCCAGGTCGTTTTCTGTTCAGGCAGGAGGTGTGGGGCCGGTGCCCCGGGAACTGTTCGGCAGGAGCGAAGAAGCGAAGATCATCAGCGAGTTGCTCGACGCCACCAGAGCCGGCACGGGAGCGGTCGCACTGGTGGAGGGCATCATCGGGACCGGCAAGACGACACTCCTGCGCTGGGCCGAGCAGAGCGCCCGCGAGCAGGGGATGGCCGTGCTGTCGGCCACCGCGTCCCCGACCGAACAGCGCTTTCCCCTCGGGGTCGTGCACCAGCTCCTCGGGACGCTGCCCGAGACGGCACACGTGTGGGAGCGGGCTTTCGCGCTGTGCGGCGCGTCCGACGACGCCACGGACCCGGCCGCCCCCGACTACCCGCTCCTCGCGGAGCTGTGCGCGTGTCTGGGCCGGGCCGCCGGGCGCACCTCGATCCTGCTGACGGTCGACAGCGTCCAGCACACCGACCGTCAGTCCCTGCTGTGGCTCGGCTTTCTGACCCGCCGTCTGGAGAACCTCCCGGTGGTCCTGCTCGCCACCAAGCGCTGCGGGGAACCGGCGTCCGACCAGCATCTGCTGGTCGAGTTCATGGAGGGCGTCCGCCCCGACCGCCACATCCATCTGCACGACCTGAGCCCGAGCGCCGCCTTCGACCTCGCCGCCGCGCTCTGCGGCCACGGCCAGGAGTCCGTGGACGCCCTGATCGCGGAGAGCGGGGGCAACCCGTACCTCCTGACCGAGCAGATACGGACCGTGCCCGCGGTCCACACCGCCCCGCCCTGCACCACCGGGGGCGAGCACCCCGCGGGCCACGGACCGGCGGGCCCGCCGGAGAAACGGACCCGGCTCCAGGCGGTCAAGGAGCGCATCCTGTGCCTGCTCCGGCGGCTCGACCCGCACGGCGTACAGGTCGCCCGGGCGGCCAGCGTCCTGGGCGCCCCGCTGGACACGGCCCTGCTCGCCGCCCTGTGCGGCATCCCCACGGAGCACGCCTGCCGATGTCTGGGCCGGCTCACCGAGTCGGGGCTGCTGCGGCCCCACGACCTGAGATTCCGCCACCCTCTGCTGGCCGAACTCCTCTACCAGGACATCCCGTGCGCCGAGCGCGCCGAGCTGCACCGGCTCGCCGCGCACTGCCTCCGGCTGCGCGGCGCCCCCTGCGAGGACATCGCCACCCATCTCCTGCGCTCGCACCGCCTGGACGAACCGTGGATGACCCGGCTGCTGCTGGACATCGCCCACGGCATGGCCGGGCCCGACCCGGCAGGCGCCCGCCGGCTGATCGAGAAGGCCGTCCTGCACGGCCTGCCTCCGGAACTGGCCGCGCGCGCCGAGGACCTGCGCATCCAGGTGCTCACCCGCCTCGACCTGCCCGCGGCCGCCGGCGCCCTGACCGCGCGCACCGCCGTCGCCTCCGGGCCCGTGGAGCGGAGCCGCCAGGCGCTGCGACTGGCCGACATCCTGCTGCGCCTCGACGAACTCCCGCGTGCCCGCCGGGTGCTGGAGGACGCGCAACGGGAGGTCGGGGCCCTTGATCCCGCGGCCGCCGCGCGGCTGCGCCAGGGGCTCACCCACATCCGGCTCCACGAGGGCAGCTACCGGCCCGGGGACGGGGACGGGGACGGGGACGAGGACCGGCTGGAGCGGGTGCTGCTGCTCCGTACCGCCCGCGGCGACTCCGCGCCCGCGGTACGGCGGATCGCCCACCGCATCCTGTCCGTACCCCGTGCCCCGTACGGCTCACCCACCTGGTACCACGCGCTGCTCGCCCTGCTGTGGGCGGGCGATGTGGACGACGCCCAGCAGCGCATGGACACCGAGGTGCGGCTCGCGCGCTCCGAGGGCAATGTGGCGCGGACCGCCGAGGCGCTCGCCGTGCGCGGCCTGGTCCAGCTCCACCGTGGTCTGCTGACGGAGGCCGGGGACGACGCCGGGGAGGCGCTGGAACTGCTCTCCCGGATCGGTGCCGACACCCACCACACCGGGGCGCTCGCCCGCAGTGTGCTCATCGACGTGGCCCTGGAGAAGGACGACATCGCCGGCGCCAGCGCCCTCGTCGACGAAGGTCCGCCGCTGCCCGGTGACCAGCCCGTCACCTGGTGGCGGCTGCACCTCCTGCACAGCGTCGGGCGGGCGCTGGGGCGGCTCGGCGATACCCGGCGCGGGCTCGCCCTGATCGCCCACTGCGCGGCGGAGCTGGAACGCCGGGGAGTGGTCAACCCGGCGATCCTGCCCTGGCGTTCCACCCGGGCCGCGCTCCAGCTGGCCCTCAGCGACGTGGCCGGTGCCCGCCGAATCGCCCAGGAGGAGACGGAACTGGCCCGCCGCTGGGGAGTGCCCTTCGCCCTGGGCCGGGCCCTGGTTGCCCAGGCCGCGGCCTGCTCGGGACACGAGGCGCTCCAGCTCGCCGGCCAGGCCGTGGAACTCCTCGAACCCGCCCCGGCGCCCCTGCTGTTCGCCCACGCCCTCTACGCGGCGGGCACCGCCCACCGGCGCATCGGCAAGGCCGGACGCGCCCGCGAACTGCTGCACCGCGCCAACGAGGTCGGCATCTCGCTGGGGGCCGACGGCCTGGTGGCGGCGGTGCAGCAGGAGTTGCGGGGCGCGGGCGGCCGGCCGGACCCGCGCAAGGCCTCCACGGAATCGCTGCTGACGCCCACCGAGCGACAGGTCTCCGAGCTGGCCTCACGCGGGCTGAGCAACCGCAGCATCGCGCAGCAGCTGAAGGTGACCCTGCGCAACGTCGAATCCCATCTCACCCACTCCTACCGGAAGTTGCGCATCAGCGGACGGCACGAACTGGCCAAGTTCTTTCCCCCCGAGGAGGAGCCTGCCCCAGCTCCGGTGCTGATCCACCCGCAGCGCGCCACGCTCACCCCGCTGACGCGGCTGCGGACGGGCTGACGCGCGGTGCGGCGCCGGCGGCCGGGGCGCGGCGCGCGGCGCCCAGCTCCGCGAACGCCCCGTCGAGCAGCGCCCGCAGCCCGGCCGTGAACCGTTCCTGATCGCTCATCCCGCGGATGAGCGGGGCGACCCGGCGCACGGTCGGGTACTCCTCGTCCCCGCCCTCACCTGGCGCCGCGGCCGCTCCGTACGGTGTCCCGGACCGCTCGGCGACCAGATGCCCCACCAGGTACTGCCAGATGGCGACGTGCAGGCGCGCTGCCTGCGCGTCGCTCATCCCGCCCCGGACCAGGGTCTCCAGGATGAACTCGGAGAGCCGCAGGGAGGTGGCGTCCAGCAGTTCCCCGTCGAGCATGCCGGTGGCGATCCACCCGTGCTCCTCCAGCACGCGGTGCGCGCTCTGCGCCGCCTCCAGCACGACCGCGCGGGGGTCGTCCCCGGCGTCCGGGATGACGATCCGGCGGGTCACCTCGTCGAGCAGCAGGGACATCAGTTCCCGCTTGTTGCTGACGTGCCGGTAGACAGCGGCCGGGGCCTTGCCCAGTTCGACGGCCAGCTTGCGCATACTGAGCCCGGCCGCGCCCTCGCGCTCCAGCAGCCGCAGCCCCGCCGCCACGATGTGCGGCCGGGTCAGCGGCTCGGACGCCCGGGCTCCGGCGGTACCGCCATGGTCCACCTGACTCCCGTTCCCTACGCCGACAGCGGTGTTCACCAGTCGTCCTCCTCCGAGCCGCCATCGTCTCGCACTCCCCCACCCTGCGACACGGGAACGGGCGCCCTGCAACATGACTGTCGTAAACACGCCAGGGTCCGGCCACCCACCCGCCCGCACTCCCCCATCGCGTTCACCACGAGTGAAAGCGTCGGGGTGTCTCTGTCCGGGCGGGTGAGCCCTTGCTGAACGTCGCTCGAGCCCGCCGACCTGGACGCCGCCGCGGTGGCGGACGCGGAGTTCCTGGTGGCGGGCGAGGGCCGGGATCATACGGCGCTGTGTCCGGGCGTGTGGCGGCGGGCGGTGGAGATGGACCGGCCGGCCCGGCAGCGGATCTGGAGCGGGCCGCGCGCCACCGAGCTGACGGCGCGGCCCGCGGCGCGGGAGCGGCTCGCCGAGGTCTCTGTCCCGACCCTGGTGATCAGCGGGCGGTGTGACGTGCCGGAGATCCTTGAGGTGTCCGCGCTGCTCGCCCGGGAGATCCCCGGCGCCCGGCACATCGAGCTGCCCGACACCGGCCATCTGCCGCCGCCGGAGCGTCCGGCGGAGGTCACGGCCGCCCTGGAGGAGTTCTTCGCCTCGGTGGGCCTCGGAGCGGGGCCGATTCACGACGGCTGACCCCGGCCCCGCCGGACGGCCGGACGCACGGCAGCGGACCTGGTGGCACCGGACGGCACGCCCCACGACAACCCACCCCGTCCTGCCGGGCCGCAGGGCGCAGGGCGCAGGAGAGCCGACCTCGTTGCCCGCCCCTGCCCTGCCGGGCCCGCCAGACTCACGCCCCCGGGCCACCAGACCCACAACAAACAAACCCCACCCCGCCGAACGGCAAGGCGCAAGACACCCGACCCCGGCACTGCCCAGCCGCCGCGCCCACGGCGATCGGCCTCGCTGCTGCCACATCGCCGGGCGCACCGCAGCCGGCCTCAACCCCGCCCGGCCGCCGGGCCGGTCGCGGCTCACGCTCGGTGTGCCCGGGCGACGGCGCCTGCGCGGGCCCGCCGGAGTGCCTGCGGTGCGTCCGGTGCGCAGCCGACGCCCCGCACTGTTCGCGCCGCGGCCGGCCCCGGGACCGCGCACTCCGCGTAGACGACCACCTCGGTGCTGCCGTCCGGCGCGGACCGGGACTGCTCGACGTGGGAGAGGACGCGGACCTCCACGCCGGACCAGCCCACCCCGCGCCCCCCATCGCAGCAGCTCACAGTGGTGCGTGGCCCATTCAGGGGCATCTGAGACCACCCGAGGACCGAGGGATGCGCGGCTGTGAGGACCGCCGTTCGAGTGATTCCCCATGTGCCCCATTCGTGTGCGGCACCAAGGAATACGGACCCCCGGAGCATTCTTCGTGCGCGGGGTGGTCGACCAGAAGTGGCAGCCTTCCGTCGGCCTGGCCAGACTGAATCTTGCCGGTTCGTGATCGGAAAAGAACCAGCCACTGGCGTTTCACACGTTCTCCGGGAGATCGCATGGTGGAGCAGTCCTCCGAGGTCCACATAGCGGAGACCGAGCGCAGGCTCGCGGAGGCACTGGCCGACGTCACGGGCGCCGAGCGGGTTCCGGTCGACAGTCATTTCTTCACCGACCTCGGCGCCAATTCCCTGGTCATGGCCCAGTTCTGTGCGCGCATTCGGAAAAGAGCGGATCTGCCGTCGCCGTCCATGAAGGACATCTACCGGCATCCGACCATCCGCAGCCTGACGGCGGCCCTCGGGGAGGCCGTTCCCGCGGCGCCCGCTGGAGCGGCGACCGTGGAAGCAGCGCCCGCCGAAGCAGCGACCGCACCGGCGGCCCCGGACTCCATGACGTCCCCCGCGCCCATGCCGTCGCCGGTTTTGACGGAGCGCGGAAAGCGGCTGTGCCATGCTCTGTGCGGCACGGTCCAGTTGCTGGTCTTCCTCGGATACTCCCTCGTCTCCGGGTTCGCCACCGCCGCGGGATACGAGTGGATCGCCGCCGGTTCGGGCCTGGACGACGTCTATCTGCGGTCGATTTCCTTCGGAGGCATCGGGTTCCTCGTTCTGTGCGCGTTCCCGGTCGCCGCGAAATGGCTTCTCGTGGGCCGCTGGAAACCGGGTGAGTTCCGCGTCTGGGGCCTGACGTATCTGCGTTTCTGGCTCGTCAAGGTGCTGCTCCACGCGAACCCGATGATCTTCCTCGTCGGAACTCCGCTGTACGTGCTGTATCTGCGGGCCCTCGGCGCGCGGATCGGCAGGGGCGTCACGATCCTCTCCCACTCCGTCCCGGTCTGCACCGACCTGCTGACCATCGGCGCCGGCACGGTGATCCGCAAGGACGCGTTCCTCCTCGGTTACCGGGCCCACGCGGGACGCGTCCAGACCGGCCGGATCACCCTCGGCCGGGACGTGTACGTCGGCGAGAAGACCGTCCTGGACATCGACACCGCGATGGGCGACGGCGCACAGCTCGGTCATGCCTCCGCCCTGCACCGCGGCCAGGCGGTCCCGGACGGTGAGCACTGGCACGGCTCGCCGGCGGAGCCCACGCGGACCGACTACCTGCGCGTCGCGCCGGCCAGGTGCGGGACCGCCCGCCGGGCCTGGTTCGGCCTCGGGACGCTGCTGCAGCTGTTCCTCGTGTACATCCCGCTGACCGTCGGCGGGGTGTACATGCTGTTCACCGAGGTACCGGCGATCGGCAACCGCCTCGATCCGCAGACGGCCCCGCTGAAGCGGTCGCAGCTGATCCCGGACGCGCTGGAACTCTCGCTCGTGCTGTTCTTCGGCTTCGTCGTCCTGGGTCTGGTCGCCCTGTGCACCGTTCCGCGGTTGCTGGCCCTGGCCGTCAAGCCGGACCGGGTCTATCCGCTGTACGGATTCCACTACGCGGTCCACCGGGCGACGGCTCGCATGACGAACGTCAGGTTCTTCGCCTGGCTGTTCGGCGACAGCTCCTACATCGTCCACTATCTGCAGGGGATCGGATACGACCTGTCGCGGGTCGAGCAGACCGGGTCGAACTTCGGCACCGAAGTGCAGCACGAGACCCCGTTCCTCGTCTCGGTGGGCAGCGGAACGATGGTGGCCGACGGACTGTCCGTCCTCAACGCCGACTATTCCAGTACGTCGTTCCGGCTGGCCCTCGCGTCGATCGGGCCGCGCAACTTCCTCGGCAACAACATCGCCTATCCCGCGGGCGGCAGAACGGGCGCCAACTGTCTGCTGGCGACGAAGGTGATGGTCCCCCTCGACGGCGAGGTCCGGGAGAACGTGGGGCTCCTCGGCTCGCCCTGCTTCGAGATACCCCGGTCGGTGGAGCGTGACGCGCGGTTCGACGACCTGCGGTCCGGCGACGCACTGCGCCGCAGCCTCGCCGCGAAGAACCGCTACAACCTGCGCTCGATGGCCGTCCTGCTGGGCGCGCGGTGGCTGCACACCTTCGCCCTCACGCTGTTCGGGCTCGCGTCGGTGGATCTGTACGGAACACTCGGACACGTGGTGATCGCCGGATACCTGGCCTTCACGCTCGCGTTCAGCACCCTCTACTTCGTCCTGGTGGAGCGGTGCATCGCGTTGTTCCGTGGGCTGCGGCCCCGGTTGTGCTCCATCTACGACCCGTACTTCTGGTGGCACGAGCGCCTGTGGAAGGTGCCGGACCACTACCTCAACATATTCAACGGCACGCCCTTCAAGGCCCTGGTGTGGCGGCTGCTGGGCGTGCGCATCGGCCGCCGGGTGTTCGACGACGGCTGCTACCTGACCGAGCGGACCCTCACCACCATCGGCGACGAGTGCACCCTCAACGCCGGCAGCAAGATCCAGTGTCATTCGCAGGAGGACGGCACCTTCAAGTCCGACCGCTCCACGCTCGGCGCCGGCTGCACGCTGGGCGTCGGCGCCCATGTGCACTACGGCGTGACCATGGGCGACGGTGCGGTGCTGGCACCCGATTCCTTCCTCATGAAGGGCGAGGAAGTCCCGCCGAACGCGCAGTGGGGTGGCAATCCCGCCGTGGACATGCCGGAGGCCCGCAGCCGGCCCCGTGGCGCCGGCCGGGCCCCGTCGACAGCCAACGCCCATGCGGCGACCGCGAGTTGAGGAAGGACGTGCGATGGGAACGCGCGTGCAGACGGACCGGCCGGACCGGGAGTTCTGGAGCCGTGTGCTGACCGCCGGCGGCGCCACCACCGTGCCCCGCTGGACCCGGGAGCGGGCTGCCGGAACGGCCGAGCAGGAGACGGCGGTCCCGGACGACCTGGCGGACGCGGTACGCGCACTGGTGCGGCGGTCGGGCGTGCCGATCAGCGCGCTGCTGCTGGCGGCGCACGCCAAGGTGCTGGCCGCGCTGTCCGGCGAGCAGGAGGTCGTGACGGGGTACACCGCCGGAGTGCACGGCGAGCCGCTGCCCTGCCGCCTGACCGTCTCCCCCGGATCCTGGCGGGACCTGGTGGCGGCCACCGAGCACACCGAGGCGGAGCTCCTGGCGGCCCGGGAGTTCCCGGTCGCTCAGCTGCGCCGGGAACTGGGGCTGACGGAGCCGCCGTACGAGGTCGTGTTCGGGCCCATGGGAGACGACGAGGCCCATGTCGACGACGGTGTGCTGCACGTGCGCTGGTCGGACCGGGGCGGACGGCTGATGCTGCGCCTGAGGCACCGCACGGACGTGCTGGACGCCGCGGCCGCGGCGCGGATCGGCGGCTACCACCTGGCGGCGCTGCGGTCGATGACGGCGGACGTGCGCGCCGACCACACGCGGCAGAGCCTGCTGTCAGCGGACGAGGTGCACGAGCAGCTGGAAGGCCTGGCCGGTCCCCGCCGGCCGCTGCCGGACGCGCGGGCGCACGAACTCTTCGAGGAACGCGTACGGGCCCATCCGCAGGCGGTGGCGGCCGTGCACGGCGGGCGGGAGTGGACGTACGGAGAACTCAACCGGCGCGCGAACAGGCTGGCGCGGGCGCTGCTGGCGAGGGGGCTGGGCGCGGAGGACGTGGTCGCCGTCGTCACCGAACGCAACCTCGACTGGCTGGCGGCGACGCTGGCGGTGTTCAAGGCGGGCGGCACCTACCTGCCGATCGAACCGCACTTCCCGGCCGGCCGGATCACGGCAACGTTGTCGCGCGCGGGGTGCCGGCTGGTCCTGACCGAATCGGGCAGCACCCACACCCTCGACCAGGCGCTGGCCGCCCTGCCCGGATGCGAGAAGCTGCTGATCGACGCGGCCTACGCGCAGCCGCACGACGACGCCGACCTCGGTCTGCCGATCGACGCGGGCCGGCTGGCCTACATCTACTTCACGTCCGGCTCCACCGGCGAGCCGAAGGGGGCGATGTGCGAGCACGCGGGCATGCTCAACCATCTCCACGCCAAGATCGACGACCTGGGCATCGGTGAGGGGAGTGTCGTGGCGCAGACGGCGCCGCAGTGCTTCGACATCTCCCTGTGGCAGCTGATGGCGGCGCTGCTGGCCGGTGGCCGGACCCTGCTGGTCGAGCAGGACGTGATCACGGACGTGGAGCGGTTCGTCGACACCCTGGAGCGCGGCCGGGTCGGCGTGGCGCAGGTCGTGCCCTCCTATCTGGAGGTCGTGGTCTCGTACCTGGAGCGGCACCCCCGCACGCTGCCGGACCTGCGGTGTGTGTCGGTGACCGGGGAGGCGCTGAAGCGGGAGCTGGTGCAGCGCTGGTTCGCGGTCCAGCCGGGGATCAGGCTGCTCAACGCCTATGGGCTGACGGAGACTTCGGACGACACCAACCACGAGGTCCTGGACGCCGTACCGGACCGGGTGCTGCTGGGGCGTGCGGTGGGCAACGTGCGCGTCTACGTCGTGGACGAGCATCTGTCACTGGTGCCGCTGGGGGCCCCGGGGCTGATCGCTTTCTCCGGTGTCTGCGTGGGCCGGGGGTACGTCAACGATCCCGAGCGGACCCGTGAGGCGTACCGGGCGGACCCGTACCGGCCCGGTGAGCGGCTCTACCTGGGCGGTGACTGGGGACGCTGGTATCCCGGCGGCAAGCTGGAGTTCCTCGGCCGGCGGGACAACCAGGTCAAGATCCGGGGCTTCCGCATCGAGATCGGCGAGATCGAGAACTGTCTGCTGCGGGTGGACGGCATCCGGGACGGCGCGGTGGTCGTCGCCGAGCGGGCCGGCGGGAGCAAGCAGCTGATCGCCTTCTACACCGGCGCGCGGCAGGAGCCGGAGGTGCTGCGCGAGGCGCTCGGCGCGGCGCTGCCCGCCTACATGGTCCCCTCGGCCTTCCACTGGCGGGACGGCCTTCCGCTGACCGCCAACGGCAAGACCGACCGCAAGGCCCTGACCGAGCTGGCGGAACGGACGGCGCCGGCCCCCGAAGCGGACGCGGCGGGAGAGGACGTGCTCAGCCCGGCCGAGCGGAGGCTGGCTGCGGTCTGGGCGGAGCTGCTGGGGGTGCCCGAGCGGCGGATCGGCCGGACGGACCACTTCTTCGACTCCGGGGGCACGTCCCTGACCGCGGTCAAGCTGAGCATCGCGCTCGACCGCGCGGTGTCCCTGAAGGACATCACCCGGCACCCCGTGCTCGCCGACCTGGCCGCCCTCCTGGACGGCACGGCCCGGCAGCGCCCGGAGCTGCTGCAGCCGCTGACGACGGCGCGCGGTACGCCGGAGTGCGCCCTGGTGTGCTTCCCGTACGCGGGCGGCAACGCGGTCAACTACCAGCCTATGGCGAGCGCGTTGGCGGGCAGCGGCATCGCGGTCCTCGCGGTCGAGCTGCCCGGTCACCACCTGGCCGCGCACCCCGAGCCGTTCGCGTCGATCGAGCAGGTGGCCGAGCAGGTCGCCGCCGAGATCACGGCGCGCGGCCTGAGGCGGGTCATGTTGTGGGGCCATTCCTCGGGCACCGCGCCGGCCGTCGAGACGGCCAGGAGGCTGCAGGAGCGCGGGGTCCGGGTGACGCGGGTGTTCCTCGGGGCGCACCTGCTCGGGACCGCCGACGACCGGAACGCCGCCATCGCGGAACTGGCGGGCCGGAGCGACGCCGGGATCGCGGGGCGGCTGACCGCGGACGGCGGTTACGCCGAACTCGCGGAACTGAACGAGCAGCACGCCCGGCACATCGGTGCCGCCTACCGGCACGACTGTGTGTCCGCGCACACCTATTTCCGCGCCGCTCTGGAAAGCCCGCCGCCGGTGAAGCTGACCGCTCCCGTCCTGGCGGTCGTCGCCGCGGACGACCCGTACACGCGGGGTTACGCCCGGCACCACCGTGACTGGCTGCTCCTGGCCGAACACGTCGATCTGTACGAACTGGCAGACGGCGGCCACTACTTCCTCCGTACCCGTCCGGCGGAGGCGGCGCAGGCCGTCCTGAGCGCCGTCGTCCCCCTGGCCTCACCCTGAACCCGTCGCACTGAACCCGTCGCACTGATCCCGTCGGACTGATCCCGTCGGGTCTCAGGCGGTCGACCGAAAGGAAACCGAGATGCCGTCCTCATCCCTGGCATCCCCGCTCGATGCGGAGTTGCGGCCGGACCGGCCCGCGCTGCTGTGCGTCGACGTCCCGGGCGATGCCCCGAGCTGGGCAGCCGAGCACCGCGAGGCGCTGCGCGCGCAGGTCACCGAGCACGGGGCGCTGGTCGTCCGCGGTCTCGGGCTGCGGGACACGGACGCCGTCGGCGCCGTCTTCGCGTCCCTGGCCGGTGACCTGATCACGGAGCGGGAGGCGTTCGCCCCCCGTGAGGCCCACGGGCCGGGGCTGTACTCCTCGACCCCCTGGCCGGACAACCAGCCGATGTGCATGCATCACGAGCTCAGTTACCGGCTTCAGGTGCCCGGCCTGATGCTGTTCGCGTGTCTGACCGCGCCCGAGCAGGGCGGGGCGACCGGGGTGGCCGACGCCGAACAGGTCCTCGCGGCGCTGCCCACGGGGCTGGCTGAACGGTTCGAGCGGGAGGGCTGGCTGCTGACCCGCTCCTACAACGACGAGATCGGGGCGTCGCTCGAGGAGTCGTTCGGCACCAGCGACCGCGCCGGGATCGAGCGCTACTGCCGGGCCAACGGCATCGACTTCACCTGGCTGGCCGACGGGTCGCTGCACACCGAGCAGCGCCGCGCCGCCGTCGTACGGCATCCGGTCACGGGCCGGCGCTGCTGGTTCAACCAGATCGCCTTCCTCAACGAGTGGACGCTGGCCCCGGAGGTGCGCGAGTACCTGGTGGACGTCTACGGCCCGGACGGCCTGCCGTTCAACACCCGCTACGGCGATGGCAGTCCGATCGGTGAGGACGTCGTCGAGCTGCTCAACAGCACCTACGAGGCGCACACCCGGCGCGAGCCCTGGCAGGCCGGTGATCTGCTGCTCGTGGACAACATCCGCACCGCGCACAGCCGGGAGCCCTTCAGCGGAGAGCGGCAGGTCCTGGTGGGCATGGGCGAGCCCCTTCGCCTGGCCGACGGCTGCCCGACCCCGGAGGCGAGTGAGCGATGACCGATGTACTGTCGGGCACCTCCCGGCGGCCCGTGCCCGGCCGCCCTTCGGTGCCGTCCTTCGCGGTGATCTCCGGTGAGCAGGTGCAGGGCGCGCTGAGCGGGCGCGAGAAACAGCTCGTGGAGCTGGTCGGAACCGCCTACCGGCTGCACGGCGCCGGGGACTCGGTGAACCCGCCGTCGTACTTCCTGCGGTTCCCCGACCGGCCCACCGCGCGGATCATCGCGCTGCCGGCCTCCATCGGCGGGCCGGTCCGGGTGGACGGCCTGAAGTGGATCTCCAGTTTTCCGGAGAACGTGGGCGCCGGGCTGCCCCGGGCCTCGGCGGTGCTGATCCTCAACGACCACGACACGGGTTACCCGTTCGCCTGTCTGGAGAGCTCGGTCATCAGCGCCACCCGTACGGCGGCGTCCGCGGCGCTGGCGGCCGACTGGCTCAGCCGCGGCCGGCCCCGTCCCACCCGGGTCGGCTTCTTCGGCACCGGTCTGATCGCCCGTTACATCCACACGTTCCTGGACGGCACGGGCTGGGACTTCGAGACGGTCGGCGTGTACGACGTGTCCCGCGACAGCGCCGACGGCTTCTGCGGCTACCTGCGGCAGACGGGCACCGACGCGCGGATCACCGTCCACGACCGCGCCGAGGACCTCGTCCGCGCCGGCGACCTCGTGGTCTTCGCCACCGTCGCGGGCGAGCCGCATGTCACCGACCCGGCCTGGTTCACCCACAACCCGCTGGTCCTGCACGTGTCCCTGCGCGACCTCGCCCCCGAGGTCCTGCTCGGCTCGGCCAACTTCGTGGACGACGTCGAGCACTGCCTGAAGGCCGACACGTCCCCCCACCTGGTCGAACAGCGGACCGGAAACCGGGACTTCCTGAACGGAACCCTCAACGACGTGATGCTCGGACGGGCCGCACCGCCGACCGACCGGCCGGTGATCTTCTCGCCCTTCGGGCTCGGCGTCCTCGACCTCGTCGTCGGCAAGTACGTCTACGACGAGGTAGCCCGGGCGGGAAACCTCCGCCTCATCGACGACTTCTTCCACGACCTGCGCCGATACGGCTGAGGCCGCTGTCCTCGGCCTGGCACCAGGAGGCCCGCCGTGCCTGTCATATCCGCTCCCTACGCCTTCAACGAGGGGCATCTGTTCGTCGACCTGAAGTCGATCTGCGGATACCCGCTCTACCTGAAGTGCGAGGGTTTCAACTTCGCCGGCTCCATCAAGCTGAAGGCCGCGAACGAGATGGTGGAGAGCGCCGAGCGTGACGGACTCCTGACGCCGGATTCCATCCTCGTCGAGTCCTCGTCCGGGAACCTCGGCGTCGCACTCAGCATGATCGCCGCCAGCAAGGGCTACCGGTTTCTGTGTGTGACGGACTCCCGGTGCAACCTGTCGACCAGACTGCTGATGGAGGCGCTCGGCAGCGACGTGCACATCGTGTCCGACAAGGACTCCAACGGCGGGTTCCTGGGCATGCGCATCGAGTACGTCCGTGCGCTGTGCGCGTCCGACGACCGGTACGTGTGGCTCAGCCAGTACACCAACGCGGGCAACTGGCTGGCGCACTACCGCACCACCGCCCCGGAGATCGCCTCCCAGTTCCCGGAACTGGACGTCCTCTTCGTCGGTGCCGGCACCACCGGGACCCTGATGGGCTGCGCCCGGTGGTTCCGGCAGTGGCACCGGCCGGTGCGGATCGTCGCCGTGGACGCCGTGGGCTCGGTGGCGTTCGGCGGCGAGCCCGGCCGCCGGATGATCCCGGGCCTCGGGATGAGCATGCGGCCGCCGCTGCTCGACGAGTCCTACGTGGACGAGGTGCTCCGCGTCGAGGAGACCGACACCATCCGGACGTGTCACCGCATGGCCAGACACGGCTTCCTGTTCGGCGGCTCCACCGGGACGGTGGTCAGCGGCGCGACGGACTGGCTGGCCCGGCACGACACCCGTGGCCTCACCGCGGTGGCCGTCGCGCCGGACCTCGGCGAGCGCTACCTCGACACCGTCTACCAGAGCAACTGGCTGCAGGACCTGTACGGCGACCATGTGCTCGACGGCGAACTCGGCACCGACGAGGTGCGCAGCGCGCCCCGGGAGCCCAAGTCCGCGTCCCGGGCGACGGGCCGCCGGCGTAGACCGTAGGCCGCGGCGAGCGGGCGGCCGGGTGTTCGCGGGGTCAGCCCGTGATGACGGCCTCCGCAGCCGCCACACCGCACACCCGGGCGGCGCCGTACGTGGCGATGTGCAGGGCGCCGCGCGGGGCGGCCCGGGGCAGGCCCATCTCCACGACGACGGTGTCGGGGCGGGCGGCGAGCAGGGTGTCGAGGGCGGAGCGCATCCAGTCGTGCCGGTGTTCGTCGCGGACCACGGCGACGATCCGCCGGGTGCCGGCGGCGGCGACGGCCTGTGCGGCGGCGCCGTCGCCGGTGAAGGAGCCGGAGGCGGTGCCGGGCAGCAGCCGTTCCAGCTCGGCGGCCACGCCCCACGGGGTCTGGTCGCCGACGGCGACGTTGGGTACGGGGTCGAACCGGGCGACGTACACCGGCTCGGTGACCGGTGCGGCGGTGCCGGTACGGGTCACGGTCAGGGCGCGGCGGGCCGCGGCCAGGCCGATCCCGGGGTCGGGCGCGGTCTTCGCCGCGGCGCCGCGGGCCGCGGCGGTCCATGCGGCGAGGCCGCGGACCCGGGCGGCCGCGTCCGCGAGCCGTTCCTCGGGCAGTTCCCCGGAGCGTACGGCGGCCACGAGGGCGTCCCGCAGCTTCAGCACGGTGCCCTCGTCGCACAGCCCGCCACCGACGCAGATGGCGTCGGCACCCGCCGCGATCGCGAGGACCACCCCCTGTTCCATGCCGTAGGTGCCGGATATCGCCCGCATCTCCATGCCGTCGGTGACGATCAGTCCCCGGTAGCCGAGTTCCTCGCGCAGCAGCTCGGTGAGGACGCGGCGGGAGAGGGTGCCGGGGCGGTCGGGGTCGAGGGCGGGCACGAGGATGTGGGCGCTCATGACGGCGCGGGTACCAGCGGCGACGGCCGCGCGGAACGGGGGCAGCTCGCGTGCGTAGAGGGTGTCGGTGTCGACGTCGATGCGGGGCAGGGCGTGGTGGGAGTCGACGTTGGTGTCGCCGTGGCCGGGGAAGTGCTTGGTGCAGGCGGCGACTCCGGTGGACTGCAGGCCCTCGACCCAGGCGGCGGTGTGCCGGGCGACCAGGTCGGTGTTCGCGCCGAAGGAGCGAACACCGATGACGGGGTTGTCGGGGTTGGCGTTGACGTCGGCGGAGGGCGCCCAGTCGAAGGTGACGCCGCAGGCGGAAAGGCGCCGGCCCAGCTCGCGGGCGACGGCCCGGGTGAGGGCGGGGTCGTCCACGGCGCCGAGGGCGTGGTTGCCGGGGAAGGCGGAGCCGGTGCGTACGTCGAGGCGGGTGACGTCGCCGCTCTCCTCGTCGATGGCGACCAGCAGGTCGTCGCGTTCGGCTCGCAACTGGGCGGTGAGCGCGGTGACCTGGTCCTCGCTGACGACGTTGCGGCCGAACAGGGCGACGGAGGCGAGGCCCTCACCGAGGCGGCGGCGCACCCAGTCGGGTGCGGTGGTGCCGTCGAACCCCGGCTGCAGCACGGCGAGGGCGTCGCGGGTCAGGGTGTCGCCCGCGGCGGAGCCGCTGTCGGATGCAGTAGTCGTGAGTGTGGTCATCGGCCGGGTCATCCCTTCACGGCGCCGTCGGTGAGACCGCTGACAGCCTTGCGTTGCAGGAAGATGAAGAGGATCAGGATGGGCAGCGCGAACAGGGACGAGGCGGCCATCGTGGCGCCCCAGTCGTCGCCGAAGGCGGTCTGGAACTGTGACAGCCACAGCGGCAGCGTCTGCTTCTCGATGTCCTTGTTGAGGATCAGGACGAGCGGGAACTCGTTCCAGGCGGTGATGAACCCGAACAGCGAGGTCGCCATCAGACCGGGGGCCAGCAGCGGGAAGATGACCCGGAGGAACGCCTGGGTGCGGGTGCAGCCGTCGACCATGGCCGCCTCCTCCAGGTCCTTCGGCACGGCGGCCACATAGCCGCGCAGCGTCAGGATGGTCAGCGGGAGCACCATCATCGTGTAGAAGACGGTGAGCGGGACCAGGCTGTCCAGCATGTCGTTGTCGCGGACGATCATGTAGATGGCGATGATCATGACCTCCCAGGGGGCCATCTGCGCCAGCATGAACGTCACGATGAGCCCGCGCCGGCCTGTGAACCGCATCCGGGCGAGCGCGAAGGCCGCGACCAGGGCGATGACGAGCGCGAAGACGACCGACAGGACCGTGACGGTGACGGAGTTGGCGACCAGGGTCCAGAAGTGGTCGGCGTCGACCGCCTTCCTGAAGTGGCCGAGGGTGACGTGCGTCGGGAACCACACCGGGTTCTCGGCGATGATGTCGCCGGTCGGTTTGAAGGCCGTCGCGAACATCCAGTAAACAGGGAACACGAAGCCGGCGAAGAGGACGACGGCGGTCGCGTTGGGCCAGATACGGCCGAAGAGCGAGCGCTTCACAGCTCGTCCTCCTCTTGCTTGAGCACCATGCGCAGGTAGTACGAGGTGATGACGAGCAGGGCCAGGATGGTCAGGAAGGAGATCGCCGCGCCGACCCCGAAGTGCTGGTTGCCGACGCCCTCGACGTAGGCGTAGATCGGCAGGGTCTCGGTGAGGTGGTCCGGGCCCCCCGCGTTCATCGCGAAGAGCTGCGTGAACGACTTGAAGACCCAGATGACCTCCAGGAAGGTCGTGGCGTACAGGAACGGCCGCAGGAAGGGCAGGGTGACCGAGGTGAAGCTCTGCCAGGCACCGGCGCCGTCCAGGGACGCGGCCTCGTACAGTTCCCTGGGGATCGTGGTGGTGGCGGCGTACAGGTTGATCGCCACGAACGGAACCGACTGCCATACGATCAGCAGGATGACCACGGAGAACGTGGAGAGCTGGCTGCCCATCCAGTTGTAGTCGGCCATGGAGTGCCAGCCGAGCCTGTCCAGGACCCAGTTGACGACGCCGAAGCGCTGGGCGAAGAGCCACTGGTAGACGGTGGTGGCGGCGACGTAGGGCATGGCCCAGGCGAGGACGAGGCCGATCATGAGGAGCAGCCGCATCTTCCTGCCGAGCCGGGCCAGCAGCAGGCCGATCAGGGTGCCGAGGCCCATGATGAGGACGACGTTGGCGGCGGTGAAGAAGACGGAGCGCTCGGCGACGTGCCAGAACTCCGGCTCGGAGAGCACCTGCCGGTAGTTCTCGACGCCGTTCCACTCGGTGAGGTGCTGGATGAGCTGCCGCGGGTTGAGGTTCTGGAACGACAGCATGCCGTTCTTGACCAGGGGCCAGCCGAGCAGGACCACGGTGGCCAGCAGCGCGGGCAGCAGGAGCAGGTAGGGGGCAGCGGTGCCGCGGCGGGACGGGGATCCGGAGTCACGGTCCGCGCCCCGCGGCGGCCCCGGTATCCGGGCCTTGCGGACAGCGGGCTCCCCGGCCGTGTCCGTGCCCTGGGTCTGCACTGACATGAGTTGCCATCTCTTCCATGGCCGAACCGGCCGTACGGACGACTGGGCCGGGGGCACCCTCGGGCGCCCCCGGCGGGGTCATCAGTTCTGCTGGGCCAGGCGCTTGTTGATCTCGGCCTCGACCTGCTTCGCGGCGTCCGCCGGGGACTTACCGTTCAGCACGGAGGTCATGTAGGACTTGATGGGGTTCGGGGTGTTCTCCACCGCGGCCCACTCCGGGATCAGCGGGGTGGTGCCGCCGCCCGCCGCGGCGGGCGCGGCGGCCTCGGCGACGGCGTTGCCCTTGAGGTTGGACTGCAGCGACGTCTTGTTCGGGACGATGCCGCTGAGCTTGGCCAGTTCGCCCTCGTACTGGTCGGACAGGGCGGTCTTCAGGAACTCCTTGGCCAGCGACTGCTTCTTGCTGCCCTGGGCGACGGCGAAGTTGGAGCCGCCGAGGAAGACGCCCTCGGGCTTGTCGGCGCTCGCACCCGGGATGGTGAAGTAGCCGAGGTCCTTCTCGATGGCCTTGTCGGCCTGGACCGCGGTGCCGGCCTCCCAGCCCATGCCGATGAACGCGCCGGTCCTGCCCTTGGCGAAGACCTGGGCCTGCTGCGGGGTGGCCTCGTCCTTGTCCTTGGGCGCCTTGGAGTAGGAGGCGTACTTCTTGTAGATCTCCATGGCCGCGGCGACCTTGGGGTCGGCGAGGTTGGAGACGTATGCGGCGCCCTGCTTCTTCACCAGGTCGCCGCCCTGGCCGATGATCAGGCCGTCGAGGAAGTACCAGTTCTGGCCCGGCAGGTAGAGCGGCTCGGCGTCGGTCTTCTTGCCGATGGTGTCCAGGTCCTTGAAGAACTCGTCGCGGGTCTTCGGGGTGTCCTTGATGCCGGCCTCGGCCCAGATCTTCTTGTTGTAGATGACGACGCGGTTGGCGAAGTACCAGGGGGCGGCGTACTGCTTGCCCTGGTACACGGAGGACTGGGAGAGCGACGGCGTCCAGTCGGTGCCGATCTCCTTCTTGAGGTCGCCGAGGTCGGCGAGACCGCCGGTGGCCGCGTAGGCGGGGGTCTGGGTGTTGCCGACCTCCAGGACGTCCGGCGGGTTGTCCTCGGAGAGGGCGGTGGTGATCTTCTGCTGGATCCCGTCCCACTTCTGGGTCTCGAACTTCAGCTTCGCGCCGGTCTTCTTCTCGAACGCGGCCTGGACGTCCTTGCTCCACTGCGGCGGCGCCGAGCCGTCCATGGTCCAGACCGTCAGCGTCTGTCCCTTCCAGCTGCCCGGTCCCGCGTCCTTGCCGCTGTCCTTGCCGTCGTTTCCGCCACACGCCGCAACGGAGACCATCATGCCCGCGATCACGATCGCGGCAGCGAGCTTGCGCTTCACGCCACCCTCCTCAGGGATGCCACTGACCCCCCACGCCCTCGGCGGTGACCTGCGTACGACGCTGTTGCACGTAGGGCTCGGGACCTGGCCACTAATGGTGTAGACCAGTACGGTGGAGCTTGGCCTAGACCTTTCGGGGTGTCAAGGGTGGCCCGGAAAGCCGATTCGCCCGTTACGAGAACGTCACCTCGGGCGATTGGCCTAGACCATCGGGCAGTTGGTCGTTATAACGAGAGCCCACCCCCCACAGCCGGGAAGGCAGGCATGGCCACCGACGTAAGCGGCCGCACCGCGCGCGTGCCGAAGTACTACCGGATCAAACAGCGGCTGCTCGCCATGGCCGAGGAGTTGCAGCCCGGCTCGGCGATGCCGGCCGAGCGCCTGCTCGCCGTCCGCTTCGACACGTCCCGGACCACCATCCGGCAGGCGCTCACCGAACTCGTGGGCGAGGGCCGGCTGGACCGGGTCCAGGGCAAGGGCACCTTCGTCGCCCAGCCCAAGCTGTACCGCACGCTCCAGCTCACCTCGCACACCGAGGACATGCGCGCGCAGGGGCTGACGCCCGCCTCGCAGGTGCTGGACATCGGGGAGGTGCCGGCGGACGAGAGGCTCTCCGGCCTGCTCGGTGTCGGGACCGGCGAGCGGGTGCTGCGCATCGAGCGGCTGCGGCTGGCCGGCGGCGACCCCATGGCGATCGAGACGACTCATCTGTCGGCACGCCGCTTCCCCGGACTGCGCGCATCCCTGGCCACGTACCCGTCCCTGTACACGGCGCTCGCCGAGGTGTACGGCGTCCGTCTCGCGGAGGCCGACGAGACCATCGAGACCTCGCTGTCGACCCCGCGCGAGGCGCTGTTGCTCGCCACCGACGTGGGCCTGCCCATGCTGCTGCTGTCCCGCCACTCACGGGACGCGGAGGGCAGGCCGGTGGAATGGGTGCGCTCGGTGTACCGCGGTTCCCGCTACAAGTTCGTGGCCGCCCTCCACAGGCCCGGCACTCCGGCCGTCCACCGCTAACCGGCCCCACCGCCCGGGAAGGCCTGCGGCCACGCGTGACCCGGACGGTGTCCGGCCGGGGGGCGGTGCGGCGGGACGCCTGTCAGTTCTTGGCCAGTGTGACGTCCTTCTCCTGGACGGCGTGGAAGGAGGGCAGCAGCAGGAGGCCGCCGGAGCGCAGTTCCGTCACCGTGGCCTGGACATGGGCCTTGCCGGCCTTGAGGGAGCCCGGCGAGACCTTGCCGGTGTTCTCCCACCGGTGCAGGGCGCCGTCGCAGTCGGCGGCGCTGCCCCCGATGCCGTACACGGACTTGCGGTTCTTGTCGCCCTGGCTGATCGAGGAGCTGACGAAGGCGATGCCCTTGGCCCCGGTGCACCGGTAGGTGCCGGACAGGGTGACGGTGCCGTCCTCGGCGACATGGCCGGTCTTGTCGACGGTCACCTTCTCGGACGTGTCGGCGGTGGCCGGAGCGACGGCGGCGCACAGCAGGGCCGCTGCGCCGAGTGCCGCGGCGAGGGCGGGGCGTGCGGGCATGGGATACCTCCCGGTGTTCGTGGGCTCAGGGCTCCACTCGTACCGGGCGGCCGGGCCGCGAGGCGTGACCGTCACTCCTTCGGTGGCGCGTCATGGAACCGTCCGGGAGTTGTCCGCATGTTGTCACGCTTCACGGCGGGCGGTTCCGGTGCGTTCACGGCTGGAGGATGGTCTGGGTATGCGGGCGCCGGCCGAACGCGCCGGCCCCTCACCGCCGGAGGTGCGCCATGTGCTCCTGTCCGTCCTCGTACCCCGCGTCCGGCACGCCGCACCCGGTGGCCGCCCACCCCGAACAGGGCTGGACCCTGCTGTGCGACGGCTCCGTCGTCTTCGACGACAGCGGAGAGCTGCACCCGGACGGCAGTGTGGTCGCGCCCCGCCGGGTCCCGGCCGAGCGGCTCGCGGTGGCCGCCTGAACGGCGGACGGGGCCTCCTGGCCGGCCGGTCCGGCAGAGGCCTAAGGCAGTACGGCGAACCCGTCCAGCTCCACCAGCGCCTGCTCGTCCCACAGCCGTACGACCTCCACGACGGCCATCGCCGGATAGTCCCGGCCCGCCGACTCCCGCCAGATGCGGCCCAGTTGCGGGGCGTGGGCGCGGTAGGCGGCCACGTCCGTGGCGTAGACGGTGACGCGGGCGAGGTCGGCGGGGGTACCGCCGGCGGCGCGCAGGGCGGTGAGGAGGTTGGTGAGGGCCCGCTCGAACTGCTCGGGGAGCGTCCCGCCGGTGATCTTGCCGTCGGGGTCGAGGGCGGTCTGGCCGGCGAGGAACACCACGCGGGAGCCGGCCGCGACGACGGCGTGCGAGAAACCCGTGGGCGGGGACAGCTCGGGCGGGTTGACGCGCTCGGTCGTCACCGGGTCTCCTCCTGCGCCTCGGCATACAGTTCCCTGGCGATGATGCCCCGCTGGACCTCGCTCGCCCCCTCGTAGATGCGCGGGGCGCGCACCTCGCGGTAGAGGTGTTCGAGGAGGTGGCCGCGGCGCAGGGCGCGGGCACCGTGCAGCTGGACGGCGGTGTCGACCACGAACTGCGCGGTCTCGGTGGCGAGCAGCTTGGCCATCGCGGCGCGCCGGGGGACCCCGGCGGCGCCCTGGTCGTACGCGCTCGCCGCCGCGTACACCATCAGCCGGGCCGCCTCGGTGCGCAGCGCCATCTCGGCGACCTGGTGGGACACCGCCTGCAGGTCCCTCAGTGTCCCCTGGAAGGCCTGCCGTTGCCGGGTGTGCGCGAGGGTCGCGTCCAGGGCCGCCTGGGCCATGCCCACCGCGAACGCGCCGACGCTGGGCCGGAAGAGGTTGAGGGTGCCCATGGCGACGGCGAAGCCGCGGTCCACCTCGCCGAGCACGTCGTCGGCGCCGACGGGCACGGCGTCGAAGTCCAGGGCGCCGATGGGGTGCGGCGAGAGCATCTCCAGGGCGGTGCCGGTGAGTCCGGGCCGGTCGGCCGGGACGAGGAAGGCGGTCACCCCGCGGGCTCCGGCGCCGGGGGTGGTGCGGGCGAAGACGGTGTAGAAGTCGGCTTCGGGGGCGTTGGAGATCCAGCACTTGGCGCCGGTGAGCCGCCAGCCGTCGCCGCCGTCGGGCTCGGCCGCGAGGGACAGGGCGGCGGCGTCCGAACCGGCCCCCGGCTCGCTCAGCGCGAAGGCGGCGACCGCGCTGCCGTCGGCGACCTTCGGCAGCCAGCGCTCGCGCTGGGCGGGGCTGCCGTGGGCGTGCACCGGATGGGCGCCGAGGCCCTGCAGGGCGAGGGCGGTCTCGGCCTCGGTGCAGGCCTGGGCGAGGGACTCGCGCATCAGGCACAGGTCGAGCGCGCCGGAGGTGAACAGCCGTGCCGACAGCCCGAGCCGGCCGAGTTCCGCCAGGAGCGGCCGGTTGACGTGTCCCGGTTCCCCCTTGCCGGCGAGCGGACGCAACCGTTCGGCGGCCAGCGTGCGCAGCTCGGCACACCAGGCGATCTGCTCCGGTTCGAGCGAGAATGCGGGCACTCGGTGTCCTCCCTCCGGGGCGGGGCGGGCCGGGGCGCCAGGACCGTACCCCGTCCGCCTTCCTCCCCCTCCGACGTTATCGCGGAAGGTTGACTGCCGTCACCAACACGATACGCTCGGATCGCGAGCCCACCAGGACGCCGGTGCCCACCACGACGCCCGTCTCGACGCCAGCCACGGCAAGGGGGCGAACCGCCATGCATCGCTCGGCCCACGTCGACACCTTCGCGCGTGACCATCTGCCGCCGCCTCACGAGTGGCCCGAGCTGCGGTTCGACCTGCCGGAGCTGCGCTACCCCGACCGGCTGAACTGCGCCGCCGCGCTCCTGGAGCACGCCGACGCGGCCCGCCCGGTCTTCCACACCCCGGACGGCCGCAGCTGGACCTACGGCGACCTGCGCGGGCACGTCGACCGGATCGCGCACGTGCTCACCGGCGACCTGGGCGTGGTCCCCGGCAACCGGGTCCTGCTGCGCGGCCCCACCACGCCCTGGCTGGCCGCCTGCTGGCTCGCCGTGCTGAAGGCGGGCGCGATAGCGGTCACCGTGCTGGCCCAGCAGCGCCCGCACGAGCTGGCCACCCTGTGCGACATCGCCCTGGTGCGGCACGCGCTGTGCGACATCCGGGCGGTGGAGGACCTGGCGAAGGCCGACATACCCGGGCTGCGCATCACGACGTACGGCGGTGACGGCCCCGACGACCTCCTCAACCGCCCCGGGCCCGGCACGCCGTACCCGGCGGTCGACACCGCGGCCGACGACGTGGCCCTGATCGCGTTCACCTCGGGCACCACGGGTCGCCCGAAAGGGTGCATGCACTTCCACCGGGACGTGCTGGCGATCGCTGACACCTTCTCGCGGCATGTGCTGCGCCCCCGGGCGGACGACGTCTTCACCGGCAGTCCCCCGCTCGGCTTCACCTTCGGCCTGGGCGGGCTGGTGGTCTTCCCGATGCGGGCGGGCGCCAGCTCCCTGCTCCTGGAGGAGGCGGGCCCGCGCCGGCTGCTGCCCGCGATCGCCGAGCACCGCGTCTCGGTCCTCTTCACCGCCCCGACCGCGTACCGCGCCATGCTGGAGCTGCTGGACGGGTACGACGTCACGTCGCTGCGGCGCTGTGTGTCGGCCGGCGAGAACCTGCCCGCCGCCACCTGGCGGGCCTGGCACGAGCGCACCGGCCTGCGCGTCATCAACGGCATCGGCGCGACCGAACTGCTGCACATCTTCGTCTCCGCCGCCGACGAGCAGATCCGGCCGGGCACCACGGGCGTTCCGGTGCCGGGCTGGCAGGCGCGGGTGCAGGACACGCACGGCACACCGGTGCCCGACGGCGAGCCGGGCCTGCTCGCCGTGCGCGGCCCGGTCGGCTGCCGCTATCTCGCCGACCCACGGCAACGGGAGTACGTGCGCGGCGGCTGGAACGTCACCGGCGACACCTACGTCCGTGAACCCGACGGCTACTTCCGTTATGTGGCCCGCGCCGACGACATGATCATCTCGGCCGGGTACAACATCGCCGGACCGGAGGTGGAGGACGCGCTGCTGCGGCACCCGGACGTGGTGGAGACGGCGGTCGTGGGCCGGCCCGACGAGGCCCGCGGACAGGTGGTGGTGGCCTACACGGTGCTGCGCGACGGGGCCGTGCGCGACCCGGAGGCCCTGCGCGTCTTCCTCAGGTCAGAGCTGGCACCCTACAAATGTCCACGCCGGTTCGTCTTCCTCGACGCCCTGCCCCGCACGGCCACCGGAAAGCTGCAGCGGTTCCGGCTGCGCACCGAAGGTGACCGGCAGTGAGGCCGACGACCTAAAATGATCAACGTGTCCGACCAGCACGCCCCCAGGTCCCTCATCGTCACGCTCTACGGCGCGTACGGCCGCTTCATGCCCGGTCCGGTGCCCGTCGCCGAGCTGATCCGGCTCCTGGCCGCGGTCGGTGTGGACGCGCCCTCCGTCCGTTCCTCGGTGTCCCGGCTCAAACGGCGCGGCCTGCTGCTGCCGGCCCGCACGCAAGCGGGCGCGGCCGGTTACGAACTCTCCGCGGCGGCACGCCAGTTGATGGAGGACGGCGACCGCCGCATCTACCCGACCACACCGGTTCAGGACGCGGACTGGGTGCTGGCGGTGTTCTCGGTGCCCGAGTCGGAGCGGCAGAAGCGGCATGTGCTGCGCTCCCGGCTGGCGGGCCTGGGCTTCGGCACGGCGGCCCCCGGGGTGTGGATCGCCCCGGCCCGGCTGTACGAGGAGACCCGGCACACCCTGCGCCGGCTGCGGCTGGACCCGTACGTGGACTTCTTCCGCGGTGAGCACCTGGGGTTCGCGCCCACGGCCGAGGCGGTCGCCCGCTGGTGGGACCTGGCCGCGATCGCCAAGGAGCACGAACGCTTCCTGGACGCGCACGCCCCGGTCCTGCACGCCTGGGCGCGCCGTCCGGACACCCCGCCGGAGGAGGCCTACCGCGACTACCTCCTCGCCCTCGACTCCTGGCGCCACCTGCCCTACACCGACCCCGGCCTGCCCACCCGGCTGCTGCCCACGGGCTGGCCGGGCGTGCGCTCGGCGGAGGTCTTCCGGGGACTGCACAGCCGGCTGCGGGACGCGGGCGCCGAGTTCGCCGGGGTCTGACCGGCCGGTGGCTTCAGAAGCGGCGCAGGCGCATCGCGACGCCGTGCCCGACCGCGAGGTAGAGCACCGCGGGCAGACCGTAGTCGAGCAGGACCCGGAGGTTCTCCGTGTCCATCGTGAAGATGTCCTGCGACCACCAGGCCAGCGAGTCGGCCACGTCCCGCACGAACCCCACGAAGACGTTCGCGTGATTGGCCTGCAGCAGGTACAGCAGGATCCACAGCCCCAGGAACGCCGCCGCGACGTCGGCGATCGTGTGGATGACCAGCGCGGCACGCCGGGTGCCCGAGCCGTCCCGGCGGCGCTGGGCGGGCGCGGCGGGCGGCACCGAGGGTTCCGCGTACTGGGGGCCCGGGGCCGGGGCGTGGCCGTATCCGTATCCGGGCGGCTCGGGCAGCGGCGGCCTGGTGTCACTCATCGCGGTCTCGATCCCTGTGTGTCCTGTGTCTTCCGAATGGCTCGAAAGAACCTAGACAGGCGCCGATAACAGGGCGCGTCAGGAGCGGTGCGGATCGCGTGGAGGGTGTGTGAGCGACAGCCGCGGCTTCGGGGCGTCCGTGCGGCCGGTCTGCGGGCGCCTGCTGCCCGCGCGGTAGGGCGCGGGCCAGACGACGCCGGGGCCGTCGTAGCCCTGCTCGGCCGCCGCGTGCAGGGTCCAGTGCGGGTCGTACAGGTGCGGACGGCCCAGCGCGCACAGGTCCGTACGCCCGGCGAGGATGAGTGAGTTGACGTCGTCCCAGGAGGAGATCGCGCCGACCGCGATCACCGGGACCCGTGCCGAGTTCCGGATGCGGTCGGCGAACGGCGTCTGGTACGACCGCCCGAACTCCGGCCGCTCCTCGGCCACCACCTGCCCGGTGGACACGTCGATCGCGTCGGCGCCGTGCGCGGCGAAGGCGCGGGCGATCTCCACCGCGTCCTCGGCCCTCGTGCCGCCCTCGGCCCAGTCCGTGGCGGAGATGCGGACCGTCATGGGCCGCTCGGCCGGCCACACCGCGCGTACGGCCTCGAAGACCTCCAGCGGGAACCTCAGCCGCCGCTCCGGCGAGCCGCCGTAGGCGTCGGTGCGGTGGTTGGTGAGCGGCGAGAGGAAGCCGGAGAGCAGATAGCCGTGGGCGCAGTGCAGTTCCAGCAGGTCGAAGCCCGCGCGGGCGGCCCGCCAGGCGGCGGCGGTGAACTGCTCGCGGATGTCGGTCAGTTGGGCCCGGGAGAGCTGCCGGGGGATCTGACTGTCCGGTTTGTACGGCAGCGGGGAGGCGGCGACGAGCGGCCAGTTGCCGCGCGGCAGCGGCTCGTCCATGCCCTCCCACATCAGCTTCGTGGAGCCCTTGCGGCCGGAGTGGCCGAGCTGGACGCCGATCGCGGTGCCGGGTGCCTGGGTGTGCACGAAGTCGGTGACGCGCCGCCACGCCTCGGTCTGCCGGCCGGTGTAGAGGCCGGTGCAGCCCGGCGTGATCCGGCCCTCCTCGCTGACGCACACCATCTCGGTCATGACGAGCCCGGCCCCGCCGAGGGCGCGGGCGCCGAGGTGGACGAGGTGGAAGTCGCCGGGGACGCCGTCGGTGGCGGAGTACATGTCCATCGGCGACACCACGACCCGGTTGCGCAGGGTCAGACCGCGCAGCCGGAACGGGGTGAACATCGGAGGCGTCCCGGGCGGGCAGCCGAACTCGCGCTCGACGGCCTCGGTGAAGCGGGCGTCGCGCAGCCGGAGGTTGTCGTGGGTGACGCGGCGGCTGCGGGTGAGCAGGTTGAAGGCGAACTGGCGGGGCGGCTGGCCGAGGTACAGGCCCAGGTTCTCGAACCACTCCAGGCTCGCCCGGGCGGCCCGCTGGGTGGAGGCGACGACGGGTTTGCGCTCCTGCTCGTACGCCGCGAGCGCACGTCGTACACCGGGGTGTTCCTCCAGGCACGCGGCCAGGGCCAGCGCGTCCTCCATGGCGAGCTTGGTGCCGGAGCCGATCGAGAAGTGCGCGGTGTGCGCGGCGTCGCCGAGGAGGACGACGTTGCCGTGCGACCAGTGGTCGTTGACGACCGTGCGGAAGGTCGTCCACGCCGAGTTGTTGGAGTGCAGGGGCCGGCCGCGGAGGGCGTCGGCGAAGATCTTGGCGCAGCGGTCGACGGATTCCTGCGGGGTGACGTCGTCGAGTCCCGCCGTCTGCCAGACCTCCTCGCGCATCTCGATGATCACGGTGGAGGCGTCGGCCGCGTACGGGTAGCCGTGCAGCTGCATCACGCCGTGTTCCGTCTCGGCGATCTCGAAACGGAAGGCGTCGAAGGGGAAGTCGGCGGCGAGCCAGATGTAGCGGCAGCGGTGTTCGGTCAGCTGCGGGCGGAAGGCGTCGGCGTAGGCGGCGCGGGTGGTGCTGTGGACTCCGTCCGCGGCGATGACGAGGTCGTAGCCGGCGCAGAGGGTGTCCGGGTCGGGGGCCTCGGTGGAGAACCTGAGGTCCACGCCGAGGGAGCGGCAGCGGTCGTGCAGGATCCGCAGCAGGCGGCGCCTGCCGAGGGCGGCGAATCCGTGGCCGCCGGAGCGGTGGGTGGCGCCCCGGTGGACGATGTCGATGTCGTCCCAGCGGACGAAGTGGCGTTGCAGGGCCTCGTGGACGACGGGGTCGGCGTGTTCGATGCCGCCGAGGGTTTCGTCGGAGAGGACCACCCCGAAGCCGAAGGTTTCGTCCGGGGCGTTGCGTTCCCAGACCGTTATCTCACGACCCGGGTCGAGCCGTTTCAGCAACGCCGCCGCGTACAGGCCGCCGGGGCCGCCGCCGATGACCGCCACACGCATGAAAGGTCACCTCCCCCGCCACTTCGGCGGGCGCTTCTCCGTGAAGGCCGCGTGGAACTCGGCGTAGTCCTCGCCGTTCATCAGCAGGGCCTGGGTCGAGGCGTCCAGCTCGATCGAGGCCGCCAGGGGCATGTCCAGCTCGGCTGTCAGGAGGGCCTTCGTCTGGGCGTACGCCAGTGCCGGGCCGTCGGCCAGGCGGCGGGCCAGTTCCTGGGCCGCCTCGTCGGCCCGGCCCTCCTCGGTGAGTTCGCTGATCAGGCCGATGCGCTCGGCCTCGGGGGCACGGACGGGTTCGCCCAGCATGAGCAGGCGGGTGGCGTGGCCGAGGCCGACGACGCGGGGCAGCAGGTAGGCCGCGCCCATGTCGCCGCCGGACAGTCCGACGCGGGTGAAGAGGAAGGCGAAGCGTGCGGAGGGATCCGCCACGCGGAAGTCGGCCGCCAGGGCGAGGACCGCGCCCGCGCCGGCCGCCACGCCGTGCACCGCGGCGATCACCGGGAACGGGCACTCGCGGATCGCCCGCACCACCTGGCCGGTCATCCGGTTGAAGTCGAGCAGCTGGGCGGTGTCCATGCCGAGGGTGGCGCCGATGATCTCGTCGACGTCGCCGCCGGAGCAGAAGCCCCGTCCCTCGCCGGCCAGCACCAGGGCGCGTACGGCGCGCTCCCGGGACAGCTCGGCCAGCAGGTCGCGCAGGTCGGCGTAGGCGCCGAAGGTGAGCGCGTTGAGTTTCTCGGGGCGGCTGAGGGTGACGGTGGCGACCCCGTCGGCGAGCTGGAGCCGCAGGTGCTCCCAGTCGGAGGTGCGGGCGGCGGAGCCGGTGAAGGGACTCATGACGTGCGGCCTCCTAAGGGGGCGGTGCCGTACGTTGCGCTGTCCTACGAAGCTATCACTTGTTTGTGACTGTCGTCACGAGGGCGCGACAGGCCCGGCCGACCGGCCCGGTCCGGTCACGTGCGTCACCGGTCCTCGACAGCGTCGTAACAGTGGGCACCGGCAGGCGAGGCGGGACGTTCGCCGGGGTAAGCCGCCGGTACCGGGGCCGCAGGTTCCGGGCGAGGCCCGACGACGGTCTGCGGTGGCCGGGCCCGTACCATTCCTACAGTTGAAAGCAGGACAGCCTGCTCCATGAACGGACTCGCCTTGCACGAACGCCCCACCGAACCGGCCTCCTGGCGCATCGCGCTGCCGCACACCGCCGCCGCGGTGCCCGTGGCCCGTGCCCTGGTGCGTACGGCCCTCGCCGAGGTGGAGCACCCCGCCGACTGCGACACCGCGGAACTGCTCACGGCGGAGCTGGTGGCCAACGCGGTGGAGCACACCGCCGGGCGCGGCCCGATCGAGCTGGTGGTGGAGCTGCTGCCGACCGGCTGCCAGGTCGAGGTGCACGACCCGGACCCGGCGCCGCCCGGCCATCTCACCCGGCCGGTGATCGAGGAGCCCGACGTCTGGCAGGAGGGCGGGCGCGGGCTGCTGCTGATCCGCGCCCTCAGCTCGTCCTGCGGTCACCGCCCCACCCCGTCGGGCAAGGCGGTGTGGTTCAGACTGCCTGTGGTTCCCGCTCAGCGGCGGCGCTCGGCGTGACCTCGGGGGCGGCCGTCCGCGCCAGATTGGAGTGCCGGCGGCCGTAGACGGCGTAGATCGCCAGGCCCACCGCGAGGAACGCGGCGAACTGGATCCAGGTCTGCCAGCCGGTCTCGTACATCAGGTACAGGCAGAAGGCGACGCCGAGCAGCGGACCCACCGGGTAGAGCGGGACGCGGAAGCTGCGGCTGAGGTCCGGTTCGCGGCGGCGCAGGGCGATCACCACGATGTTGACCACGGCCATGATCGCGAGGGTGCCGATGGTGCACAGGTTCATCACGGCGTCGAGGGAGGCGAAGGCCGCCGGCAGCGCGAAGACGACCGCGACGATCAGCGTGCCGGCCACGGGGGTGGAGGTCTTCGGGTTCACCTTCTCGAAGACGCGCGGGATCAGGCCGTCCCGGGACATCGACATCAGGATGCGGGTCTGGCCGTACATCACCGCGAGGACGACCGAGGCGATGGCGACGACCGCGCCGAAGGCGATCACGCCGCCGCCGACGGTCGAGCCGGTGACCTCGTTGACGACGTAGGAGAGGGCGGCGGGGCGGCCGGCGACCTGCTTGCCGCCGATGGCGCCGATCGCGGCGACCGCGACCGCGCAGTACAGCAGGGTGACGATGCCCATGCAGACCATGATCGCTACGGGGATGTCCCGGCGCGGGTTCTTCGCCTCCTCGCCGGCGGTGGTGATCGCGTCGAAGCCGATGTACGAGAAGAACGCGGCCGTGGTGCCCGCACCGATGCCGCCGAGGCCGGCCGGGGAGAACGGGGTGAGGTTGCCGTGCTTGAAGGCGCTGTAGCCGATGGCGCAGAAGGCCAGCAGGATGACCAGCTTCACGGCGGCCATGGCGGCCGTCGCCCGTGCGCTCTCGCGCACTCCGCGCACCAGCAGTACGGAGGCCAGGGCGATGACGATCACGGCCGGGAGGTTGACGATCCCGCCGTCGCCGGGTCCGGCGGACAGGGCGGCCGGGAGCTGGACGCCGGTGAGGCTGTGCAGCAGTTCGTTGACGTACTGGCTCCAGCCGACCGCGACGGCCGAGATCGAGATGCCGTACTCCAGCAGCAGGCACCAGCCGACCAGGAAGGCGGTGGACTCACCGAGACCGGCGTAGGCGAAGGAGTACGAGGAGCCGGAGACCGGGATCGCGCCGCCCAGCTCCGCGAAGGAGAAGGCGGTGAAGACGCAGGTGATCGCGGCGAGGATGAACGAGACGACGACGGCCGGGCCGGCCTGGGCCACGGAGTCGGAGAGGCCGACGAAGATGCCGGTGCCGACGATGGCGCCGACGCCGAAGCAGATGAGCTGGAAGAGGCCCATCGTGCGCTTCAGGCCGTGTCCCTCGCGGTCGGCGCCGGACTCGGCGACCAGCAGGTGCGGGGACTTGATACGGGGAGCGGGCATGCGGGTGGTGCTCGATTCTGGGTGGTGCGGGCGACCGGGGTGAGGTCGCGGCGGCGGCACCGGAGCGGGTGATTCCGGGCCGCCGGTCAGGATAAGGCCTGGTCGGGGCGGTCGACCAGGGTTTACCGGGCGAGTGTGGCGACCAGCACCGCCTTGATGGTGTGCAGCCGGTTCTCGGCCTCGTCGAAGACGATCGAGTGCGCGGACTCGAAGACCTCGTCGGTGACCTCCAGCGAGTCCAGGCCGTAGGTCTCGTGGATCTCGCGGCCGACCCGGGTACCGAGGTCGTGGAAGGCCGGCAGGCAGTGCAGGAACTTCACGTCCGGGTTGCCGGTGGCGCGCAGCACGTCCATGGTCACGGCGTACGGCGCGAGGGCCTTGATCCGCTCGGCCCAGACCTCCTTGGGCTCGCCCATGGAGACCCAGACGTCGGTGACGACGAAGTCGGCGCCCGTGACGCCCTCCGGGACGTCCTCGGTGAGGGTGATCCGGGCGCCGCTCGCGGCGGCCAGCTGCTGGGCGCGGTCGACGATCTCCTGGGCGGGCCAGTAGCTCCTGGGCGCGACGATCCGCACGTCCATGCCGAGCAGCGCGCCGGTGACCAGGTAGGAGTTGCCCATGTTGAAGCGGGCGTCGCCGAGGTAGGCGAAGGCGATCTGCCTCAGCGGCTTGGGGCTGTGCTCGGTCATGGTGAGCACGTCGGCCAGCATCTGGGTGGGGTGCCAGTCGTCGGTGAGGCCGTTGTAGACGGGTACGCCGGCGTGGGCGGCCAGCTCCTCGACCTTGGCCTGACTGTCCCCGCGGTACTCGATGGCGTCGAACATCCGGCCGAGCACCCGAGCGGTGTCCTTCACGGACTCCTTGTGCCCGATCTGCGAGCCGGACGGGTCGAGGTAGGTGGTGCGGGCGCCCTGGTCGGCGGCGGCGACCTCGAACGCGCAGCGGGTGCGTGTCGAGGTCTTCTCGAAGACCAGGGCGATGTTCCGGCCGCGCAGGTACGGCGTCTCGGTCCCGGCCTTCTTGGCGGCCTTCAGCTCGGCCGCCAGCTCGACCAGGCCGCGGAACTCCTCTTCGGTGAAGTCGAGCTCCTTGAGGAAGTGGCGGCCGCCGAGGGCGGTCGGGACTGTCGCCATGGGGGCGCTCCAAGGGTACGACTGCGGGGGACTATGGAAGTCTATACGATGCTCCACATTTCTATACGGCGTCCCGCTCCACGGGACAGCTCATGCACCGGGGACCGCCCCGGCCCCGGCCCAGCTCGCTGCCCGGGATCTCGATCACCTCGATGCCCTGCTTGCGCAGATGGGTGTTGGTGGTCGAGTTGCGCTCGTAGGCGACGACGACCCCGGGCTCGACGGCGAGCACGTTGCAGCCGTCGTCCCACTGCTCGCGTTCGGCGGCGTGCACGTCCTGGGTGGCGGTCAGCACCCGGATCTCGCCGAGGCCGAGGGCGGCGGCGATCGCGCGGTGCATGTGCTCCGGCGGATGGTCGGTGACCTTAAGCTCCTTCTCGCCGACGCCCGGCTCGATGGTGTACGAGCGCAGCATGCCGAGCCCGGCGTACTGGGTGAAGGTGTCACCGTCGACCATGGTCATCACGGTGTCGAGGTGCATGAAGGCGCGCCGCTTGGGCATGTCGAGCGCGACGATGGTGCGTGCCGAGCCGGCCGCGAACAGCTTGTGGGCCAGCATCTCCACGGCCTGCGGGGTGGTGCGCTCGCTCATGCCGACCAGGACGGCGCCGTTGCCGATCACCAGGACGTCGCCGCCCTCGATGGTGGAGGGGTAGTCCGCCTGCCCCTCGGACCAGACGCGGAACGTTTCGCCACGGAACAGCGGATGGTGCCGGTAGATCGCCTCGAAGTGGACGGTCTCCCGCTGCCGGGCGGGCAGCCGCATGGCGTTGATGGCGACCCCGTCGTAGATCCAGGCGGAGGTGTCGCGGGTGAAGAGGTGGTTGGGGAGCGGGTCGATGAGGAAGTCGTCGAGGTCCATCACATGGAAACGGACGGAGGTCGGCTCCGCGTGCCCGTGCAGGAACTCCCGCTTGGTCATGCCGCCCACGAGCGCCTCCGCCAGCTCGCCTGCGGGCAGGGCCGCGAAGGCGGCGCGCAGATGGTCGGTGGCCAGCGGGCCGTACTCCTTCTCGTGGAAGACCCGGTCGAGGACGAGGGTGCGGGCCCCGGGGATCTCCAGGGTCTCGGTGAGCAGGTCGCCGAAGAGGTGGACGGCGACCCCGCGGTCGCGCAGGACGTCGGCGAACCCGTCGTGCTCGGCGCGCGCCCGGCGCACCCACAGCACGTCGTCGAAGAGGAGGGCGTCCTTGTTGCTGGGGGTGAGCCTCTTGAGCTCCAGATCGGGCCGGTGAAGGATCACGCGGCGCAGCCGCCCGGCCTCGGAGTCGACGTGGTATGCCATGCCTCCATCCTGGCCGTCACCGCCCGCCTTCACGCCCTTCTCGGCCGTTTCCGCCGCTGCCTGTTTTCGCCTTCTTGACGAGAAGGCGAAAGCAGTGACGACGGCTCCGCGAGGAGAAATGCTGAGCGAGGAGGACGCGGCCGATCTCCACGGGCCCAGCCGGAGCGCGCCTACAGGCGGGGATCCACCGGCTCCGACTCCAGGGCCAGCACCCCGAACACCGCCTCGTGCACCCGCCACAGCGGCTCTCCGTCCGCGAGCCGGTCCAGTGCCTCCAGGCCGAGGGCGTACTCGCGCAGGGCGAGGGACCGCTTGTGGTTCAGGAACCGCTGCCGCAGCCTGGCGAGGTTGTCCGGGCGGGTGTACTCGGGCCCGTAGATGATCCGCAGGTACTCCCGGCCACGGCACTTGATGCCGGGCTGCACCAGCCGCCCGTCCTTGTTCCGGACCAGCGCGCCGACCGGCTTGACGACCATGCCCTCGCCGCCGCGGCCGGTCATCTCCAGCCACCAGTCGACACCCGCGCGCACCGACTCCGGGTCGCCGGTGTCGACGTACAGCCGCCGGGTGGTCTGCAGCAGTGCGGTGCCGTCGTGCTCCACCAGCCGGTCGAGCAGGGCCAGTTGCTCGTCGTGCGGCAGCGCGGCGAGGCTGCGGCCCTGCACGGCCAGCAGCTGGAAGGGCGCCAGACGTACGCCGTCCAAGCCGTCCGTGGTCCAGCAGTAGCGGCGGTAGGCGGCCGTGAACGCGGCGGCGTCTGCGGCGCGTTCCCGCTGCCGGTCCAGCAGGCCGCTCACGTCCGTGCCCCGTGCGGCGGCGGCCTCCAGGGCGGCCAGCGCGCCCGGGAACACCGCGCCGGACGCGGCGCCCACGGCCGCGTACTGGCTGCGCAGCAGACCCGACGCCTTCAGCGACCACGGCATCAGCTCGGCGTCCAGCAGCAGCCAGTCGGTGGCCAGTTCGTCCCAGAGTCCGGCGTCCGTGATCGCCGAGCGGAGCCGGCCGAGGATCTCCTCGGTCACCTTCTCGTCGTCGAAGAACGGGCGGCCGGTACGGGTACAGAGCGAGCCCGTGGGACCGTCCACCCCGAAGTGCTTCGTCGCCGCCTCCGTGTCCCGGCACACCAGGGCCACGGCCCGCGAGCCCATGTGCTTCTCCTCGCACACGACCCGCTCGACCCCGTCCGCCGCGTACTGCGCGAAGGCCTCCACCGGGTGCTCCAGGTAGCCGTCGGCCTGCGAGGTGGCCGTCGGCGCCATGGTCGGCGGCAGGTACGGCAGCAGCCGCGGGTCGGTCGCGAAGCGGCTCATGACCTCCAGGGCCGCCGCCGCGTTCTCCTCGCGGACCGCCACCATGCCCGCGTGCCGGGTCTCCACGGCCCTGCGGCCGTGCACGTCCGCCAGGTCCAGCGGCCGGCCGTCCTGCCCACCGGGCGCCTCGGCGCGCAGCGGACGCGTCGGCTCGTACCACACCCGCTCGGCCGGTACGTCGACCAGCTCGCGCTCCGGCCAGCGCAGCGCGGTCAGCTTGCCGCCGAAGACGGCGCCGGTGTCCAGGCAGATGGTGTTGTTCAGCCAGGTCGCCTCGGGGACCGGGGTGTGGCCGTAGACCACCGCCGCGCGGCCCCGGTAGTCCTCCGCCCAGGGGTAGCGCACCGGCAGCCCGAACTCGTCGGTCTCGCCGGTGGTGTCGCCGTACAGGGCGTGTGAGCGGACCCGGCCGGAGGTGCGGCCGTGGTACTTCTCGGGCAGGCCGGCGTGGCAGACGACCAGCCTGCCGCCGTCGAGGACGTAGTGGCTGACCAGGCCCGCCAGGAACGTCCGTACCCGCTCCTTGAACTCCTCGCTCTCGCCCTCCATCTGCGCGATGGTCTCGGCGAGTCCGTGGGTGTGCTGGACGTTGCGGCCCTTGAGGTAACGGCCGTACTTGTTCTCATGGTTGCCCGGCACGCACAGGGCGTTGCCCGTCTCGGCCATCGTCATCACCCGGCGCAGCACGCCCGGGGTGTCCGGGCCGCGGTCGACCAGGTCGCCGACGAAGACGGCGGTACGGCCCTCGGGGTGCACGCCGTCCACGTAGCCGAGCTTGGTGAGCAGCGCCTCCAGTTCGGCCGAGCAGCCGTGGATGTCGCCGATGATGTCGAAGGGGCCGGTGAGGTGGGTGAGGTCGTTGAAGCGCTTCTCGGTGAGGACGGTGGCGCTCTCCACCTCCTCGGCGCCGCGCAGGACGTGCACCTTGCGGAAGCCCTCGCGCTCCAGGTGGCGCAGGGAGCGGCGCAGTTCGCGGATGTGCCGCTGGATGACCCGGCGGGGCATGTCGGCGCGGTCGGTGCGGGCCGCGTTGCGCTCGGCGCACACCTCCTCGGGCATGTCCAGCACGATGGCGATGGGCAGTACGTCGTGCTTCCTGGCCAGCTCGATCAGCTGACGCCGGGCGTCCTGCTGCACGCTGGTGGCGTCCACGACGGTGCGGCGGCCGGCGGCCAGCCGCTTGCCGGCGATGTAGTGCAGGACGTCGAAGGCGTCCCCGGTCGCGCTCTGGTCGTTCTCGTCGTCGGAGACGAGCCCGCGGCAGAAGTCCGAGGAGATCACCTCGGTGGGCTTGAAGTGCCGCCGCGCGAACGTGGACTTGCCGGAGCCGGAGGCGCCGACGAGGACGACGAGGGAGAGGTCGGTGACGGGGAGGACCCGCCCCTTGTTCTGTGGTGTCTCGGTCATGCCGCCTTCGCCTCCTTCTCGGTCTTGATCGTGAACAGTGCCATCTGGGTGGGCGGTCCGACCTCGGGGTCCTCCGGTCCGACGGGGGCGAACTCGACGTCGTAGCCGTGGCGTTCGGCCACCGTCCGCGCCCAGGTGCGGAACTCCGCGCGGGTCCACTCGAAGCGGTGGTCGCCGTGCCGGGTGTGCCCGGCGGGCAGGGTCTCCCAGCGGACGTTGTACTCGACGTTCGGGGTGGTCACCAGGACCGTGCGGGGGCGGGCGTGCCCGAACACGGCGTACTCCAGGGCGGGCAGCCGGGGCAGGTCGAGGTGCTCGATCACCTCGCTGAGCACGGCGGCGTCATAGCCCTGGAGCCGCTTGTCCGTGTAGGCGAGCGAGCCCTGCACCAGCCTGACCCGGGACGCCTGCCGCTCCCCCATGCGGTCCAGCCTCAGCCGCCGGGCGGCGATGGTCAACGCCCGCACGGACACGTCGACTCCGAGGATCTCGGTGAACCGCACGTCCTTCAGCAGCTCCCGTACCAGCTCGCCCTGTCCGCAGCCGAGGTCGAGGACGCGAGCGGCGCCGGATGCGCGCAGGGCCGCGAGGATCGCCTCCCGGCGCTGAACGGCGAGCGGGGCCGGCTTCTCCTCCGTCTCCGTCTCCTCCTCGACCGCGTTGTCGATGTCCTCGACCTCGCTGTCGTCGGCCTCGGCCAGGCGCACCAGCTCCAGCCGCTCCCTCGCCTGCCGGGTCAGCGACCAGCGGCGGGACAGATACCGGCTGGTGATCAGCTTCTGCTCCGGGTGGGCGGGCAGCCAGCCCTCGCCCGCCCGCAGCAGCTTGTCGACCTCGTCGGAGGAGACCCAGTAGTGCTTGGCGTCGTCGAGGACCGGCAGCAGGACGTACAGGTGGCGCAGGGCCTCGGCGAGGGTCAGCGTCTCCGACTCCAGGACGAGGCGGACGTACCGCGAGTCGCCCCATTGCGGGAACTCGGTGTCCAGCGGGACCGGGTCGGCGGTCACGCTCCAGCCGAGCGGCTCGAACAGCCGTCGTACGAGGTCCGGACCGCCGCGGGCGGGCAGCGCGGGGACCTCGATGCGCAGCGGCAGCGGCGTGGCCGCCCGCTCGGGGCGGGCGGTGCACACCCCGCGCAGGGCGCTGGAGAAGACGCCGCTCAGCGCGACCGCGAGCAGCGAGGAGGCCGCGTACGGGCGGTCGTTGACGTACTGCGCGAGCGCCGCGTCGGGGGCACCCCCGCGCCCCTTGCCCCTGCCCCGGCGGACCAGCGCGAGCGTGTCGATCTCCAGCAGCAGCGCGGCCGTGCAGCGCCGCTCGTCCGCCTCGGGGTAGAAGACGTGCGCCGTGCCGTGGGACGTGGAGAACTTCTGCGCTTTGCCGGGGTGCTTGTGCAGCAGGTACCCGAGGTCGGTGGCCGGGTGGGCGTCGTCGCCGCGTGTGGAGATCGTCAGGAACACACGTCCGAGTCTTCCGGTCGTAAGGCGCCGCTGACCACCGGTTTTCTCGCGGTGCCCGTTATTTCTCGTGGCCGATGACCGTCCGGGCGTTGCGTACGGCCCGTTCGACCGCCGCCCGCATGGTGTCCAGCCTCCCCTTGTTCTCGCGGATCAGGGTCTTCTGCGCGCGTGCTTCGAGGGACTGCACGGCCGGGACGTAACCGGTGTCGAGCTTGCACCGGGCGTCGGCGGTCGCCGTCTCCTTCTCCTTGTCCGACGGCTTGCCGTGCCCCAGCCAGTGGGAGTCGACGGAGGCCTTGTCCGGGTCGGGGTAGGTGAAGCCCTTCTTCTTCATACAGGCCGACCACGCGCGGTCGGCCTTCTTCCAGGCCGGGTCCCCGCTCGCCTTCGTGCGGGACTCGTACCAGAGCTGGAAGGCCAGCGAGTAGGAGCCGGTGAGCTTCACGCCGTTGACCTTCGTCACCTTGGGGGCGGGGCCGTAGATCTTCCGCGTCGCCTCCCCCAGGCACCCGCCCTCGGGAATGCGGTGGCCGTGGGCGAAGCGGCTGTCGCCGGATCCGTGGCTTCCGGTCAGCGCGGTGTACTGGTCGGCGGGCCACTCCTGGGGCTGCGCGGAGGTGTCCGGTGTCCGGTTGTGGTAGCCGTGCTCGGACGCCAGGTCGGGGTCGACGACGCCGTAGGGGCTGTCGTCACCGGGCGTGCCCTCGTCCGCGAGTTCCCCCTGCCGGACCGGGTAGGTCGACTCGACGGTCTTGGTGTCGAGGATCGCGAAGCCGGCGAATCCCAGGCGGACCATGCACTTCTTCCCCAGGACCCACTGAGCCCTGTTGACGGCCTTGACGCCGTCCGACGCGGGGTCAGGGATGTAGGCGTGCAGCGGGAGCGCCGCCATGGTGTTGAGGCGGCGGGCCTCGTCGGCGGGGTCGTCGTGATCGGCCATCTGGCAGGCCGACAGGGCGAACAGGCCGGTGAGGGCGAGAGGAAGGACTTTGCGCACCAGGCCATCCGACCAGGCCCGGATCATGGGCGCCGTGATGGAGCCCACAGTTCCCCCACAGAACATCCACCGTTACGGCATAGTGATCCCTCGTCAACTGACCACTGACGCAAGGGGTGACCATGACCAACGGCCACGGAGTCCGCGCCCGCAGACGGACCGTCGTCGCGGCACTGGCGGGGGCGGTCCTGAGCACGGGGGTCCTCGCGGCGGCTCCCGCCCAGGCGGCCCCGGCACCGCAGGTGCCGGCCGAGGGCGCGTACGCCTTCGACCCGGCCACGGGGAAGACGCTGTTCGGCCAGGCGCCGGACGCACGGCTGCGGACCGGGTCCACGACGAAGATCATGACGGCTCTGGTGGTGCTGTCGCAGCCCCACCTGGACCTGAGCCGCAAGGTGAAGATCAAGAAGGAGTACACGGACTACGTCATCGACCCCACCACGAAGACCCAGCGTTATTCGAGCGCCCGTCTGATCCTCGGCGACTCGATGAGCGTCGGAGACCTGCTGTACGGCCTGCTGCTGCCGTCGGGCTGCGACGCGGCCTACGCGCTCGCGGACACCTACGGCACGGGATCGACGACGGCCCAGCGGACCAAGTCGTTCATCGCCGAGATGAACGGCAAGGCACGGGAACTGGGCCTGGCCGACACCCACTTCGACGGCTTCGACGGGGTGTCCAACGGCCACAACTTCGCCTCGTCGCGCGACCTGACCAAGCTGGCCGCGACCGCACTGAAGAACAAGACGTTCAAGAAGGTCGTCGGCACCCCGGTGTACAAGGACATGAAGTCCTACCGGCCGGGTGGCGGCACGCACGCGATGGAGGCGTGGAACAACAGCAACACGCTGCTCGGCACCTACCGGGGCGCGATCGGCGTGAAGACCGGCTCCGGGCCGGAGGCGAAGTTCTGCCTGGTGTTCGCGGCGACGCGCGGCGGCCGCACGGTCGTGGGCACGATCCTCGCCGACACCTCGCCGGACCAGCGCTTCAAGGACGCCGCGAAGATCCTCGACTACGGCTTCGCGCAGCGCGGCTGACACACGGGCGAGGCCGCCGCTGTCCCCGGCGGCGGCGGCCTCGCCCGTCGGTCACGACAGCTGGGACTGGACCTGGGCCGAGATCAGTTCCAGGTGGTCCAGGTCATCGAGGTCCAGCACCTGCAGATAGATCCGCTGGGAGCCGATCCCGGCGTACCGGCCGATCTTGTCGACGACCTCGGCCGGCGAGCCGGCCAGGCCGTTGGCCTTCAGCTCGTCCACCTCACGGCCGATCGCGGCGGCGCGCCGGGCGACCTCCTGGTCGTCCCGGCCGACGCAGGCCACGAGCGCGTTGGAGTACGTCAGCGCGTCCGCGCCGCGGCCCGCCGCCTGGGCGGCGGCCCGCACCCGGCCGAACTGCCGCTCGCTGTCCTCGACGGAGGCGAACGGGATGTTGAACTCGTCCGCGTACCGGGCGGCCAGCCGCGGCGTACGGGTCGCGCCGTGGCCGCCGATGAGCACCGGGACCTTCTGCTGGGCGGGCTTGGGCAGCGCGGGCGAGTCGGTCAGGTCGTAGTACGTGCCGTGGAAGTCGAAGGTCTTGCCGACCTCGGCCGCCCACAGCCCGGTGACGATCGCGAGCTGCTCCTCCAGCCGCGCGAACTTCTCCTTCGGGAACGGGATGCCGTACGCCCTGTGCTCCTCCTCGAACCAGCCCGCGCCGAGGCCCAGCTCCACCCGGCCGCCGGACATCTGGTCGACCTGGGCGACCTGGATGGCGAGCACGCCGGGCAGCCGGAAGGTTCCTGCAGTCATCAGGGTGCCGAGGCGGATGCGCTTGGTCTCGCGGGCCAGGCCGGCCAGCGTGATCCAGGCGTCCGTGGGGCCGGGCAGGCCGTCGGAGCCGCCCATACAGAGATAGTGGTCGGAGCGGAAGAAGGCGTCGAAGCCCAGGTCCTCGGTGGCCTTCGCCACGGTGAGCAAGGTGTCATAGGTGGCGCCCTGCTGGGGCTCGGTGAAGATTCGAAGGTCCATACATCTATCCTGCACGCCGCACACCGCGTCCGCCTCGCCGGTACCGCCGGGCACGGCCGTCCACGGTCGGGTGAAAATCACCCGCCTGAACGGCCCCGTCCTCACCCGCCTGAACGGCCCCGTCCTCACACGCCGGACGGGCTGTTCCGGTTGCCGTCCTCCTGTAACGCCTCCTCCCGTGCCGCCAGCTTGCGCAGCATCTCCAGGACGCGGTCGCGGGACTCGTCGGCCGCGTCGATGGCTTCCATGCACTGCCAGTACGTCGTCTCGTCGGCCGCGGCGCTGGCCACGCCGACCAGGGCTATGCCGACCTCGCCGAGCAGACCGCCGAGACACAGCAGCGTCTCGCGGGCGTCGTCCAGCTCGGTGAGCTGGGCGGCGCGCAGATCGCCCAGGTCCAGTTCGGGCGGGTCGAGGACTCCGCAGCCCCGGCCCGCCAGCTCCGTCAGGCCGAGCGCCTCGCCGCGCAGCTCCGGCGGGCCGGAGACCGCGAGCCGGCTGCCGATCGCCTGGGCCAGGGCCTGCGCCTGCCACACCTCCGCCATGATCTCGCCCGCGTCGGCGCCGCCCGCCAGGGCACGTCGGCTCGTGAGGATCAGCCGTACCGCATCCATGTGTCGCCCCCGTCCTTCCGCGTGCGTCTCCGCACGCCCTCTGGAACTCCCTTGTCCACTACCCAGAGTGAAGGCGCGTCGGGCGAAAAGCCAGAGGTAGACGGAAATCTGTGGACAACAATTCGGATTCGACAGGTGGTTTGACTCCGGAGAGTAACAACGGAGTTCATCCCTCCGGCAGTTCGCGTCCCTCGGAGCCGCCCTCCGCTCCCGGCGCCGGGAAGCGCTGTTCATTGCGGTCGATCTTGGTGGACAGGGCGGCCAGCGGGTCGATGCCGAGCACGGCGCAGAACTGCAGGAGATAGGCGAGGACATCGGCGACCTCGTCCGTCACGCGGTGCGCGGTGCCGGGGTCGGCCATCACCCGCGCCGACTCCTCCGGGGTCAGCCACTGGAAGATCTCGACCAGTTCGGAGGCCTCCACCGAGAGCGCGGCGGCGAGGTTCTTGGGGGTGTGGTAGGGCTGCCACTTCCGGGCGGCCGCGAACTCGGTGAGCCTGCGCTGGAGTCGGGCCAGGTCGAGAGGTTCCGTCACGCGTCCAGGTGTACCACTGTGACGCCCTCGGTCCCGGCCGCCCACGAGGCGTCGCTCACCGCGCCCACGCACCGGATGTGTCCGCGTGCACCCATCCGGACGGCCGTCCGCAGCAGTTCCCGGCGCTGGGCCGGGTCGAGGCAGCGGTCGAAGCCGTCGGTGAGGACGGTGAGGGTGCGCAGGGCGTCGGGCACCTCGCCGGGCGCGTCCAGGTCCAGGACGCCGGGACCGGTCAGCAGGACCAACGTCAGCGCGAGATAGCGCAGTTCCCCGTCGCCGAGCCGGGCCAGTTCGGTGCGCGGGCCGGCGCCGCGGTCGAGCAGCGCCCGTACCGTGCCGTCCGGCAGCGGTTCGGCGACCAGGTCGGTCACCGGCCCGGCGCAGCCCGCGCTCAGCGCCTCGACCAGCAGGCCGTGCCGGCGGGCGCACTCCGCGCGGGTGCGCCACAGCACCTCGGCGAGGTTGTCGCAGCCGGGCAGCAGCCGGCCGGAGCCGGTGCGGACGGGGGTGCGCATGCCCTCGGGGCGGGGATCGCAGGGGAAGACGGAGCGCAGGGCGACCACCATCTGCTCGGCCGCGGCGAGCACATGGCGCTGTCCGTCCGTCTTGCCGGCGACACGCAGCGGCAGCAGGGCGGTGCCCAGGCGGTCGTCGGGCAGCGGGGCACGGGTCACCGGGGCGGAGCCCGCGGTGTGCCAGGCGGCCTGGACGGTACCGCGCCCGGGGTCGCGCAGCGCGGTCTCCAGCAGGACGACCCCGCGCGCGGTCAGCCGCTCCCCCACGATCCTGAGGTCCGGTTCGGCCTGTACGGCGACGTCGAGCCGGACCGGTCCCTCGGCGCCGTCGGCGGTACACCCGATCCGGAACCCCCGTCGTCCTCCCGCGTCGGGGCGCGCCCGCTGCGGCACACAGGCCACCGGGTCCGGGAACACCTCGTAGAGCGAGGCTCCGCCGCCGAGCCGGGCGAGCGCCTCGTAGGCCGCGAGCGCGGTCGTCTTCCCCGCGCCGCTGCGCCCCGTGAACAGGGTGACGGGCCCCAGCCGGAATCCGGCCCCCCGGTGCCCGGCGAAGGCCGACAGCCGCAACTCGGTGATCCGGGCGCGCACGTCGGGGGACTCACGGGGCTCGCGGGACTGCGCGGGGACGGTCGCGGTGGAGACGTCGGCCGCCGGCGGTTGGGCGGACACGGAGGGCACGGCCATGCCCGGACCGTAGGACCCGGCCCATCTGCCGAACCGTTTCCTGTCCGGCACCTTCCTACGATCGGGCGATCGGGCAGGCGCAAACGGCACCGGGGCCACTCGGTCGAGTGACAGCGGGCGAGGAGCGACGGGCCCACCGGCCATGCCGCCTCCACGCGCACCGCCGGACCAGCACGGCCGATCCCGCCGCGAAGCGCAGCACCGGCCGCGGCACCACCACGGCCGTCCCCTGAAGCACAGTCGGACAGCGCAACACCACCACCCAACCCGCCCAAGCACAGCGGGACATCGCAACACCACCATCGACCACGCCCGAGCACAGCCGGACCACGCGGCGCCACCACCAACCCCGCCCAAGCACAGCCGGACTCCGCGGCACCACCGAACCCGCCGAAACACAAAGCGGACTTCAGAGCACCACCACCGCCGATCCCGCCGGGAAGGGCGGCGCCGGCACCACCTCACCGCCGCTGAAGCTCACCGGCCGGCATCACTGCACCCGCCGGCCGCACGGCACCGACCGGCCGACCGGGAAGGCCGACTCCCGCGCCCGGCGCGCAGCCGCGTCACGCGCTCGTCGCCGAGTCCCCGGACTCCGCCGCCTCGGGTACCGCGCTCATCACGAACACCTCAGGCTCAGCCGCCGCAGGTGCCGCGCTCGGCCGCCGGTGGCAAGGTCAGTTCCCCGACACGCCCACGCCCTCCATCAGCCCGCTGACCTCCGTGCCGGGTGGGGTGAGGAGGAACACATTGCGGTCGACGCGGTGCATCCCGCTGCCCAGGCCGAAGACAACGCCCGTGCTGAAGTCGAGGACGCGCTTGGCGACCTCGGTCTCCGCGCCGGTCAGGTCGAGCAGGACCGGCGCGCCGGTCATCAGGGTCTCGGCGACCTCGCGGGCGTCCGCGAAGACATTGACCCGCAGGACCACGAACCGGCGCCGGGTCTCGGTCTCGGCGTCCGGCAGCGAGCGGTGGCTCACCGCGGACGGCCAGGCGTCGCGGCCCCGCAGCGGCACGACCTGGGCGAGCCCTTCCCACTGTTCATCGGTGACGTCGTAACGGCTCACCGGCTCCCCCCGACCTGACTCGCACTCATTGCCTGCACCAGCCAATTCTTACGCCAAGTCACCCGTTCGGCCCAACAGCGACACACTGCGCGACCGCTCCGGTGCCCCCCAGCGGGAAGCGAACCGCGGCACATGTACGCTTACGCCCGCTTCTTACCGCGCTCATACCGTTCTCTTCACGTCCGGCCATGTGTCGGCCATCCACCCCCGATAGCGTCCACTCCCGTGCACTTGGCAGAAACCCAGCAGGTGGCACCCGGCCGGCGGACACAGTCGGCGGTGTCCGCCCTCCCGGTTGCCCGCGCGGAGGTCCAAGGACCCCCCGCCCAGTGGCATCGCGTACTCACCCTGCTCGCCGACGTCAGCCTGTTCATCGGCACGCGTTCGGTGTGGGCGCAGGCGGCCACGCACCATCTGGTCCTGGCGGCCGCGGTCTCCCTCTGTTACGCCTCGATCCTGGTGACCGGCGTGCTCGCCCTCACGGTTCGCCGGACGCGTTCGCTGGCCCGCCTGGACCTCGTGGTGCTGGGGACGGCGATCGTCCTCACGCTGTGCGCCTGGGCGCTGAACCACGCCGGCGGCGACGAGGCGGTCCTCACCACGCAGGCCGCGAAGGAGATGGTGGGCGGGCACCAGCTCTACGACCACCCGTGGCCGTGGCTCTTCCGCCTCAAGGGCGTCGCCCTGACGGCGACGACGACCGGCGGTTACGACTTCACGTACGGCTATCCCCCGCTGACCCCGCTGATCACCGCTCCCTTCCTGTGGCTCGGCCACAACGGGGCGCCGGCGACGGCGGCGGTGACGGTGGTGCTGATCGCGGGCACGGTCATGCTGTGGCGGCTGCTGCCGGCGCCCTGGCGCTCCGCGGCCACGATGCTCTGTCTGGGCTTCAGTTTCCTGCCGATGTACGCCCGTCAGGGCTATCCGGCCATCGTCGGCCTGGTCCTGCTGGTACCGGTGGTGGTGCGCTGGCCGCGGCTCGGCGCCGGGGGCCGGCTGGGCCCGGCCGGGATCGCGCGGGCGGCGTGCCTCGGCGCCGCGTGCGCGGCACAGCAACTCCCCTGGTTCGTCACCCCGTTCCTGCTGGCCGGGATCTACGCCGTGCGCCGCGGTGAACTCGGCGGGCGTCAGGCCGCGCGGGTGGTGCTGCGGATCCTCGGGATCGCGGTCCTCACCTGGCTGCTGCTCAACGCGTATTTCATCGTGACCGAGCCGGGTCCGTGGCTGGGCGGCATCGCGCTGCCGCTGACCCAGGGCGCGGTGCTGCACGGCCAGGGCCTGGTGAGCATCTCGCTGTACTTCACCCACGGCAGCGACCGGCTCGACTGGTACGGCCACGCGAGCATGCTGCTCGCCGCGGCCCTGCTGGCCCTGTTCGCGCTGTTCGTCCGGCGGCTGGGTCCGGCCGCGACCGTGCTGCCCTGGTGCGCCTTCTATGTGGCGACCCGCTCCCAGGACGGCTACTACCTGCTGATGACGCCGCTGTGGCTGGCGGCGGCGATCACCGTGCCGCTGTCGGACTTCTCGGGCGCCTGGCAGCCGCGGCCCCGGTGGCTGACCGGCACGCGCCGTCGGCCCGCCCTGGTCACGGCCGTGGTGCTGCTGGTGGCGCCGGCCCTGCTGAGCGCGACCCTCGCCGCGACGGGCAGGCCGCCGCTGCGCATGGACATCACGGCGGTCCGACGCCCGTCCGTGCACACGGTCTCCGCGATGTCGGTGAAGGTGACCAACACCGGCGACGACGCGCTCATCCCGCACTACATGATCACCACGGGCCAGGGCATGAACCAGTACTGGACCCAGGTGCGCGGACCGGCCACGATTCCCGCCCACACGACGGCGACCGTCGAACTCCGGGCGCCCTCCGGGAGGTTCACGGTGCCGGTGAAGAAGAGCACCCGGCTGCGGCTGCGGGCGTTCACGGCGACCCCGCAGACGCTGTCCACGCGGGACGTGAAGCGGGCCGAGCTCGACCCCGAGGGCTGACCTCAGGAGGCCGTGCGGGTGAAGCGCAGCCCCGCCGTCACCGTGGTCAGGCCGCGCATCATGCCCAGCTGGTTCCAGCCCATGGCGAACTGCTCGCGGTCCACGGTGAACTCCGTCTCCAGGGTGACCGCGTCGGCGCCCGTGCCGGTCAGGCGCGCGGTGAGGGTCATGGGCCTGCCGATGCCCCGCACGGTCAGCTGACCGGTGATCCGGACGCCGTCGCCGTCGAGGCGGTCGGCACCGCGGACGGCGAAGGTGATCTCCGGGTGGGTGCCGGCGTCGAAGAAGTCGGCCGAGCGCAGATGGGTGTCGCGCTTGGCGTGCCGGGTGTCCAGGGAGGCGGCGTCCAGGGTCACCGTGCCGGCGGCCGAGCCGTCGGGCCGCACCTCACCCGAGCCGCTGACGGCGGTGAAGGTGCCCTTCACGGTGACCAGGCCCCACAGGGTCCGGTGCCGCAGCGCCACGGTGGACGCGGCCGGGTCGAGCTGCCAGGTGCCTGTCTGCACGGCGACGGTCATGGTCGTACTCCCGGGTCGAGTGGTTCAAATTTGGATGACTGCCGCCACGCTAGCCCCTCATCCAAAATTGGACAACCAAGTCGTCCAAATTTGCACCACGGTTAGACTCGTCTCATGCCCGACTCCGACGCGCCCCCCGCCGACCAGCTGCGATGCCCCGCCGCAGGCGCCGGCCTGCTGCCCGACGAGCTGCGCGCGTGGATGATCCTGCTGGCCGCCACGGGCGCCGTGGAGCAGCGGCTGCGGTCGGTCGTGAAGGAGGCCCTCGACGTCTCCCACGACGAGTTCCTGATCCTGTGCCTGCTGGCGGAGCAGCCCCGCACCGGACTGCGCATGACCCAGGTCGCCGACCTCCTCGGCCGCCCCAAGACGCGGCTCACCTACCAGGTCGCCTGCCTCCAGCGGGCAGGTCTCGTCACCCGCAGGTCGGTGTGCGGCGACAGGCGCGGCGTGCAGGTCGCCCTCACCGACAAGGCCCGTGACCTGCTCGGCGAGACCTCCGCCCTGCTCGCCGGGACCGTCCGGCAGGCCCTCGCCGACTCCATGGGCCCCGACCAGCGCGCGGCCATGTGCGCACTCGTACCGGAGCTGCCGGACCCGGACGAGGAGCCGTCCGGCGACTGAGCGGCACAGGTCACAAGGGCAAGGAGGGAAACCTCACAGCCCCTGCCCTGCACTCACTTGAGCATGCTGCCCTAGCATCCGAGCCATGACGGTCCTGCCTGACGACGGGCTCTCACTGGCCGCCGAGTTCCCTGACGCGACACACGAGCAGTGGCAACGCCTGGTCGAGGGCGTGCTGCGCAAGTCGGGCAAGGAAGTCTCGGGCGCGGCAGCTGAGGACGCTCTGTCCACGACGCTGGAGGACGGGCTGCGCACCCGGCCCCTCTACACGGCGCGCGACGCCGCGCCCGACCCCGGTCTGCCCGGCTTCGCCCCGTATGTGCGCGGCAGCCGCCCCGAGGGCAACACCACGGGCGGCTGGGACGTACGGCAGCGGCACACCGCCCACGCGGAGAACGCCGCTCTGGCCGACCTGGAGAACGGCGGCACCTCGCTGTGGCTCGTGCTGGGCGAGGGCGGCATCCCGGTCGACGGGCTGGGCCGGGCGCTTCAGGGCGTGTACCTCGACCTGGCGCCGGTGGTCCTGGACGCGGGCCGGGACACCGAGCAGGCCGCCGAGGCGCTGCTGCGGCTGTACGCGGACCACGGCGTCGACGCCAAGGCCGTACGCGGCAATCTGGGCGGCGACCCGCTCGGGTACGAGGCCCGCACCGGCACCCCGCTGGACTTCGCGTCGTACGCCGCCCTGGCCGCGCGCTGCGCCGAGCAGTACCCCGGGCTGCGCGCGCTCACCGTGGACGCGCTGCCGTACCACGAGGCGGGCGGTTCGGCCGCGCAGGAGCTGGGCGCCTCGCTCGCCACCGGCGTGGCCTATCTGCGGGACCTCACCGAGGCCGGACTGAGCCCCGAACAGGCCGCGGCGCAGCTGGAGTTCCGTTACGCGGCCACCGCCGACCAGTTCCTCACCATCGCCAAGCTGCGGGCCGCACGCCGGCTGTGGGCCCGGGTCGCCGAGGTCTGCGCGGTTCCCGGCGCGCAGGTGCAGCACGCGGTGACCTCGCCGGTGATGATGACCCGCCGCGACCCGTGGGTGAACATGCTCCGCGCGACGGTCGCGACGCTCGCCGCCGGGGTCGGCGGCGCCGACTCGGTCACCGTGCTGCCGTTCGACCACGCGCTCGGCCTGCCCGACGCGTTCTCCCGGCGGATCGCCCGCAACACCTCCACGATCCTCATCGAGGAGTCGCACCTGGCCCGGGTCATCGACCCGGCGGGCGGATCCTGGTACGTCGAGCAGCTCACCGACCAACTCGCCCAGGCAGCCTGGGAGTTCTTCCGGACGATCGAGCGCGACGGCGGTCAGGCGGCCGTACTGCGCTCCGGCCGGCTGCGCACCGACCTCGCGACGACCTGGGCGGAGCGCTCCAAGCAGCTCGCCAAGCGGCGCGAACCCATCACCGGGGTCAGCGAGTTCCCGTTCCTCGCCGAGAAGCCGGTGGAGCGCGAGCCCGCGCCCGAGCCGCCGTCCGGCGGTCTGCCGCGGGTGCGCCGCGACGAGGCGTACGAGGAACTGCGCGCCCGCTCCGACGCCCACCTGGCCGCGACCGGCACCCGCCCGCGGGTCTACCTCGCGACGATCGGCCCGGCCGCCGCGTACACCGCGCGCGCGACGTTCGCCTCCAACCTCTTCCAGGCGGGTGGCATCGAGCCGGTCACCGAGGGCCGCTTCGAGGACAGCGGCGCCACCGAGGCCGTGCTGTGCTCCAGCGACGCCCTGTACGCCGAACAGGCCGGGCAGACCGCCGAGTCACTGCGCGCGGCAGGCGCCCGGCACGTGTTCCTCGCCGGTCGCCCGGCCGAGTACTCCGGCATCGACTCGTACGTCTTCGCGGGCTGCGACGCCGTGGCCGTGCTGTCCGCGACCCTCGACCGCATGGGAGTGTCCTGATGGGAATCCCCGACTTCTCCGGCATCGAGCTGGGGACGCCGGTCGCCGACGGCAGTGCCGAGGAATGGCGTGCGGCGACCGGCGGCGAACAGCAGGTGTGGGAGACCCCGGAGGGCATCGGGGTCAAGCCGCTGTACACCGGCCGCGACCTGGAGGGCCTGGACTTCCTGGGGACGTACCCCGGTATCGCGCCGTATCTGCGCGGCCCGTACCCGACGATGTACGTCAACCAGCCCTGGACGATCCGCCAGTACGCGGGCTTCTCCACCGCCGAGGAGTCCAACGCCTTCTACCGGCGCAACCTGGCGGCGGGCCAGAAGGGCCTGTCGGTCGCCTTCGACCTGCCCACGCACCGCGGCTACGACAGCGACCACCCGCGCGTGACGGGTGACGTCGGCATGGCGGGCGTGGCCATCGACTCGATCTACGACATGCGGCAGCTGTTCGACGGGATCCCCCTCGACAGGATGACGGTGTCGATGACGATGAACGGCGCCGTACTGCCGGTGCTCGCGCTGTACATCGTGGCGGCGGAGGAGCAGGGCGTACCGCCCGAGAAGCTGGCCGGGACCATCCAGAACGACATCCTCAAGGAGTTCATGGTCCGCAACACCTACATCTATCCGCCGAAGCCGTCGATGCGGATCATCTCCGACATCTTCGCGTACACCTCGCAGCGGATGCCGCGCTACAACTCCATCTCCATCTCCGGCTACCACATCCAGGAGGCGGGCGCGACGGCCGACCTGGAGCTGGCGTACACGCTCGCGGACGGCGTGGAGTACCTCCGCGCGGGCCGCGAGGCGGGCCTGGACGTGGACGCGTTCGCACCGCGGCTGTCGTTCTTCTGGGCGATCGGCATGAACTTCTTCATGGAGGTCGCGAAGCTCAGGGCGGCCCGGCTGCTGTGGGCCAAGCTGGTCTCCCAGTTCGAGCCGCAGAACACCAAGTCCCTGTCCCTGCGCACCCATTCGCAGACCTCGGGCTGGTCGCTGACCGCACAGGACGTGTTCAACAACGTCACGCGTACGGCCGTGGAGGCGATGGCGGCGACCCAGGGCCACACCCAGTCGCTGCACACCAACGCCCTCGACGAGGCCCTGGCCCTGCCCACCGACTTCTCCGCGCGCATCGCCCGCAACACCCAGCTGCTCATCCAGCAGGAGTCGGGGACGACAAGGGTCATCGATCCCTGGGGCGGCAGCGCCTACGTGGAGCGGCTGACGTACGACCTCGCGCGCAAGGCCTGGGCGCACATCCAGGAGGTCGAGCAGGCGGGCGGCATGGCGCAGGCCATCGACGCCGGCATCCCGAAGCTGCGCGTGGAGGAGGCGGCGGCGCGGACGCAGGCCCGCATCGACTCCGGGCGGCAGCCGGTGATCGGCGTCAACAAGTACCGGGTCGACAGCGACGAGCAGATCGAGGTCCTCAAGGTCGACAACTCCTCCGTACGCGCCCAGCAGATCGAGAAGCTGCGGCGGCTGCGCGCGGAGCGGGACGAACAGGCCTGCCAGGACGCCCTGGACGCGCTCACCCGGGCGGCCGACGGCAAGGAGAACCTGCTGGAGCTGGCCGTGCACGCGGCCCGCGCCAAGGCGACCGTCGGTGAGATCTCCGACGCCCTGGAGAAGGTGTACGGCCGGCACGCGAGCCAGATCCGTACGATCTCCGGGGTGTACCGCAACGAAGCAGGCGAGTCGCCGAACGTGGACCGCACCCGTGCCCTGGTGGACGCCTTCGAGGAGGCCGAGGGGCGCCGGCCGCGCATCCTGGTCGCCAAGATGGGCCAGGACGGCCACGACCGCGGCCAGAAGGTGATCGCCACCGGCTTCGCCGACCTCGGCTTCGACGTCGACGTCGGCCCGCTGTTCCAGACGCCGGAGGAGGTCGCCCGGCAGGCGGTCGAGGCGGACGTCCACGTGGTCGGCGTGTCCTCGCTGGCCGCGGGCCACCTGACCCTCGTCCCGGCGCTGCGCGAGAAGCTCGCCGAGGAGGGCCGCGAGGACATCATGGTCGTGGTCGGCGGGGTGATCCCGCCGCAGGACGTGCCGACCCTGCTGGAGATGGGCGCCGTGGCCGTGTTCGGGCCGGGAACGGTGATCCCGGACGCGGCGTACGACCTGGTGAAGCGGCTGGCGGCCGACCTCGGCCACGACCTCTGATCCCGCATGGCAGCGATCGATCTCGACACGTATGTGAAGGGTGTGCTCGACGGCAGGCGGGCCCTGGTGGCCCGCGCCATCACGCTCGTCGAGTCCACCCGGCCGCAGCACCGGGCGCTGGCGCAGGAGTTGCTGACGCAGCTCCTCCCGCACAGCGGCCGGGCACGGCGGATCGGCATCAGCGGGGTGCCGGGCGTGGGCAAGTCGACGTTCATCGACGCGTTCGGCACGCTGCTGACCTCGCTCGGCCATCGGGTCGCCGTCCTCGCGGTCGACCCGTCCTCGACGCGCACCGGCGGCTCGATCCTCGGCGACAAGACGCGTATGGAACGCCTGGCGGTCGACCCGGCGGCCTTCGTCCGGCCCTCCCCCAGCGCGGGCACGCTGGGCGGGGTCGCCAAGGCCACCCGGGAGTCGATGGTGGTGATGGAGGCGGCGGGCTACGACGTGATCCTCGTCGAGACCGTCGGCGTGGGCCAGTCGGAGACCGCGGTCGCCGACATGGTCGACTCCTTCCTGCTGTTGACCCTGGCCCGTACCGGGGACCAGCTGCAGGGCATCAAGAAGGGCGTCCTGGAGCTGGCCGACGTGATCGCCGTCAACAAGGCGGACGGCCCGCACGAGCGCGACGCGCGGGCGGCGGCACGCGAGTTGGCGGGCGCGCTGCGGCTGATGCACGGCAAGGACGCGTTCTGGACCCCGCCGGTGCTGCACTGCAGCGCCCGCGAGTCGACGGGTCTGGACACGGTGTGGGAGCGCCTGGAGCGGCATCGCGCCCTGCTCGACTCCACCGGGCGGCTGGCCGCCAAGCGGCGCGATCAGCAGGTCGGCTGGACCTGGGCGATGGTCCGCGACGAACTGCTCGGCCGGCTGCACGCCGACCCGGCGGTGCGCGAGGCCGCGCCCGGACTGGAACAGCAGGTGCGGGAGGGCCGGTTGACCGCGACCCTGGCGGCGGAACGCATCCTGGAGGCGTTCGAGGGCCGGACGATCCCCCCGGCCGGGGCCTGAGCGCCGGATTTGAGCCAAAGGCCGGGCACAAGGCGGCCCGGACTTGGTCCCAGCGGCGGACGGTTGGTTAGCTTGGGTCGAGTTCGGGCCGCAAGCACAACGTGACGTGCCACGAGCTGTCTTCATCGGAAGGGGGTCAAGACAGTAAGTGAGGACAACCGGTGATTACGTCGCGTTGCAACGCAGATGCCTGACGATCCTGCGCGATCTCGGCGTCCAGCGTTCCCTGCCCTTCGAGGCGATACGTGAGCAGGTGCAGGAGCTGAGGGGCCGCCCTCTCGTGCTGCGGGAGCTGCCCGAGGAGGTGGCGGCGACCGGGGTCTGCGGGCTGTGGATGGGCACCGACAAGGCCGACTACATCTTCTACGAGGCACGGACCGCGCCCCTGCACCGGGAGCACATCATCCTCCACGAGATCGGCCATGTGCTCTGCGATCACCACCGGGGCGTCACCAACCGGGCCGAGGACCTGGCCGGTCCACTGGTCGGAGATCTCCAGCTCCAGCCGCACTTCGTCAACCGGCTCATGGCCCGGACCAGTTACACGACCAGCGAGGAACAAGAAGCCGAGATGATCGCCAGTCTGATACAGAGCGCCGGGAAGCCCGGTCGCCCGGCAGGCCCCCTGGGGCGACTCGGTGCCTTCCTGGGAGTGACGGACGTTGACAGCGACTGAGCTTGCGGACCACGTCGGGGTCTGCAGTGTCGTCACCCTGTGGATCGCCCTCGTCTGGCGGGCGGGTCCGGCGCTGCGCCTGCCGAACCAGCGGGGACTGTGGCTCACGGTCCTCGCCGCGACCATCGCCATCACGCTCTTCCAGCCAAAGGTCGTGGCCCGGTTCGCGGCCCTCGGCGTCGGCGCCCACACGGTCTCGCTGACCCGTAACCTGATCGGCGTGCTGAGCGCGGGCCTGGTGCTCCTCTTCATCGTCGACTCCACCCGGGCCCGGCACCAGCGTGTCACCGTGATCCTGGGCCTGGTGACGGCCCTGGGTTCGCTGCTCGCGCTGGACCTGCTCGGTGTCACTCAGACGGCTGCCCCGGCGTCGCCCCAGGGTCCGGCCACGGCCTCGTCCCTGTACTGGTTGATCCTCGCCGTCTCCCATCTGGCCGGGGACGCCGCCGCCGTCGTCGTCTGCTGGCCGTACAGCCTGCGCACGGGCGACCGTGACCTGGTGTGGTCGCTCCGGATGTTCGCGATGGGCAGCGTCCTGGCCCTGGTCTTCTGGTTCGGCTACCTCTACCACCTCTACGTGCCCGACCAGGACCTGATGCCCTACCTGTCCGTGGTCATCAGCGCGCACGGCTTCTTCCGCGCGGCCTCGCTGCTGGTGCCGACCGCCACCGCGCTCGCCCGGTCCATGGCGGCGCTGCGGACCGTCTGGCAGCTGTGGCCGCTGTGGCGTGATCTGGTGGTCGCGGTCCCCCAGGTGGCCCTCGCCGGCCCGCAGCGGACCCGGCTGCAGGCAGTGCTGCGGCCCCGCTCGTCGTGGGCGCTGCAGGCGCACCGGCAGATCATCGAGACGTACGACGCGCTCCTGGAACTGCAGCAGTACGTCCGGCCGGAGGCGTACGACACGGCTCACCGGCGGGCGGGCCGTGCGGGGATGCGGGGGGATCGCCTGGCCGCGGCGGCACTCGCCGGCGCGCTGGACGAGGCCCGGCGGGCCAAGCTCAGCGGCGCGGCGCCGTCCGCCCCGTGCCCGCTGCCCGGCGTCGAACGCGGCAGCGCGGCAACGCTCCTGGCGATCGCCAGGATGTGGCCTTCCCCCACGGACCCGTTCGCCACGGTGCCCGGCGCGCTGCACTCCCCACGCCCCTGACGCGGAGGCGTCGGACAGCACACGGGGTCAGAGTTCGCTGCCGCCGCGCGGTGCGATGTGGTGGTCGAACGCCACGGTGCCGAGGTCGACGGCCGTGGCCCCGCCGTCCACGGTGAGCACCGCGCCGCTGACGAAGGACGCCGCCGGCGAGAGCAGCCAGCTGATCGCCTCGGCGACCTCACGCGGGTCGCCCGGCCGGCCCATGGGCAGCAGCCTGGTCGCCTCCTCGTAGGCAGCCTCCATGCCGCCGTCGCCCAGGTCCGCTTCCTGGGCGAAACGGGCCATGCGCCGGTCGGCCATCTCGGTCCTGATCCAGCTGGGACACACCACGTTGGCGCGCACCCCCTGCCGCCCGTAGTCGACGGCGACGGAACGGCACAGCTGCAGCAGGGCGGCCTTCGACGTGGCGTACGGGGCGTTGCCCTGGCCGTTGCGCAACGCCGAGACCGACGCGACGCCGACCACCGCTCCCCGCGTCTGCACCAGGTGCGGCATCGCCGCGCGCAGGAGGAGCATCGGACCGGTGACGTTCGTCCGCATGACGTTGTCCCAGTCCTCCAGCGACAGGTCTCCGGCGGTTCCGCCGCGCCCGATACCCGCGTTGAGCACCAGCCCGTCGAGCCGCCCGTAGGCGTCCAGGGCCGCCCGCACGAGGCCGTCGACGGCGGCGGGGTCGCCCGCATCGGACGGACACGCCAGCGCTCCGGTCTCCTTTTCGAGCCGCTGCAGCGGTTCGGCCCGCCGCCCGGAGGCGACCACGTGGTGCCCGCCCTCGCACAGCAGCCGCGCGGTGGCTTCGCCGATGCCCGAGCCCGCGCCGGTCACGATGACAACTCGCTTGTCCGTCACTGTTCTTCGACCCTCTGTCCGAGACCACAAAACGGATTCGATCGTAGACGGGGGCACAGGCCGCGGGGTTCACCACCGATGATGTTGAGACAGGCGCGAGTCAGGCACCGGTCGCGCGGCCGGCTCAGATCCGGTCCGTCAGGTCCTCGGCGAACACCTGGGACAGTGGCTGCGGGCCGACGTACTGCTGGCAGTTGCACTGCCCCGCCTCGTAGCGCAACGGCTTCTTGTGCTCGTCCCAGGCCGTGGGGATCTCCACGCGTTCGTGGCAACGGCCCTCTTTGTCGTGCTTGGCCAGGTGGTGGGTACACCCGCACACGGGTTCCGGCGCCCGATGGGCCGCTTCGAGGGCGAGCCGCTCCTGCTTCGCCGCTTCCATCAGTTCGAGCTTCCGCTCATGCCGGTTCTTCAACGCGGTACGGACGGTGTCGGCGGCCCACCCGAAGCCACCCATCCCGAAGACGACCAGCACCCACCAGAACGATTCCATCGTCACCCTTCCCCCTGTACGGCCGTGACCAGGATAGACACAGACGATCAGCAAACCGGCTCGGGTTGCGGTCCCGGTTGCCGCGTCGGTGCGGCAGCCGGTTCCCAGAGCCTGGTGGTCCGCAGGTAGCCGTAGACCACCGAGGCCATGGCCAGAAGGAGAAGCGGCCCGCACACCCATGGATGCATGGCCATCTCCACCGGCAGAAAGCGGTACGACACCAGGAGCGCGGCAAAGACCGTCGCGCCATGGAGGACCAGCTGGATTCCCGGCCGGTCCCAGCCGCGGTCGAGCGAGCGCATCGCTGCCTCGATGGTGAGCGCGAACACCACGCCGGCGACGAGATCCACGCCGTAGTGGTAGCCGAATCCCAGTGTTGCGGTGAGCGTGGCGACCAGCCAGAACGTGCCCGCGCAGCGCAGGATCCGCGGGCCCTTGCGGGAGTGAATGAAGATCGCGGTGGCCCATGCCGTGTGCAGGCTGGGCATGCAGTTGCGGGGGGTGATCCCGTCGTACGGCATCGGGTGCGGGGGGCTGATCGGCGGCGGTGTGTGGGGCCACAGGTCGGCCACCGCCCAGTGCAGGCCGCCGGTGCCGGAGGCACCCGGGCCGTAGGCGAAGACCGGTCCGACCACCGGGAAGATCATGTAGATGCCCGGTCCGACGAGGCCGATCACCAGGAAGGTGCGCACCAGATGATGGCTCGGGAAGCGGCGCTCGACCGCCACGTCGCGCAGCTGGTACAGCGCGACGACGACCGCGGCCACCGCGAGCTGTGCGTAGACCACGTGGAGAAGACGGGGGCCGAGCGGGCCGGTGGCCCCGACGATCCGGCCCACCAGCCATGACGGGTTGCCCAGTGCGTGATCGGCGGTTGCCACGTACTGGTCGAGCACCGACGGGCGGGCCTTGGACGTGATGAGCAGCCAGGTGTCGCCGGCCTTGCGGCCGGCCACCAGCAGCAGGCCCAGCCCGACGCCCTTCAGCAGCAGCGCGCGTTCGGCGCCGGTGCGGCGCGTGAGGGCGATGACCGCACAGCCCAACATCACCCACAACGCGCCGTTGCCGAAGGAATGTCCTTCGTCCACCTTGGCGTCGACCGCCCACCGCACCAGCGCGAAGACGACGTCGATGCCGATCGCGGCACCGGCCGCGATGAACCGTTGCCGCCAGGTGAGCACTACCATCATCAACGCCATGCCGCCGTACAGCGGCCCCGGTTTCGGGGCGCAGATCACCCCTTTCACCTGGTCGGTGAGCGGCCCCGGTTGACCGTAGCGGCGTGCGGCGATCTCCAGCGCGATGAGGAATCCGAGAGCCGCCACACCCGCTGCGGCCCACAGCACCGTCCTGCTGTTCATGCGCGAAAACACCCGCGACGCTCTAGATATCAATCGTCTGGCCGATTTGTTCGATATGGACTAAATAAAGGAAAAGCGATGAAGGTAATCATCGCGAGCTCGAACATGTTATCGGAGTGATGCGGGCGCCCCGGTGATCAGCCGGATCGTGAAGTCGTCGCTGTGGCGTCTTCGCTGAAGCCGGCTGGGACGAGACTTGCGCACGACGGATGACGCCGGGCCGGAACGGTCGACGGTCACCCGGACGGGGTAACAGGGCCGGGCCCACGGTCACATCGCGGGCCCTGCCGCCCAGGTGCCGGACACGTCGCGGTCCGCGTCCGCCGCCCGCGCTCCCAGGTCGATGGTGGTCGGACGGTGGGGGCTGGGCGGATCGAGGAGGCGCCGCACGATCGCGACGGTACGGCCGGCACCGACTTCCCTCCCGGCGACGGCCCCAGCAGCGGCATCTCCGTCTCCCTGACCGCCGGCACCCTCCAGGCGATCCGCGAGCGGGTCGGTAAGCGGGGCGTGTCCGCCTACCTCGAGAAGGCCGCGCAGCGACAGATCGAGCGTGACAACCTGGACGAGTTGATCGCCGACTTCGACAAGACCAACGGCGCCGCCGACCCGGAGGCCGTGGCCGCCAAGCGGGCCAAGCTCACGGGCGGCGCCTCCGGGGCCGGGGCGACCGCGTGAGCGGCGCACTCATCCTGGACACCGAGGGCCTGGCCAAGGCCGTGCAGCGCGACCGGGAGGTCCATGAGTGGCTCACCGCCGCCCGCGACGCGGACCTTCCGGTGATCACCTCGGCCGCGGTTCTCGTCGAGGTGGTCCACCCGAAGATCAACGACGCCGCACTGAAGTGGACGCTCTCCCGGCTGCGGGTCGAGCCCGTCACCCAGGCCGTCGCCCAGTCCGCCGCCGGCCTGCTGCGTGCGGCCGGGCTCCACGGCCACAAGTACGCCATCGACGCCATGCTCTGCGCCACCGCCCTCACCCAGTCGGGCCGTGTCACGATCCTGACCTCCGACGTCGAGGACATCAGCATGCTCACCGCCGCCCACCCCCGCGTGGCCGCCGAGAAGGTCTGATCCAAGCCGCCGCACCGGCTGCTGTGCGACTCCGTGGGCCGCGGAACAGCAGCCATGCGCTCCGTCCGGCCGGACCGAGCTGGCCCAGCGCAGCACCTGACCCCCCGGGGGGAGGTGGCGAGTGAGAGCTCGCCGCCAACACCTCCACCGCCCACTCGCTCGGCAGCCACCGAGCGCGCGGGCCGCGCCCGCTCCACCGCGAGCAGCGGACGCCCGTCGGCGACGACAAGGCCCGCGCCCCGCAGGGCACCGCCACCCATCGCACGGCCGTGACCGAACGCGCCTACGGACTCATCGGCGACCTGGCATCGACGCGACCGTCTCGCGCGCATATGGACCCGAGCTGCTTCCCAGCGAGGTCCGCCACACGGCTCCGGGCCGTACCTGTGCGCACTCCAGGCTGATGGCAGCCGCCCTGCCGTTCTGCACCCTGTCGATCCTCCACGCGCTGGGCGCGGGATCCCCGTACCTGCTGTGCGCCACGTTGCTCGCCCTGATGAGCGTGGCGGTCGCCGTTCTCGGCCCCAAGACCGACGCGATCCGCCTCGAAGGAATCTGACCTCCTGCACCCGCACTCGTAACTGACGGCTGCGGGCGCACCCACCGGACCACAGAGGCATGCACGTGAACGGCATCCCCCCGGTTCCTGCGCTCCTCAGTGGCGACCCGGCAAGAGCGCGGCGAGCGCCCTACCGGCCCTCGGGTGAACTGAGCAGCCGGTGGAAATCGGAGCGCCCCTGCGTGCGGTGCTCGGCCAGCAGGCGCAGTGCGAGAGCCCGGTCGCCGTCCTCGAAGGCGGTGACGATGTCGTCGTGCTCGGTGAGGATCGCCTCGATCCGCGCAAGGTCGCCGGAGGCGGCTCCGCGGCGGTAGGACAGGGCGCGGTGCGGCTCCAGGGCCTCCCACAGTTGCCGGACGAAGCGCAGCATCCATTCGTTGTCGCAGCGGTCGAGCAGTGCGAAGTGAAAATTCCGGTTGTGGGTGATCACGCCCTGCACATCGACCCTGGCGACGGCGGCACGCTGAGCCTCCAGAGCAGTGCGCATCGCGGCAATGTCCTCGGACCGCATCCGGGCCGCCGCGTTCCCCTCGGCCTCCGCCTCCAGGAGCCCCCTGATCCGGAAGATGCCGTCCACACTCTGCGGGCTCAGCTCGGTGACGGTGTAACCGCGCTGCGGGACGTACGTCACGATCCCCTCCCCGGCCAGCGTCTTGAGGGCCTCACGGACCGGGATGACGCTCAGCCCCAGCTCCTCGGCAGCCGCACTCTGACGGATCGGCGCGCCGGGGGCCAGGTCACCGCGGACGATCGCGTCGCGGAGTTCCGCAAGGGCCACGGCCTCGGCGGTACGGGGTAGAGAGGTTCGCTTGAGAGCCACCCGCACATGCTACCCACCGACCCCATAAAACTAGATGTTATAAATTATAATGTAAGTGTCCGGGGGACGGCACCACTCCTTCCGCCCGATCCGGGTTCCACGACATTGGAGGTGAGCGCGGTGTCCGCACCGACGCCAACGACCACCCGACAGCCCACCGACCCGAGGGGCCCCACGGGGCAGCTGGCCACGTGGCTGACCGCCACCTCGCTGGAGCAGATCCCCGCCTCGGTGCGGGAGCGGGCCGCGCACCTGGTGCTCGACGGCCTGGGCTGCGCACTGATCGGTGCCCGGCTGCCGTGGTCGCGCACGGCCGTCGAGGCGGTCCTGGGCCTGGAGGGCACCGGGGACGTTCCGGTGATCGGTTGGGGGCGCACCACCAGCGGCCCGGCGGCCGCGGTGCTCAACGGCACGTTCATCCAGGGCTTCGAGCTGGACGACTACTACCCGGCCGCCCCGCTGCACAGCACTTCCCTGGTGCTGCCCGCGCTGCTGTCCACCGCGTCGCAGCTGCCGTCGGTCACGGGCGCGCAGTTCCTGCGGGCGACGGTCCTGGGCTTCGAGACCGGCACCCGGGTGGGCCTGGCGCTGCACGGTTCGGAAATGCTTTCCCGTGGCTGGCACTCCGGTTCGGTTTTCGGGACGCACGCTGCCGCCGCCGCATCCGGGGCGCTGCGCGGCCTGGACGCCGCCGCGTTCGAGGACGCGCTCGGCCTGGCCGCCACACAGTCCGCCGGCCTGATGGCCGCGCAGTACGAGGCGATGTCGAAGCGGATGCACCACGGCCTGGCCTCCCGCAACGGCTTCTACGCCGCCGGGCTCGCCCAGGCCGGCTACACCGGCATCAAGAAGGTCTTCGAGCGCCCCTACGGCGGGTTCCTGTCCACCTTCGGTGAAGGCCACAACCCCGACGCCACCCAGATCACCAAGGGCCTGGGCCAGGAATGGAACACCGAGCAGATCACGGTGAAGATCCATGCGGCGATGGGCGGGCTCCACCCCGCCATCGACGCCGCCCTCGCGATGACCGACGGCCGCACGCTCGGTGCCGACGACATCGAATCCCTCCGCATCGAGGTACCTGACGCGATCTACCACCACGGGTGGTGGCCCCCGGAACGCCCTCTGACCACCATCGGTGCCCAGATGAACATCGCCTACGCCACCGCCGTGGCCCTCCTGGACGGCCACGTGCGCCCTGAGCAGTTCACGCCGGCCCGGATCGACGCCGACGACGTCTGGCAGCTGATCGGCCGCACCGAGGTGAAGCAGGTTGACGAGCCGCAGGATCCCAGCTGGACCCAGCGCGGCTACAACACCCGCCTCACGATCGCGCTGCGCGGTGGCTCGGTCGTCACCCAGGCCCTCAACCAGCCTCATGGCGGCCCGGACGATCCGCTCACGAACGTCGAGATCCGGGAGAAGTACCGGGCGCTGGCCGCCGGCGTCATCGATGCCGACCGCGCCGCCGAGATCGAACACATCGTCCTCGACCTCGAAGACCAGCCGGATCTCCGCCGCCTGGTCGACCTGCTCGCCGCCCCCGCGCGCGGCGTCCTCGACTGACCCATCACGAACTGCGAGGAGTCCTCGTGACACCGTCTCCACAGGGAAGTTCCACCTCGGCGACGCCCACCGCCGCGCGTGGCCGGCTACGCTCACTGCTCGCCCAAAACAGGCTGATCACCGCCCCGGGCGTGTTCGACGGCCTCTCCGCCCACCTCGTGGCCCGCACCGGTTTCAGCGCCGCCTACCTCAGCGGCGCGGGGGTGTCCGTCGCCGGGTTCGGTCTGCCCGACATCGGGCTGCTCACCCAGAGCGAGATGACCGACCGGGCCCGCATCGTGGTCACGGCACTCGACGGCATTCCGCTCATCGCCGACGCCGACACCGGCTACGGCGCACCGATGAACGTCGCGCGCACCGTGCGCGAATACGAGAAGGCCGGGGTAGCCGCCCTCCACCTGGAGGACCAGGCATTTCCGAAAAGGTGCGGCCACCTGCCCGACAAGGAGCTCGTCTCCCCCGAGGAATTCACCGAGAAGCTGGACGCCGCCCTCCAGGCACGCACCGACGACGACCTGGTGATCATCGCCCGTACGGACGCCCGCGGGCCACTGGGCATCGACGAGGCGATCGACCGCGCGGGCCGTTACGCGGCCGCGGGCGCCGACGTCCTCTTCGTCGAGGCTCCGCAGAACATCGGGGAGATCGAGAAGATCGCCGCCGAGGTGGACGCCCCGCTGCTGATCAATATGGTGCAGGGCGGCCTCACCCCCGACACCGCACCCGAGCGGCTCGCCGAACTCGGCTTCCGGATCGCCATCCACCCCGGAGCCCTGCTCGCCCCCTACGTCCTCCATGGGCTGGAGGCTCTGGGCCGCCTCGGCGGCACCATGCCCGAAGCCACGCCCGGCCCGCAGGGCCTGTTCGAACTCGTCGGGCTGCGCGAGTGGTCCGCGTTCGGCGAGCGCTACCGCGACCACACCAAGGACGGTGCCTGATGGGCATGACCATGATGGAGAAGATCCTCGCCCGCAAAGCCGGCCTGGAGAAGGTGGGCGCCGGTGACACGGTGGTCTGCGACGTCGACATGACCGTGATGATCGACCTGCAGTTCGCCACCAGCTGGGTCCAACCCCTGAAGATCAACGACCCCGACAAGGTCGCGGTCATCATGGACCACGCCGTCCCCGCCCCCAACGTGCACGACGCCATGGGCGGCACCCACGCCCGCGCCTTCGCCCGCGACTTCCGCATAGAGAAGTTCTACGACGTCGGCCGCCACGGCATCTGCCACCAGGTCATCGCCGAGAACGGCCTCGCCCGCCCCGGCGAGATCCTCGCCTGCACCGACTCCCACACCTGCGCCGGAGGCGCCTACAACACCGCCGCCCGCGGTCTCGGCCCCGCGGAGGTGTACTCCATCCTGTGCACCGGCAAGACCTGGTTCCAGGCCGCGCCCACCATCCGTTACGAATTCACCGGCACCAAGCCCGACGCCGTCTCCGGCAAGGACATCTTCCTGTACATCGCCGGAACCTACGGCGACGCCACCAACCACAACCTCGAATACGGCGGACCGGGCCTCGCCTCCCTCCCCATGAACGACCGGCGCACCATCGCCACCCAAGGCGCCGAAATCTCCGCCGACTTCTCCACCTTCCCCATCGACGACCTCGCCCGTGACTTCCTCGCCGCCCACGGGGCACCCCCCGGCTCCTACACAGCAGCCGACCCGGACCCTGACGCCGCCTACGCCGCCGTACGCAGCGTGGACCTCTCGTCGCTGGAGCCCTACGTCGCCCGCCCCGGCACCGTCAGCCACAACTCGCTGCCGATATCAGCGATCGAGAAGCGTCCGGTCAACCAGTGCTTCATCGGGTCCTGCGCCAACGGACAACTCGAAGACCTCAAGATCGCCGCCGACACCGTGCGTGGCCGCAAAGTCGCACCGGGAGTACGCCTGCTGATCACGCCGGCCTCCCAGGAGGTCTACAAGGACGCCATGCGCGCCGGCTACCTGCAAGACCTCGCCGATGCCGGCGCGGTGGTCACCAACTCCACCTGCGGCGCATGCTTCGGCTACCACATGGGCCTGCTCGCCCCCGGCGAGGTGTGCCTGACCTCCTCCACCCGCAACTTCACCGGCCGCATGGGCAGCCCCGACGCGGAGATCTACATGGCCTCCCCCGCCACCGTCGCAGCCTCCGCCCTCACCGGCCACGTCACCGACCCGCGAGGGGAACTCAGCTGATGGACACCCTCATCACCGGACGCGTCTGGGTAGTCGGCGACTCCGTCACCACCGACGCCATGTACCCCGCGTTCGCCATGAAACTGCCCGTGCCCGAAGCCGCGAAGCACATTTTCTACGAGCTGCGCCCGGGGTGGACCAACAAGGCCGAGGCAGGCGACATCGTTGTGGCGGGCCGCAACTTCGGCCTCGGCTCGTCCCGTCCCGTCGCCGCGCTCTTCCGTGAGCTGGGCATCGCCGCGCTGATCGCGGAGGAGTTCAACTCCCTGTTCCTGCGCAACTGCATCAACCACGGCCTGCCCGCCCTGACCGTCCCCGGCGCCACCAAGGCGTTCACCGACGGCGACACCGCACGCCTCGACCTCACCGAAGGCTGGGCCGAGAACACCAAGTCCGGAACCCGGCTGAACGCAGGCGCGCTACCGCCCTTGGTCCTCGACATCCTCGCCAACGGCGGCATCCTGCCGAAACTCGCCCGCGAAGGCTACATACCCGCCCCGGCCGCACGCGGCCAATGAGCCACGTGCCGGGAGCGGTGTCGCTATCCGCACCCGCACAGTTCTCTGCCCCGTCTGGAATTGCGCCCGCCACGATCCAAGGAACTCTCATGCACAGCCAGCTCGCTCCCGGCATCACCCGGATCGCCACCAGCAAGCGTGACAACGCCTTCCTCGTCGAGGGCGACGACGGCTTCACCCTCGTCGACGTCGGATGGTCCAAAGCCCCCGGCGCACTTCTCCACACGGTCGCCGACCTGGGCCGCAGGCCCTCGGACATCCGCCGCGTCATCCTCACCCACGCCCACCCCGACCACGTACAAGGCGCCGCAGAACTCCGCCGCCACACCGGCGCGCACATCCTCATCCACGACGCCGACCGCGCTTGGCTGGAAGCCGGACGCGTCCCGGCCCAAGGACGCTCCGGCGCCATCGGCCGCCTCATCGACCACCTGCCCAAACTCCACTGGGCCCCCACCACCGCCGACGGCATCGTCTCCGACGGAGACATGGTGGAAGGCAGCGACGGGCTACGCGTCATCCACACCCCCGGCCACTCACCCGGCCACATCGTGCTGTTGCACGAACCGAGCCGGACCATCCTCATGGGGGACGCAGCCTTCAACCGCGGCAAACTCGCCATCGGCCCCGCCGCACTCGCCGCCGATCCCGACCTGCGACTCGGCAGCCTGGCCCGCATCCCCCAGGACCTCCAAGCAGTCGGCTTCGCTCACGGCGTCCCGCTGGCCGGCAGCGAGGTCCACACCTTCCAGCAATTCCTTCAGCAACTACCCCGGGAATCCTGAGCATTACGGCAGAGGGCGCGCCCGCGACACGTCGGGGTCGGATCCGGCCAGGACCACCACCCCGGCCAGCAGCTCGGCGGCAACCAACACCCCCTCCGGCCGGGCCAGGAGGCACTGCAATCTGCGCGCGGCACTGGCGAGTTGAGCTCCTGCATGAGTTCGACATTGCCCGACGCATCGACAGCGCGAAGCCGTTCGAGCAGTGCGGGCTCGGTCACGTCACCGAAGTCGACGAGGGCCCGGCTCAGGCTCAGCCGCACATTGCGGTCGACGCGGCCGAGTCGCATGACCAGTTCGTCGACCAGTACTTCTTCTCGTCCTCGGGCACGAGGACAACAGCGACGCGCCACGCGGTCCGCGCCACCTCCTCGTCGGCATCACGCAGCATGTCGTCCGAGTGCGCTGCTCAGAGTCGAGTTCCTGAAAAATCCGCGGCAGGGTGATCTCCGACGAGAGGCGGGTCAGTGCCCAGCCACGCGGGCGTTCCGCGACCACGGCAGCGGCGCGATGTACGTCCGCGCCCGCGAGATCAACGAAGTCATCACCGCCCTCGTGGGCGTCTCCTGATCGCCTGGTCCTTCTGGTCCTCCGTGCGCCGCAACCGCGCACTGGCAACCACCGGGATCGAGACCGCGGGCGCCAGCCAAGATTCTCGATTCGGTCTCGACGACAGTCGGCCGGCAGAGCGCTCCCCACCCGCGCCCCGCTGCGCGAAGCCGCAGGTGAGACACGTGGCGGGAGCCTGCGACACGCTCCACGCGGTGGACTTTGGGGAACAGGTCGAGCACACCCGGCCACGCATGATGAATCAGAAGAACACGCAGGTCAGAGCCCCTTTTCGGCGGGCTCAAGGATGGCGACGCACTCCACATGATGCGTCATGGGAAACAGATCGAACGCCCGAAGCGTCCGCACCCGGTAGCCGCCCTCCCGGAAGTACCCCAGGTCGCGGGCCAGCGCAGCGGGATCGCAGGCGACGTAGGCGATGCGGCGGGCGCCCAGGGAGGCGAGGTGGGCGACCGTCCTGCGGCCGGCGCCGGCGCGGGGCGGGTCGAGGACGATCAGGTCGACCTCCGTGATGCCCGTGCGCGGCAGGACCGACTCGACCTTGCCCTGTTCGATGCGGACCCGCGGGAAGTCGGCGAGGTTGTGCCGCGCGTCCTCCACCGCCCGCTTGCCGGACTCGATGCCGAGGACCGCGCCCTTCTCGCCGAGGCGGTCGGCCAACGCGCCCGCGAACAGTCCCACCCCGCAGTAGAGGTCGAGCGCCGTCTCACCCTTGCGGGGCAGCAGGCCCTGCATGACCGCCGTCACGAGGGTGTCGGCCGCCTTCGGGTGGACCTGCCAGAAGCCGCCGCTCGCGACGCGGTGGGTACGGCCGTCCGCGCGTTCGCGGACGAAGGGGCGGCCGTGCACGCGGTGGACTCCGCCGGACTTCTCGTCGACGCGGAGGACGGAGACCGGCTTGTCCAGTTCCACCAGCGGGAGGCGGGCGCCCGGGCGCGGGGTCAGGATCACCTGGCGGTCCTGCGAGCCCGTCGCGGCGATCGCCTCGACCGACTCCATGCCGGTCCAGTCCCGCCGTTCGATGCCGAGCTCGCTGACGCCCTCCGCCGCGATCATGCAGTGGTCGATGCGCTCGATCTCGTGCGAGCGGTGGCGGCGCAGACCCGCGTGGCCCTCGGCGTCGACGGCGTACTGGACGCGCGTGCGCCACTGCGGGACCTGGCCCGCGGGCAGCTTGTCGCCCTCGGCCGGCATCACCGTGCCGTCCCAGCCGGCCTCCTCGGGCGTGAGTCCGGCGAGCCGCTTGAGCTGTTCGGCGATCACCTCGCCCTTGAGGCGCCGCTGGGCGCCGGGCTTGGCGTGCTGCCAGTCGCAGCCGCCGCAGCGGCCGGGGCCGGCGAAGGGGCAGGGTGCCTCTACGCGGTCCTTGGACGCCTCCAGGATCTCCACCGCGTCCGCGCGGAGGAAGCGGGCTCCCTCCTCGCCCTCGGTCACCCTCGCCACCACGCGCTCGCCCGGCAGCGCGTGCCGGACGAACAGCACCTGGCCCTCGGCGGTACGGGCGATGCAGTGGCCGCCGTGGGCGACGGGGCCGATCTCGACCTCGTACTCCTCCCCGGCCAGCGACTTCTTCGGTTCTGCCTGCATGGCGGGGTGACTCCAGATCGGAAACAGGAAACGGCCGGACAACAGCCCACCAGTCTACGTGGCTGTCGTCCGGCCGCTCACCACAGGCCAGGCCGAACCCCGGGCTCGGTGCCCCAGGGCTCAGCAGGCGGGATCAGCGCCCGGGGTCACTCCTTGGCCGCCGACGGCTCCTTGGGCCGCTCCGCCGCCGGACCCCGTCGTACGGCACCCGGTGCGCTCCACTCCTGCCGCTTGCGGGCCCGCATCTTGGCCGCCTCCGAGGACGCCAGCTGATAGGGCACGGAGGTGACCATCACGCCGGGCGTGAAGAGCAGGCGGCCCTTCAGGCGCAGGGCGCTCTGGTTGTGCAGCAGGTGCTCGTACCAGTGGCCGACCACGTACTCGGGGATGATCACGGAGACCGCGTCGCGCGGGGACTCCTTGCGCAGGCTCTTGACGTACTCGATGACCGGCCGGGTGACCTCGCGGTACGGCGAGTCCAGGACCTTGAGCGGTACGTCGATGCCGCGCCGGTCCCACTCCTCGCGCAGCGCCTTGGTCTCGGCCGGGTCGACGTTGACCGTCAGCGCCTCCAGGCTGTCCGAGCGCATCAGCTTGGCGTAGGCAAGGGCGCGCAGCGTCGGGCGGTGGATCTTGGAGATGAGAACGACCGAGTGCACCCGGGACGGGCGGACCAGGTCGTCGTCCGTGGGCTCCTCGGGGGCGGCGATCTCCTCGGCGACGCGGTCGTAGTGCTTCCGGATCGCGGTCATCGTCGCGTAGAAGATGCACATGCCGAGCAGGGCCACCCAGGCGCCGTGCGTGAACTTCGTGACGAGGACGACGACCAGCACCAGGCCGGTGAAGAAGGCACCGAACGCGTTGATCGCGCGGGAGCGCATCATGTGGCGGCGCTTGGCCGGGTCCTCCTCGACCGCGAGGTGGCGGTTCCAGTGCCGGACCATGCCGGTCTGGCTGAGCGTGAAGGACACGAACACACCGACGATGTACAGCTGGATCAGCCGGGTGGAGTCGGCGCCGTAGATGACCACCAGCAGCGTCGCCGCTCCCGCGAGCAGCACGATGCCGTTGGAGAAGGCGAGGCGGTCGCCACGGGTGTGCAGCTGGCGGGGGAGGTAGCGGTCCTGGGCGAGGATCGAGCCGAGCAGCGGGAAGCCGTTGTACGCCGTGTTCGCCGCCAGGAACAGCACGAGGGCCGTGGCCGCCGCGAGGACGACGAACAGGAAGCTGCCCTTGCCGAAGACCGCCTCGGCGACCTGGGAGATCACCGGGTTCTGGACATAGCCGGAGCCGAGCGGGTGGCCGCCCCGGAGCAGGTCGGTGGCCGGGTTCTCGGCCATGCGGACCTTGGTCGACATGGCGAGGGCGATGATGCCGCAGAACATGGTGACGGCGAGGCCGCCCATCAGCGCCAGCGTGGTCGCCGCGTTCTTCGACTTGGGTTTGCGGAAGGCCGGGACGCCGTTGGAGATGGCCTCCACACCGGTGAGCGCGGCACAGCCGGAGGAGAAGGCGCGCAACAGCAGGAAGACGAGCGCGAAGCCCGCGAGGCCCTGGTGTTCGGCCCTGATGTGGAAGTCGGCGGTGGGTGCGCGCATGGTGTCGCCGAGGAGCAGACCGCGGACGGCGCCCCATGCGATCATGATGAAGACGCCGCCGACGAACACATAGGTCGGGATCGCGAAGAGCTTGCCGGACTCCTTCACGCCGCGCAGGTTCATCAGCGTCAGCAGGAGGATCACGGCGACCGCGCACAGCACCTTGTGCTCGACCACGAAGGGGACCGCCGAGCCGAGGTTCTCGATGCCGGAGGCGATGGAGACGGCGACGGTCAGGACGTAGTCGACGAGGAGGGCGCTGGCGACGGTGAGGCCCGCCTTGGGCCCGAGGTTGGTGGTGGCGACCTCGTAGTCGCCGCCGCCGCTCGGATAGGCGTGCACGTTCTGGCGGTAGGAGGCGACGACCGTGAACATCAGCACGACGACCGCGACGGCGATCCAGGGGCTGAAGTGGTACGCCGACACGCCCGCGATGGACAGGACCAGCAGGACCTCCCCCGGCGCGTAGGCGACAGAGGACAGCGGGTCGGAGGCGAAGACGGGGAGTGCGATGCGCTTCGGCAGGAGCGTTTCGCCCAGCCGGTCACTGCGCAGTGCGCGCCCGATCAGAATCCGTTTGGGCACGTCGGTCAGTTTGGACACGACAGAGGATGGTAGGCCTTCGAACAGGCAGCCGCCCACCCGGTGCCCGTGTTCTGCCTCACGAGTGAAATCAGAGGCGCACTGAACTGCGGATTCCGCGGTCCGCGCGCTCCCCGTGCCTAGATGGCAGACCCCGCCTGTCTTCGCACCTCGGAGGTCCCATGCCCGCCACCGCGGAGCTGATCGGGGCGACTCTCGCCCTCCTCGGCCTCGGAATTCTGACCCTGTGCAGCGTGCGCAGCATCACTCGCCGGCGCCCGCCCCCGGTGATCGTGGGGACGCGGACCGCCGACTCCGCTGACGCGTGATCGCGGACCGTGATGAAGGGGAACCCGCGCACGGGGGTCCCCACCCCCTGGCGCCCGTGTGTAGCTTTGGGCGTCGGTCTGAGACCCTGATGCTGAGCAGTAACTTTTGGACACCGGAAGGACGGTCGTGCACATCGTCATCATGGGCTGCGGAAGAGTGGGTTCCACTCTTGCCCAGACCCTGGAGCAACAGGGGCACACGGTTGCCGTGATCGACCAGGACCCCACCGCCTTCCGCCGGCTGGGCCCGGGATTCGGGGGCCGCCGGGTCACCGGCGTCGGCTACGACCAGGACACCCTGCGCGAGGCGGGCATCGAGGAGGCCGGCGCCTTCGCCGCCGTCTCCAGCGGTGACAACTCCAACATCATCTCCGCGCGCGTGGCCCGCGAGATGTTCGGCGTGGAGAACGTGGCGGCGCGCATCTACGACCCGCGCCGCGCCGAGGTCTACCAGCGCCTGGGCATCCCCACCGTGGCCACGGTCCGCTGGACCGCCGACCAGATGCTGCGCCGCCTGCTGCCCTCGGGCGCCGAGCCGCTGTGGCGCGACCCCACCGGGGGCGTCCAGCTCGCCGAGGTGCACGCCTCCGCGAAGTGGGTCGGTCACAAGATCAGCAAACTGCAGGAGGAGACGGGCGTCCGCGTGGCGTTCCTGACCCGCCTGGGCGAGGCGATCCTGCCGACCTCGCAGACGGTGCTGCAGGAGGGCGACCTCGTGCATGTGATGATGCGGACGGACGAGGTCGAGAAGGTCGAGGCGGCGTTCGCCCAGGGCCCGGAAGAGGAGGGCGGTCACTGATGAGGGTCGCCATTGCCGGAGCCGGCGCCGTCGGCCGCTCGATCGCGGGCGAGCTGCTGGAGAACGGCCACGAGGTGCTGCTGATCGACAAGGCCCCGACCGCCATCTCGGTGGAGCGGGTGCCCCAGGCGGAATGGCTGCTGGCCGACGCCTGCGAGATCACGTCCCTGGACGAGGCGGCGCTGCAGCGCTGCAACGTCGTCATCGCCGCGACCGGCGACGACAAGGTCAACCTGGTCGTCTCGCTGCTCGCCAAGACGGAGTACGGCGTCCCGCGCGTCGTCGCCCGTGTCAACAACCCGAAGAACGAGTGGCTGTTCAACGAGGCCTGGGGCGTGGACGTGGCCGTCTCCACCCCGCGCCTGATGTCGGCCCTGGTCGAGGAGGCGGTCTCGGTCGGCGACCTGGTCCGGCTGCTTCGCTTCAGCCACGGCGACGCCAACCTCGTCGAGCTGACCCTGCCCGAGGAGTCGGCCCTGGCCGGCACCCAGGTCGGTGACGTCGAGTGGCCCGAGAACACCTCCCTGGTCACGATCATCCGCGGCACCCGCGTGCTCACCCCGTCCAAGGAAGACTCCCTGGAGGCGGGCGACGAACTCCTCTTCGTGGCCGCCCAGGCCCGCGAGGAGCAGCTGGAGGAGCTGCTGTCGGTGCGGCGCGAGGAAGCCTGACCTCATGTCGAGAAGGGCGCCCTTGGCAGCAAGGGCGCCCTTCTTCGTCGTACGACGGCCGTCTACGCCTCTCGGCGGTGCCTGCCGCCGGCGGCCTCGGCCGCGGCCTTCCTGTCCTCTGCCGCCTTCTCCTCGGCCGCCTTCTCCTCGGCCGCCTTCTCCTCCGCCTCCATCTCCGCGAACACGTCGATGGGCGCGGGCGCCTTCGCGAGGAAGACCCAGGTGAGCCAGACCGCCAGCAGGAACGGCGGGATCTTCAGGGCGACCAGGACCCAGCCGAGCTTGGCGGTGTCGGACCACCAGTAGAGCGGGAAGAGGATCGCGCACTTGGCGAGCAGGATCAGGCCCCAGGCCCAACTGGCCTTCGCATAGGCCTTCTTGCGGCCGGGGTTGCGGGTGCGCCAGGAGAGGTTCTCCTTGAAGACCGGACCGAGGATGAGGCCGATCAGGGGCACCCCGGCGAGGGTCGTGACGATGTACGCCAGCGCCAGGCCCAGCGTGTAGAGCATGCCGGGCAGGTAGAAGTCCTTGGCGTTGCCGGTGAACATCGCGAAGACCACGCCGAAGGCCACGCCGAACACACCGCTGAAGGCGTGTTTGACGGTGTCCTTCATGGCGAGCCGGACCACGACCAGGACCAGGGAGACGATCAGCGCCGCGATCGCCGACACGTGCAGGTCCTTGTTGACCGTGAAGATCGCGACGAAGAGCAGGCCCGGCACGACCGTCTCGACCATGCCGCGGACACCGCCGAACGCCTCGAACAAGGCGGCCTCGGTCACCGCGCGGGCGTCGCCGGTCTCGTCGGGGGGATTCTGGGCGGTGCTTTCGGTCGGCTTGTCGAGGGACGTCACCGGCTACTCCCGTCCGAGGGGTCGCAGTTCGTACTTCGGGTTGAAGAGCACCCGGCGGCCCCGGCTCATCGAGATCCGGCCCGATGCGATCAGCTTGCGTCCCGGTTCTATGCCCACGATGGAACGCCTGCCGAGCCACACCACGTCCAGCGCGGCGGAGCCGTCGAACAGCTCGGCCTCCAGGGCGGGGACCCCGGCGCGCGGTCGCAAGGTGACCGTGCGCAAGGTACCAGTTACGGTGACGATCTGCCGGTCGTGGCAGTCACCGATCTTCGTACAGCCCGCCGTCTCGGCGTCTTCCCGCAGCTCCTCGGACTCCAGGTCCTCCTGCGAGGAGGAAAGCCGGTCGAGCATGCGCCGGAACCGGCCGGCCGGCTTTTCGGAACGAGGAACAGCGCTCATACCTGAAGCGTACCGGGGCCGACCGACGGCACCGTAGCCCAGCTCACTTCGCAGCCCGGCTCACTTCTCGAAGCGGTACCCCATGCCGGGCTCGGTGATGAAGTGCTTCGGGTGCGACGGGTCCGTCTCCAGCTTTCTGCGCAGCTGGGCCATGTACACGCGCAGATAGTTCGTCTCGGTCCCGTACGACGGCCCCCACACCTCCTGCAGCAGCTGCTTCTGGCTGACCAGGCGCCCGGTGTTGCGGACCAGCACCTCCAGCAGGTGCCACTCGGTCGGGGTGAGCCGGACGTCCCTGCCGGCGCGGTTCACCTTCTTCGCGGCCAGGTCGACGGTGAAGCCCTCGGTCTCCAGGGTCGTCAGGTCGTCCTCGCCGGGCCCGACCGGCTCGGCCCGGCGTACCGCGGCCCGCAGCCGGGCCAGCAGCTCGTCCATGCCGAAGGGCTTGGTGACGTAGTCGTCGGCACCCGCGTCCAGCGCCTCGACCTTCTCGTCGGAGGAGTGCCGGGCGGACAGGACCAGGATGGGCACGCGGGTCCAGCCGCGCAGTCCCCTGATCACCTCGACGCCGTCCATGTCGGGCAGACCCAGGTCGAGCACGACCACGTCGGGGTGCCGGGAGGCGGCGAGTTCGAGGGCCGTACGACCGTCGGGGGCCGCGTCGACCTCGTACTTGCGCGCCTTGAGGTTGATCACGAGGGCGCGCACGATCTGCGGCTCGTCGTCGACCACGAGCACCCGGGTCGTCATAGGGTCTGCCTTTCTGGTTCTGCAACGTCCTCCCCCGTGGGAGATTCTGCGAGGTCCGCCACCGCCTCCAGGGGCTCCGGACCCGATCCCGCGGCCCGCAGGCTCAGGACCATGGTGAGCCCCCCGCCCGGCGTGTCCTCGGCGTTGAGGGTGCCGCCCATGGCCTCCGCGAAGCCCCGGGCGACCGCGAGTCCGAGCCCGACCCCGGCGCCGCGCGGGGCGTCACCGTACCGCTGGAAGGGCTCGAAGATACGGTCCTTGGCCTCGTCCGGCACACCCGGCCCGCGGTCCACCACCCGCACCTCCACCCGGTCCGCCATGGCGCTCGCGGAGACCAGCACGGGCCGCCCGCGCGGGCTGTACTTGACGGCGTTCTCCACCAGGTTGGCCACGGACCGCTCCAGCAGCCCGGGGTCGACCCCGACCATCGGCAGGGTCTCGGGCACGTCCAGCTCGACGCTGTCCTCGGGTACGCCGCCCAGGGCCATCGGGACCACTTCGTCCACGTCGATCTCGCGGATCAGCGGGGTGACCGTACCGGTCTGCAGGCGGGACATGTCGAGGAGGTTGCCGACGAGGTGGTCGAGCCGGTCGGCGCCCTCCTCGATGCCCTTCAGCAGCTCCGCCTGGTCCTCCTCGGACCAGGCCACGTCGTCGGAGCGCAGACTCGACACCGCGGCCTTGATGCCGGCCAGGGGCGTGCGCAGGTCGTGGCTGACGGCGGCCAGCAGGGCGGTGCGGATGCGGTTGCCCTCGGCGAGGGTGCGTGCCTGGTCGGCCTCCTCCCGCAGCCGCCGGCGGTCCAGGACGACGGCGGCCTGCGCGGCGAAGGCGGCGAGCACCCGGCGGTCCTCGGCGGGCAGCACCCGGCCGGTGAGCGCGAGCGCCATGTGGTCGCCGACGGGCATGTCGACGTCGGCGTCCTCCGGCCGCTCCAGCGGACGCCCGAACCCGGCGCGCCCGGCACAGGTCCACGGCTCGACGTCGCCCGCCCGTTCCAGCAGCGCGGCCGACTCCATCGCGAAGGTCTCCCGGACCCGCTCCAGCAGCGCCTCCAGGCTGGTCTCGCCGCGCAGCACGTTCCCGGCGAGGAAGGAGAGGATCTCCGACTCGGCGCGCAGCCGGGCGGCCTGGTGGGTGCGGCGGGCCGCGAGGTCCACCACCGAGGCGACCGACATGCCGACGCCGAAGAAGATCGCGATGGCGACGATGTTCCTGGGATCGGCGATGGTCAGCCGGTGCAGCGGCGGGGTGTAGAAGTAGTTCAGCAGCAGCGAGCCGAAGGCCGCCGAGGCCAGCGCGGGCAGCAGGCCGCCGAGCAGCGCCGCCGCGACGGTGACCGCGAGGAACAGCAGCATGTCGTTGGCGAGGCCGAGCTCGATCGTGTTCAGCAGCACCGCGAGGACGGCCGGCCCCACCAGACCCACCGCCCAGCCCCAGATGATCCGGGCCCGCCCGAGCCGTGCGCCCCGGGCGACGGGCAGCCCGCGGCCCTTGGCGACCTCCTCGTGGGTGACGATGTGGACGTCGAGGTCGGGTCCTGAGTCCCGGGCGACCGTGGCGCCGACACCGGGCCCGAAGACGTACTGCCAGACCTTGCGGCGCGAGGAGCCCAGCACGATCTGGGTGGCGTTGACACCACGCGCGAAGGCCAGCAGGGCGGCTGGTATGTCGTCTCCGACGACGTGGTGGAAGGTGCCGCCCAGGTCCTCCACGAGGGTCCGCTGGACGGCCAGCTCCTTCGGGGAGGCCGCGGTCAGGCCGTCGCTGCGCGCTATGTAGACGGCGAGCACCTCGCCGCCGGCGCCCTTCTCGGCGAGCCGCGCGGCCCGGCGGATCAGGGTGCGTCCCTCGGGGCCGCCGGTCAGCCCGACCACGATCCGCTCGCGCGACCCCCAGATCCTGGAGACCCGGTGTTCGCTGCGGTACTGGTTCAGGTACTCGTCGACCCGGTCGGCCACCCACAGCAGCGCCAGCTCGCGCAGGGCGGTGAGGTTGCCGGGCCGGAAGTAGTTGGACAGGGCCGCGTCGACCTTGTCCGGCTGGTAGATGTTGCCGTGGGCCAGGCGGCGGCGCAGGGCCTGCGGGGACATGTCGACCAGCTCGATCTGGTCGGCACGTCGTACGACCTCGTCCGGGACGGTCTCGCGCTGCCGCACCCCGGTGATCGACTCCACGACGTCGCCGAGTGACTCCAGGTGCTGGATGTTGACGGTGGAGACGACGTCGACGCCCGCGGCGAGCAGTTCCTCCACGTCCTGCCAGCGCTTGGCGTTGCGGGAGCCGGGGACGTTGGTGTGGGCGAGTTCGTCGACCAGGGCGACGGCGGGCGCCCGGCGCAGCACGGCGTCGACGTCCATCTCGCCGAAGACGGTGTCCCGGTACTCCAGCTGCTTGCGCGGCACCTGTTCCAGGCCGTGCAGCATCACCTCGGTGCGCGGCCGGCCGTGGTGCTCGACGAAGGCCACGACACAGTCGGTGCCCCGCTCCACGCGGCGATGCGCCTCGGAGAGCATCGCGTAGGTCTTGCCCACGCCCGGTGCCGCGCCGAGGTAGATCCGAAGCTTGCCGCGTGCCATGGCTCCATTGTCTTCCGGTGACTGCTGCCTACGCAGCGTCGACCTTACGGCCAACAATCACGGCAAACAGGACAGGCGGCTGGGCACGGGACAACTTTGACGCAACCCTGATGACCAGCCCGCCACGGCGGTTCAGTGCTCGACGAGCCATGCAAAAGCGGGCCGCACCCCCACAAAGGCGCGGCCCGTGACCCCACGGTCTATCGAACTTCGGTGATCTCCGGACCGCGCTGCAGCTGTCCCATCCCCCCGGAGAACCGCGAGGACTCCTCCTGCTGGACTCCCTCGGGCACCATCTGCGCATCGTTCGGCAGCTTGAGGACGATCGGGTCGCGAGGCGCCATCGGCCCCTCACCGCGCACCACGACCGTGTCCCGGAAGATCTGCTCCAGCAGCCCCGCGGCCTGCGGCTGCACCGCGCCCTGCCCGGAGATCACACCGCGCAGGAACCACCGCGGACCGTCCACACCGACGAACCGTACGACCTGGAAACCACCCGTGCCGTCCGGCAGCTGCACCGGCACCTGCGCCCGCAGCTCCCACCCCAGCGGCCCCTCGACCTCGTCGACGATGCCACCCTGCTGGGTGATGCCGGACGCGATCTCCTCGCGGACCTCACCCCAGATGCCCTCGCGCTTGGGCGCGGCGAAGCCCTGCAGCTGGATGGCGCTGTCGCGCAGCACGACGGTCGCGGCGACGATCGCGTCACCGGCGACCTCGACCCGCAGCTCCATGCCGTCGACGCCCGGGATGAACAGCCCGCCGAGGTCCACGCGGCCCTCACTCGGGTCGCGCACCTCGTCGCTGTCCCACGGCCCGTCGGGCCGCGGCCCGGGCTCCAGCCGGACGCGCTCGCGCTCGGCCTCTGCTTCCTCGTCCGCCTCGGTGTCGACGCTGTCGACGACCTGCTCGGCCTCGCCGGCCGCGTCCTCGGCGGCACCCTTCTTCTTGCGACGTCCGAACACGTCACTGTCCTTCCCGGTCGGATACGACCGAAGCGTATCGATTCCCACCCGTCGGACCGCCCTCGGCGGCCTGACCGCTTGTGCCGCTCTCGCCGCCCACCGCGGCATGGCCACCGGTGGACCCGAAGCCCCCTTCGGCCCGCGCCGAGCCGGGAAGTTCCGCGACCTCCTGGAAGCGGACCTTCTCGACCTGCTGGACGACCAGTTGGGCAATCCGGTCGAAGCGCTCGAACCGCACGCTCGCGCGCGGATCGAGATTCACCACGATCACCTTGATCTCCCCACGGTACCCGGCATCAACCGTCCCCGGGGCATTCACCAGGGCGACGCCGCAGCGGGCGGCGAGGCCGGAGCGTGGATGCACGAAGGCCGCGTACCCCTCGGGCAGGGCGATCGACACGCCCGTGGGCAGCACGGCCCGCTCCCCCGGCGCCAGCTCGCACGGCTCGGTGGTGCGCAGATCCGCTCCGGCGTCCCCGGGATGCTCGTACGCCGGAAGCGGTACATCCGTATCGATGCGCCGCAGCAGCACGTTCAGGGGATCGCGGCTCACGGGTTCACCTCGAAGGCGCGGGCGCGCCGGACCTGGTCGGGGTCGCTCATGGCGGCCTGGATCTCCTCCTCGCGGCCGTGGTCGATGAAGTGGTCGACCTTGACCTCGATGAAGAGGGCGTCGGCGCGGACGGCGACGGGCCCGTCGGGGCCGCCGATGCGTCCGGTGGCGGTGGAGTAGATCTTCCGCCCGGCGACGGCGGTGACCTCGGCCTCCAGGTACAGCGTGGTGCCCACCGGGACCGGCCGCGCGAAGTCGGTCTCCAGCCGGCCGGTGACGGCGATGGTCCGCAGCAGCCAGTTCAGCGAGCCGAGGGTCTCGTCCAGGGCCGTGGCCAGCACTCCGCCGTGGGCGAGGCCGGGGGCGCCCTGGTGGGCGGGCTGGACGGTGAACTCGGCGGTCAGCGAGACTCCGTCACCGGCGCGGGCCTCCAGGTGCAGGCCGTGCGACTGCCCGGGGCCGCAGCCGAAACAGTGTTCGTAGTGGGCACCGAGGAGTTCCCCGGGCGCGGGCGCGTCGGGGTGTCGTACCGGTTCCACCGCGTCGGCGGGGGGCTGAAGGCTTGCGGAACTACCACTCACAGCCGCAGACCTTACCCGCGCCTCCGCCGTATCAGGATCCCGTGCCAAGCTTGGCTCCATGCAGCTCTCCGCCACCCCCTACGAAGAACGCCTCACCGCCCCCCGCTCGTGGTGGCTGATCAGCTTTCTCGTGGGTGTCTCGTTCGCCCTGATACTGCTCCCGTTCGGCACCCTGCCGCTGCTCGGCGGCCTGGTCGGCGGTACGGCGGCCGCGGCGGTGGTGGCCAGTGCGTACGGCTCCCCGCGCATCCGTGTGGTGGGCGACTCGCTGATCGCGGGCGAGGCGAAGGTCCCGGTGTCGGCGCTGGGCGGGTCGGAGGTGCTGGACGCGGAGGAGGCCCGCGCCTGGCGGACGTACAAGGCCGACACCCGCGCCTTCCTGCTGCTGCGCGCCTACATCCCGACGGCCCTGCGGGTGGAGGTCACCGACCCGGAGGACCCGACGCCGTACCTGTACCTGTCGACGCGGGAGCCGGAGAAGCTGGCGGCGGCGATCGAGGCGGCCCGGAAGGCCGACGCCTAGAGCTCCTCCGGGAGATCCCGCAGCTTCAGCGGGTCCGCCGGCTTCTCCAGCGGGGGAAGTTCCGGCAGTTCCTCCCACGGAACCTGGATCTTGCGCAGGTCGGCCCGGATGCGGACGGCGAGCCTTCTGGTGTCCCTGCGGTTCAGGACCGCCCCGACCGCGGCGCCCACCATGAACGGCATGAGGTGGGGCAGGTCACGGACCATCCGCTTCATGATCTGCTGGCGCAGTTCGCGCTTCATGCGGCCGCCGAGGGCCGTGTCGTACGTCGACGGCTTCATCACGTCGATCCCGCGCTCCTCCGACCAGGAGGACAGATACGCGGTGGTGCGGGTCTTGAGGTTCCCGGGCGGTCGTACGCCGTAGACCTCGTGCAGTTCGGCGATGAGCTTCAGCTCGATCGTGGCGACCCCGGTGATCTCCGCGGCCAGCTCCGTCGGCATGGCCGGCGGCACGGGCAGCATCGCCACCGCTCCGATCCCGGCCCCGATCGCCGAGGTGCCGGCCGCCGCGCCCCCCACGAGTTTGTCGGCGAGTTCTTCGGGGCCGAGCTCCGGGAACTGCCGGCGCAAGGTCGTGAGGTCGCGTACGGGGACACGCGGGGCGATCTCGATGATCCGGTCCGCGAGGTACGCCAGCCCCGCGCGGGCGCGGCTGCCGCCCCTGCGGGCCCCTTCCCGGGCCAGGTCCCGGGCCTTGTCACGCATCACCGCCGCCCTCCCCCAAGCTCTCGACTCCGTTCGAGTCGGGGGTACCCCCAGCCGTGCGGCGGGCGCGGGCTGCCGCACCGGCGCCGGGCGGTCCGCCCGGTCGGTCGCCGGTGCGAGCGGGGCCACCTCGCCCGGTGAACCCCGCTCGTCGTCACGCGCGCCGTGCGGGCCGTCGGACGGCCCTTGGTCCGCTTTCCCGAGAGGGAAGCGGCGCTTCCGTGGAGGGGTCGAGCCAGTCACGGCCGACCCGACCTCAGTCGCAGTCGCGGCAGATCGGCTGACCGTTCTTCTCACGGGCCAGCTGGCTGCGGTGGTGCACCAGGAAGCAGCTCATGCAGGTGAACTCGTCCTGCTGCTTGGGCAGTACCCGAACGGCCAGCTCCTCGTTCGAAAGGTCGGCGCCGGGCAGTTCGAGGCCTTCGGCGGCCTCGAACTCGTCGACGTCGACCGACGAGGTGGACTTGTCGTTCCGCCGGGCCTTCAGTTCTTCGAGACTGTCCGAGTCGACGTCGTCGTCGGTCTTGCGTGGAGTGTCGTAATCGGTTGCCATATCGCTCTCCCCCTCTGGGTGTCTGCGGTGTCTCCAGCGCACGTAACGCGTGAGAGGCCGGACTTGTGCCCGACCTGAGGCGGAGATTTTGCCTCACATCAAGGTCTGTTACTCAATCGACACCCAACCCGACCTCTCAAGAGTGATCGGCTTGGACGGCGGTGAGGACCGTACACGGTTCGAATGCCGCACCTCAAAGGCGCCTCACCGTGTACTTCCCGTGATCAAGAGCCCTGAAAACCAGGACTTTCCCGGCTTTCTGCCATGTGTCATGATCACGGAGCGTACATGGCTGGAAATCCGCCCATGTGATTGATCACACAATGTGAACCCCGTCCGGCGTCCCGAAAATTCCGCGCAAAGCGAACATCCTCCGCGTGTGTCGGTCCGGATCACAACGGCATAGTGACCCGCATCACCAGGCCCCCGCCCTCGCGGGGCTGCGCCACGATGTGGCCGCCGTGTGCGCGCGCCACCGACCGGACGATGGACAGGCCGAGGCCGACGCCCTTGTCACTGCCCGTGCGCTCCGTACGGAGCCGTCTGAAGGGCTCGAAGAGGTTGTCGATCTCGTACGCCGGTACCACCGGCCCGGTGTTCGTGACGGTCAGCACCGCCTGTCCGTGCTCGACCCCGGTGTTCACCTCGACCCAAGCGTCCTCGGACACGTTGTACCGCACGGCGTTCTGCACCAGGTTCAGCGCGATCCGCTCCAGCAGCACGCCGTTGCCCTGCACCACGGCGGGCTTGCGCTCGCCGCGGATCTTCACGCCCTTGGTGTCGGCCTCGGCGTGCACCTGGTCGATGGCCTGGGTGGCGACCTCGGCCAGGTCGACGGGCTTTCGCTCGACGATCTGGTTGTCGCTGCGGGCGAGCAGCAGCAGGCCCTCGACCAGCTGTTCGCTTCGCTCGTTGGTCGCCAGCAGCGTCTTGCCGAGCTGCTGCAGCTCCACCGGGGCGTTCGGGTCCGACAGATGGACCTCGAGCAGCGTTCTGTTGATCGCGAGCGGAGTGCGCAACTCGTGCGAGGCGTTGCCGACGAAGCGCTGCTGGGCGGTGAAGGCCCGTTGCAGCCGCTCCAGCATGTCGTCGAAGGTGTCCGCCAGTTCCTTCAGCTCGTCGTCCGGGCCGTCCAGCTCGATCCGGCGGGACAGGTCGGATCCGGCCACCTGGCGGGCGGTGCGGGTGATCCGGCCGAGCGGGGACAGCACACGGCCGGCCATCGCGTAACCGAACGCGAACGCGATCACGGCGAGACCGAGCAGGGCCAGCAGCGAGCGGCTGAGCAGATCGTCCAGGGCCGTCTGGCGCTGCTGGTCCACGCAGTGGGCGATCGCGTCGTTGAAGTCCGACAGCGGCAGCGGGCTGGAGTTGATCGCTGTGATCGCGGGGCAGTTGTCGCTGGTGACCCGTATCTGCGAACCGCTGACGATCTTGAACAGCGGTTGGTTGCCGGTGCTGATCGCCTGCGCGGCCAGCAGATAGATGATCGACAGCAGCAGGATGCCGGCGATCAGGAACATGCCGCCGTACAGCAGCGTGAGCCGTATCCGGATGGTCGGGCGCAGCCACGGGAAGGGGGGCTGCGGCCTTCTCGGGTCCCAGGTGGGCTTCGGTGGCGCCTGGGGCGGCGCGGGGGTGGCGGCCATGGCGGATCAGATCCGGTAGCCGGAGCCGGGGACGGTGACGATCACCGGTGGCTCACCGAGTTTGCGGCGCAGGGTCATCACGGTGACCCGCACGACGTTGGTGAACGGGTCGGTGTTCTCGTCCCAGGCCTTCTCCAGCAGCTGCTCGGCCGAGACGACCGCGCCCTCGCTGCGCATGAGCACCTCCAGCACCGCGAACTCCTTGGGCGCCAGCTGGATCTCCCTGCCCTCCCGGAACACCTCGCGGCGGTTGGGGTCGAGCTTGATGCCGGCGCGCTCCAGGACCGGCGGCAGCGGCACGCTCGTACGACGGCCGAGGGCGCGCACGCGCGCGATCAGCTCGCTGAACGCGAACGGCTTGGGCAGATAGTCGTCGGCGCCGATCTCCAGGCCCTCGACCCGGTCGCTGACGTCACCGGAGGCGGTGAGCATGAGCACGCGCGTGGGCATGCCCAGCTCCACGACCTTGCGGCAGACGTCGTCGCCGTGCACGAGCGGGAGGTCGCGGTCGAGGACGACCACGTCGTAGTCGTTGACGCCGATGCGCTCCAGGGCGGCCGCACCGTCGTACACGACGTCGACGGCCATGGCCTCCCGGCGCAGTCCGGTGGCCACCGCATCGGCGAGCAGCTGCTCGTCCTCGACGACGAGTACGCGCACGTCGCAAGTCCTTCCTCTGTCCACCCGCACAGCACACCGTGGGCGCGTGCGGGCAGGGGTCTTCGTGGGGTGTGACCTCCATCCTGCCCTTTTCGGCCGTAAGTCGGCTGTAAGGCGGGTTGCGGACCGCTCCGACCGGCGTTGCGGGCAGGAATACGAGATTTTCTGTTCCGGTTGAGGTTTCCGGGCAGGGGAGCGGGGGGAGGACGGCTTTACACCCCGCGATCACGCTCTGCATGTGCCGCAGCACCATGTGGTACTCCGCCATCCGCTTCCGCAGAGTGGGCGTGGGTGTCCGGCACCGTCGCCGCCCGGCAGGGCAGCGCTGGGCACCTGCGAGAGACGTGATCGCCCCTTTCCCAACAGGCACACCCCCGTGCCACCGACCCACGACCCAGGACGAGGGGGCGCAGCATGGACGCTTTCACCGCAGGACTTCTGCAGCGCATAAGGGCGACCGAGTCCGACCTGTCGCGGGCTCGTGACGAGGGTGACGACTTCCTCGTCGAAGTGGAGCAGGCAGAGCTCGACGACCTGCGACGCCTCGCCGCCGAACACGGTGTGGAGGTCGGCGCGTCACGCGTCTGATCGGCCGAAAGCGCAAGAAGGGACCCCGGCGAATCCAGCGCCGGGGTCCCTTTGCGTCTGCCGGTTTCTCGCTGCGAACCTTGCCGGTGCCGGCTTCTTCCGCCCGCAGGTGCCTCTCTTCCCGCAGGTGCCTCTCTCCCGCCGCAACGGCGCTCCGCCACGACGGCGGTCATCGGCGGTGCCGGACCCGCCTCGGCCCCCGCCTCAGTCGTGCCACGCCCCGAAGTCCTCCAGCAGCCGCTGAAGGGGCTGGAAGACACCCGGCGCACCCGCCACCGTCAGCTCCCGTGACGGTCGCTCCCCCGGCCGCCCACCGACCAGCGCGCCCGCCTCCCGGGCGATCAGGTCACCCGCCGCGAAGTCCCACGCGTTCAGCCCCCGCTCGTAGTACCCGTCAAGCCGGCCGCAGGCCACATCGCACAGGTCGACCGCCGCCGAGCCGCTGCGCCGGATGTCCCGCAGCAGCGGGATGAGCCGGCCGGCGACCTCGGCCTGACGCGCGCGGACCTCGGCGACGTAGTTGAAACCGGTGGAGACGAGCGCCTGGTCCAGCGGGGGCGCGGGACGGCAGGCGAGCGCCTGCTCGCCCTCCCACGCGCCGGTGACCCAGGCGCCGCCCCCGCGCACGGCGTGGTACGTCTCGCCGCGCATCGGGGCCGCGACGACCCCGGCGACCGTCTCGCCGTCCTGCTCGGCCGCGATGGACACCGCCCAGGTCGGCAGCCCGTACAGGTAGTTCACCGTCCCGTCGAGCGGGTCGATCACCCAACGGATGCCGCTGGTGCCCTCGCTGGAGGCACCTTCCTCGCCGAGGAAGCCGTCGTCGGGCCGCCGACCGGAGATCAGATCGGTGATCAGCTTCTCCGCGGCAATGTCCATCTCGGTGACGACGTCGATCGGGCTGGACTTGGTCCTCGCCACGGCCAGATCGGCCGGGCGGCCGTCCCGCAGCAGCTCTCCGGCCCGGCGGGCGGCCTCCTGGGCCAGCTCCAGCAGTTCCCGGTGCAGGGCATCGGTCACGGGGCTCCTCAGGCGTAGGGGCTGTCGGCGCCGGCGGCGGCCGGGCGGGGCGTACGGGACGGGCAGCAGCCGACCGGGCAGATGTCGTGGCTCGCGCCGAGGGCGCCCAGGGCGCAGGGGGCGACCTCCTGGCCGCGCTCCACGGCGGCACGCTCGGTGATCAGCTCGCGGACGGCGGCGGCGAACCGCGGGTCGGCACCCACGGTGGCCGAGCGGCGCACCGGCAGGCCCAGCTCCTCGGCCTTGCCCGTGGCCTCGGTGTCGAGGTCGTACAGGACCTCCATATGGTCGGAGACGAAGCCGATCGGCGCCATCACGACGGCCGGGACTCCCGCCGCGTGCTGCTCCTCCAGGTGGTCGCAGATGTCCGGCTCCAGCCATGGGATGTGCGGGGCGCCGGACCGGGACTGGTAGACCAGCCGCCAGGGGTGGTCCACACCCGTGCGCTCGCGGACGGCGTCGGCGATCAGCTGGGCCACGTCCAGGTGCTGCTCGACGTACGCGCCGCCCTCGCCGTGGGCCTCGACGGGCCCGGAGGTGTCGGCGGCGGCGGTCGGGACGGAGTGTGTGGTGAAGGCGATGTGGGCGCCCGCGCGGGCGTCCTCGGGAAGGTCGGCGAGGGAGCGCAGCACGCCGTCGATCATGGGCTCGACGAAGCCGGGGTGGTTGAAGTAGTGCCGCAGCTTGTCGATCCTCGGCAGCTCCAGGCCCTCGGCTTCCAGGGTTCCCAGCGCGTCGGCGAGGTTCTCGCGGTACTGGCGGCAGCCGGAGTAGGAGGCGTAGGCGCTGGTGGCGAGCACCAGGATGCGGCGGCGGCCGTCGGCCACCATCTCGCGCAGGGTGTCGGTGAGGTACGGCGCCCAGTTGCGGTTGCCCCAGTAGACCGGCAGGTCCAGGCCGTGCTCGGCGAAGTCCTTGCGCAGGGCGTCCAGCAGGGCGCGGTTCTGGTCGTTGATGGGGCTGACCCCGCCGAACAGGAAGTAGTGCTGCCCGACTTCCTTCAGGCGTTCCTTCGGGATGCCGCGCCCGCGCGTGACGTTCTCCAGGAACGGGACCACGTCGTCCGGGCCTTCGGGGCCGCCGAAGGAGAGCAGGAGCAGGGCGTCGTAGGGGGTGGCATCGAGCGCGTCTGGCATGTCTCGATCCTGCCACCCGGCGCTGACAGCCGGGCAACAGTGGGGTGACGAGTCGGGTTCCAGTAGGTTTATGCCGGTATTTCCCGCAGTCAACAGGGGTGCAATTAGGGTGTCCTAATTCGTAAGCTGTATCGGCCGCATTCGCGCCTTACCGAGCCGCTTCGGAGACCCTGTTGCCCAGCCCCTACAGAGCCCTGTTCGCCGAGCCCGGAACCAAGGCGTTCTCCGCCGCGGGATTCCTCGGCCGGATGCCGCTGTCGATGATGGGCATCGGCGTGGTCACGATGGTCTCCCAGCTGACCGGGCGGTACGGGCTCGCGGGCGCGCTGTCGGCCACCATGGCGCTGTCCGCCGCGGCGATCGGCCCGCAGATCTCCCGCCTGGTCGACCAGCACGGGCAGCGCCGGGTGCTGCGCCCGGCCACCCTGGTGGCGCTCGCGGCGGCGGCCGGGCTGCTGCTCGCCGCGCACCTGAAGGGGCCGGACTGGGTGCTGTTCGTGTGCGCGGCCGGGATCGGCTCGGTGCCGAGCCTGGGCGCGATGATCCGGTCCCGCTGGGCGGCGCTGTACCGGGGCACGCCGAAGCTGCACATCGCCTACTCGTTCGAGTCGGTCGTCGACGAGGTCTGCTTCATCTTCGGCCCGATCATCTCCATCGGGCTGTCCACGGCCTGGTTCCCGGAGGCCGGGCCGCTGCTCGCCGCCTGCTTCCTGGCCGCCGGCGTCTTCTGGCTCACCGCCCAGCGCGCCACCGAGCCGGAGCCGCACCCGCGCGAGAAGCACGGCGGCGGTACGGCTCTGCGCTCGGCCGGCCTGCAGGTGCTGGTGGCGACCTTCATGGCGACCGGCGCGATCTTCGGCTCCGTGGACGTGGTCACCGTCGCCTTCGCCGACGAGCGCGGCCACAAGGGCGTGGCGAGCGTGGTCCTCGCGCTGTACGCGGCCGGTTCCTGTGCGGCCGGCGTGGTCTTCGGGCTGCTCCGGTTCGCCGGGGCGCCGGAACGCCGCTGGCTCCTGGGCGTGGCGGCGATGGCCGTGAGTATGATCCCCCTCCTACTGGTCGGAAACCTGCCGCTTCTGGCCGTGGCACTGTTCGTTGCGGGGCTGTCCATCGCACCGACGATGATCACGACGATGTCCCTCATCGAAGAGCACGTACCTCGCGCGCAGCTCACCGAGGGCATGACCTGGGTGAGCACCGGCCTCGCGGTCGGCGTCGCGCTCGGCTCCGCCATGGCCGGCTGGGTGATCGACGCCGCCGGGGCACGGGCCGGGTACGGGGTTCCGGCCGTGTCCGGGGCCGTCGCGGTCGCGGTCGGTTTCCTGGGGTACCGTCGGCTGCGCAGGCCGGCCGCGGGTCGGGGAGGCACCGTTGAGCAGCACAGCGAGCGGGAAGAACGGCACCTGGCGTAACTGGGGCGGGAACGTCTCCGCCCGGCCCGCCCGGCAGGTCGCGCCGGCGTCGGTGGACGAGCTGGCCGCGGCGGTGCGCGCTGCGGCCGAGGACGGCCTCAAGGTGAAGGCGGTCGGGACCGGCCACTCCTTCACGTCGATCGCGGCCACCGACGGTGTGTTGATCCGCCCTCAACTGTTGACCGGAATCCGCAGGATTGACCGCGAAGCCATGACGGTCACGGTGGAGGCCGGCACCCCGCTCAAGAGACTCAATGCGGCTCTGGCGCGCGAGGGCCTGTCGTTGACCAACATGGGCGACATCATGGAGCAGACCGTCTCCGGGGCCACCAGCACCGGCACGCACGGCACGGGCCGTGAGTCCGGTTCCATCGCCGCCCAGATCAAGGGCCTCGAACTCGTCACGGCGGACGGCTCGGTGCTCACCTGTTCCGGGAAGGAGAACCCGGACGTCTTCGCGGCCGCCCGAATAGGCCTCGGTGCCCTCGGCGTCGTCACCGCGATCACCTTCGCCGTGGAGCCGCTGTTCCTGCTCACCGCGCGGGAGGAGCCGATGCCGTTCGAGCGGGTCCTCGCCGAGTTCGATCAGCTGTGGGCCGAGAACGAGCACTTCGAGTTCTACTGGTTCCCGCACACCGGCAGCACCAACACCAAGCGGAACAACCGCAGTGCCGGCCCCGAGCGGCCCGTGGGGCAGCTGGCCGGCTGGTTCGAGGACGAGTTCCTCTCCAACGGCGTCTTCCAGGTGGCCCAGTGGGTCGGCCGCGCCGTCCCCGCCACCGTCCCGGCCATCGCCCGGATCTCCAGCAAGGCCCTGTCCGCGCGGACGTACACGGACATCCCCTACAAGGTCTTCACCTCGCCGCGCCGGGTGCGGTTCGTGGAGATGGAGTACGCCGTCCCGCGCGCGGCCCTGGCGGAGACGCTGCGGGAGCTGAGGACCATGGTCGACCGCTCGGGGCTGCGCGTCAGCTTCCCCGTGGAGGTGCGCACCGCCCCGGCCGACGACATCACCCTGTCCACCGCGTCCGGCCGGGACAGCGCCTACGTCGCCGTCCACATGTTCCGGGGGACGCCCTACCACGCCTACTTCACCGCCGCCGAGCGCATCCTCACCGCGCACGAGGGCCGGCCGCACTGGGGCAAGGTGCACACGCGGGACGCGGAGTACTTCGCGCGCGTGTACCCGCGTTTCGGGGAGTTCACCGCACTGAGGGACCGCCTTGACCCGGAACGGCTGTTCCAGAACGACTACTTGCGCAGGGTTCTGGGGTCGTAGGCCTCGTGACGGACTTTCCGAGGGAGGGACGTGCCGACGAAACCAATAGTTCCGTTTCTGCGGATTGCGTGAAGTCCGCCACGTTCGTGATCGGTAAAACCGGTTGCCAGGGGCCAAGTCGCAAGCCTTGTCAGAAGTTGGGCGGCGCGCCCATCCACGCACATGGTCCAAATGGAGTACTGTTGCGAGCCCTGGGTCCGGTCTCCCACCAGGGTGTCCGCGGCCTTGCAGGACCGCCGGGAGGGGGCTAGTTGCACAGGGTGACAGATTTCGTCACTTAGCGTTGCGAACGGGTAACCGTGCCATAACGGCGCCCCAGGGTCCGTGCCCGACACGCCGGGCAACTCGGCAAGGTTGTGGCAGGCTGCACCCGGGCAGGCCACACTCGACTAGCGGAAGCAGCGACGCACGTGACGTCGGCAGGCACCACCCGGGAGGTCCCCATGCCCGAACTGCGTGTCGTGGCCGTCTCGAATGACGGCACACGGCTGGTGCTCAAGGCTGCCGACTCTACGGAGTACACGCTTCCGATCGACGAACGGCTCCGCGCCGCCGTGCGCGGCGACCGGCCCCGTCTCGGTCAGATCGAGATCGAGGTCGAAAGCCATCTGCGCCCGCGTGACATCCAGGCGCGTATACGTGCCGGGGCCACCGCGGAAGAGGTCGCCCAGCTCGCCGGCATCCCCGTCGACCGCGTACGGCGGTTCGAGGGGCCCGTGCTGGCCGAGCGCGCCTTCATGGCGGAGCGCGCCCGCAAGACCCCGGTCCGCCGCCCCGGCGAGAACTCCGGCCCGCTGCTCGGCGAGGCCGTGCAGGAGCGACTGCTGCTGCGCGGCGCCGAGAAGGACACCGTGCAGTGGGACTCCTGGCGCCGCGACGACGGCACCTGGGAGGTGCTCCTCGTCTACCAGGTCGCGGGCGAACCGCACTCGGCGAGCTGGACGTACGACCCGCCCCGGCGGCTCGTCCAGGCCGTGGACGACGAGGCGCGCTCGCTCATCGGCGAGTCCGACGACCTCGCCGTGCCCGAGCCGAGCTTCCCGTTCGTCCCGCGCATCGCCCGCCTGCCGCGCGAGCGTTCGATGGACCGCGCGCTCGACCGGAGCGACCGGGAACGTCCGAGCCTGCCCGCGCCGCCCTCCGAACCCACCGAGGACAGCACGGGCGAACGCGACTCGCTGACCAGCCTGCTGGAGGCCGTGCCGAGCTTCCGGGGCGACCTGGTGGTCCCCGAGCGCCCGGCGGAGACACCGGAGGAGCCCGCCGACGAACCGGCCGCCGAGGAGCCGCCGGCCCCCGCCGCCTCGGCCGGCTCGGCCTACGCGGACGTCCTCATGCCCCGCTCCGTGGGCAGCCACCGCGACCGGCTCATCGGCGCGACCGACCGGCAGGCCGAGGCCGACGGCGTCCGCCCCGGCCGCCGCGCGGCCGTCCCGAGCTGGGACGAGATCGTGTTCGGCACGCGGCGCAAGAAGCAGGAGTAAGCAGGCCGTACGGCAAAGGCGGGGGCACGCACGCGTGCCCCCGCTTCCGGCTGCCGCTACTGCGGATCCGCACCTACGGCCACCGGACGGGACGGGTCCGAGGACCACTCGGACCACGAACCGACGTACAGGGCCGCCGGAATGCCGGCCACGGCGAGGGCGAGGACCTCGTGGGCACCGGAGACGCCTGAACCGCAGTACACGCCCACCTCGGTGTCCGCGGAGACGCCCAGCGCCTTGAAGCGGTCCCGCAGCTCCACCGCGGGCAGGAAGCAGCCGTCGGGGCCCACGTTCTCCGTCGTGGGCGCCGACACCGCGCCCGGGATGTGCCCGCCGACCCGGTCCACCGGCTCCACCTCCCCGCGGTACCGCTCCCCCGCACGCGCGTCCAGCAGTACGCCCGCGCGGGCCAGGGCGGCGGCCCCGTCCGCGTCCAGCAGCCCCGCGGCGGCCGGTGCCGGCCGGAAGTCGCCCTCGGCCATCTCCGGCGCCTCGGTGGACAGCTCGCCCTCCCAGGCCGCCAAACCGCCGTCGAGGACCCGCACGTCCGGGTGACCCGTCCAGCGCAGCAGCCACCAGGCGCGCGCCGCCGCCCAGCCCTGGCCGCCGTCGTACACGACGACCGGGCGGGTGGCCGACACGCCCGCACGGCGCATCGCGGCACCGAACTCCGCGAGGTCCGGCAGCGGATGCCTGCCGCGTTCCCCGGGCACTCCGGCCAGTTCACGGTCCAGGTCGACGAAGACCGCGCCGGGGAGGTGACCGGCCGCGTACTCGGCCCGGCCGTCGAAGGCCGGCGCGCCCGCCGCCTTGGCCAGGCTCAGCTGCCAGCGCACGTCCAGCAGCAGCGGCGGGCGGTCCCCGGCCAGTTCGTGCGCGAGATCGGTTGCGGTGATGATGGCTGTCATGGCGTCCATCCTTACGCCAGGGGTGGCCGCGGCGTCCAGGTCCGGCTACTCTGCTCGGCCGGACACGCTCGATCACCAGGCGTACGGGATCGAGCACGGGCTGTACAGCCGACGGACACCCGCCGGCCCGCGTCAGAAAGCGGCGAAGGACGGCAGATCGGGCATCCTCCCGGAGGTAGCGCCGGGCGGCTGCGCGGTATCGCACGAGGCAGCCGTGGAGGATGCGGGCACCGGCACGGGCGTACCCGCCGCCGGCGTGGACACCCCTTCCGGGGAGCGGAAGCGACACGGCCACCGCGAGGGGCCGGGGAGAGAGTGATCGATGACCGAGGCACGGGAGCCGGCCGGTCCGCACGCGCGGCGTGCGTCCGGTACGCCCTGCTGGGTGAGCCTGATGGCGCACGGGCTGGGCGCCACCGAGGAGTTCTACGGTGAGCTGTTCGGCTGGGAGTTCCGGCCGGGCCCGCAGCAGCTCGGCCCGTATGTGCGGGCGCTGCTGGACGGGCACGAGGTGGCGGGCATGGGCCAGCTGCCCCCGGACCGCCGGCTGCCGATCGCCTGGACGCCGTACTTCGCCTCGGACGACGTGGACCACACGGCCGACACGGTACGGGAGTGCGGCGGCACCGTGGCGGTCGGCCCGCTGGACGCCGCGGAGGCCGGGCGGCTGGCCATCGCGGCGGACCCCTCCGGGGCGGTGTTCGGCATCTGGCAGGGCTCCGTGCATCTCGGCACCGCGATCACCGGTGTGCCCGGAACGCCGGCGTGGAACGAGCTGGTGACCTTCGAGACCGAGAGTGTCGCCAAGTTCTACGCGACCGTGTTCGGTTACGAGCAGGAGCCGGTGGTGTCCGCCGACTTCGACTACGTGACCCTCCACCTCGCCGGGCGCCCGGTGGCCGGACTGCACGGCGTGGGCCACGCCCTGCCCCGTGATCGCGGACCGCACTGGCAGACGTACTTCGAAGTCGCCGACACCGATGCGACGACGCGTCAGGTCGCGGACCTAGGCGGCCGGGTCATCCGGCCACCGCACGACAGCCCGCACGGCCGCGTGGCCACGGTGGCGGACCCGGAGGGCGCGGAGTTCTCGATGGTCCAGAACCCGCACTGAGCGAAACGGCGGCGCCCCCGGACCGGCCCAGGACGCCCAGGCGGACCCGGCGGGACCCGGCGGGGCTCGGCCGGACCCGGCGAGGCTCGGCGGGGCTCGGCGAGGCTCGGGAAGCACCGGGACCGGCCAAGGACGCGGGGCACGCGAGGGCGCCGGACCGGCTCGGGACGTGGCTGAACGGGGCCGACCGGGCTCAGGGGCGTGCCGGGAACGAGCGGGGTTGGCTCAGGGCACGCCAGGCCGGGCGGAGGGGCCCAGGCCGGGCCCGGACCGGACCCGGCTTCAAGACCGCCGAGCCGAGCGGAGAGGCCCCAGGCCGGGCCCGGACCGGACCCGGCTTCAAGACCGCCGAGCCGAGCGGAGAGGCCCAGGCCGGGCCGGGAGCGGGGCGGGCCGGGAGCGGGGCGGGGCGGGCCGGAAGCGGGGCGGGCTCAAGATGCGTCAGGGTCGGGCTCAGCGCGGCCGGGACGGGCCGGGACGGGCTGGGAGAGGCGCTCTGGGGGCGGGAGAGGCGCTCGGGGGGCGGGAGGGTCAGGACAGGGAGACGGGGAGGACGTCCGGGGAGAGGGCTGCCGCGCGGGCCGTTGCGGCGGTCATCCGGCGGCGGTGGTGGCGACGGCACAGCACCTCGTAGCCGACCTCGCCCGCCGCCTGGTTGACGTCGCCGACGACCACCTGGGCGCCCTCCACGACCATCTCGCCGCCCACCGTGCGGGCGTTGTGCGTGGCGCGGGCGCCACACCAGCACAGCGCCTCCACCTGGAGCACCTCGATGCGGTCGGCCAGCTCCACCAGCCGCTGCGAGCCGGGGAAGAGCTTGGAGCGGAAGTCGGTGGTGATCCCGAAGGCGTACACGTCCAGTCCGAGATCGTCCACCACGCGCGCGAGCTGGTCGATCTGCTCGGGGCCGAGGAACTGCGCCTCGTCCGCGATCACGTAGTCGGCCCGGCGGCCCTGCGAGAGATGCTCCACGAGCGTGGCGTACAGGTCCTGGCCGTCGGCGACCTCCACCGCGTCGGTGACCAGGCCGAGCCGGGAGGACAGTTTGCCCTCGCCCGCGCGGTCGTCGCGGGTGAAGATCATGCCGACGAGGCCGCGCGCGGAGCGGTTGTGCTCGATCTGCAGAGCCAGCGTCGACTTCCCGCAGTCCATCGTTCCGGAGAAGAACACCAGCTCGGGCATGAGGAGTTGAGCACCTTTCGGCAAACAGTCGGAACGGAGGGTTTCAGGAGCGTACTTCGAGCAGCGGGACCAGCTGCTCGGCAGGCGTCATCGAACCGTGGTTGCCGACCAGCGCCGACTCCTTGGGCTCCCGCTCGGACGCGATGATCAGGACGTCGTCGTGGGCTGCCGCGACCACGTCCCCGAGCCGTGGGTACACCCGCTCGTCGATGTGCGGCCCGAACCAGCCCGCCGCGATCGCCTCGTCCCGCGAGGCCACCCAGAACTGCTCGCCGAGCACCTCGCGCCAGACGGTCAGTACGTCGTTCTCGGCGCCCGGCACCGCGTACACGTGCCGCGCTCGGCCCTCACCGCCCAGCAGGGCGACCCCGGCGCGCAGCTCCCAGTCCGTGTCGAAGTCGAGGCGGTGCTCCTCGTCGAACGGGACGTCGACCATGCCGTGGTCGGCGGTGACGTAGAGCGCGCTGCGCGGCGGCAGTTGCTCGGCGAGGCGCTGGGCGAGCCGGTCGACGTACATCAGCTGGCCGCGCCAGGTGTCGGAGGCGACGCCGTAGCGGTGCCCGGCGCCGTCCAGCTCGGAGTAGTACGTGTAGACCAGCGAGCGGTCCCCGGCGGCCAGTTGCCCGGCCGCGAGGTCCATGCGGTCCTCGCCGCTCAGCCGGCCGTGGAAGCTGCCGCCACTGAGCGCGATCTTGGTCAGTGGAGTGTGCTCGAAGATGGGGGAGGTCACCTGGGCGGCGTGCACCCCGGCCGCCTGGGCCAGCTGGAAGACGGTGGGATACGGCTGCCAGGCGCGCGGATCGGTGTACGGCTGCCAGCGGAGCTGGTTCATCAGTTCGCCGGTGGCCGGGTTGCGGACCGTGTAGCCGGGCAGGCCGTGGGCGCCGGGCGGCAGGCCCGTGCCGACGGAGGCGAGGGAGACCGCGGTGGTCGCCGGGTAGCCGGCGGTCAGCGGGCGGCCGGTGCCGCCGCGCGAGGTGCCGAGCAGCGAGGTCAGGAAGGGCGCCTCGTCCCGGTGGGCCCGCAGCTGCTCCCAGCCGAGCCCGTCGATCAGGAAGACACAGACGCGGTCGGCGGCGGTCAGTTCCGGGATCGTCGCGGTCATGCCGGGGACGTCCATTCCGGCGGCCAGGGTGGGCAGCAGATCGGCGAGCGAGCCGGTGCCGTACTCGGGCAGCGGCGCGGTGTCCAGGGCGAGCGGTTCCGGGTGGTCCCAGGCGGAGAGCTGGGACATCAGCGCGCGATGTCCGCGGTCGCCTCCGAGATGGCCTGGGCGAAGGCGAGCGCCTGGCGCACCGTCTCCGGACCGTCCCCGGCCTCGCTGACGCGCAGGCTGAGGTCGTCCGCCGTGGAGTTGCCGGTGTAACCGTGGTCGGCGTCGCAGTTGGGGTCGCCACAGGCGGCGGGCTCCAGGTCGATGCGGCTGACCGCGCCCCAGCCGATCGTCAGCACGACCTCCCGGGGCAGCGTGCCCGGCACGTACTGCTCCGGGTTCGCGACCACACGGCTGACCACGACCGAGGAGATCCGGCCGAGCTTCACGGACTCGGTGGAGGTGGTGGCGTACGGCGTCGGGGAGGTGCTGTCGGCGGCCTGCTCGTCGGTGTGGCTGACGATGAAGCGGTTGCCGGTGAGGACCAGCACCGTGACATGCCGGCGGACCTCGTTCTGGTCGAACGTCGTCTCCTGGTGGACCAGGTACGACCGGATGGGCTCGCCGCCCACAGCGGCCTCCACCGCCTCGGCCACGAGGGCCGGGTAGTAGCCGCTGCGCTCGATCGCCGCGCGCAGCCCCTGGGTCGTCGTACTGGTCTTGGCCATGGCGTCCATCCTAATCCGTGGGCAGGGGGGGTCCGGGCCAGTCGCGCAGACCCCGGGAACCTGCGCACACGCGCGTGGCGGCCCCGGGACGGGTCCCGTGGGCGGGTGCGACGAAGTCGGCCTCCAGGCCGGCGATCTCCATGCGCTCCCCCACGCCCGGTCAGTAGGCCGGCATCGTGCGCGGGCCGAGGTCGTCGCGGGCGGGCGGGGGCGCGAGCCGTACCGTGGCGCCGAGGGCGCTCACGCCGTGCGGGGCGACGACGACCGGTTCCAGGGTGACGGCGACCACCTCCGGGTGATCGTCGACCAGCCGGGACACCCGCAGCAGCAGCTCCTCCAGCGCCGGGGTGTCGACGGGCGTGGAGCCGCGCCAGCCGAACAGCAGCGGCGCGGTACGGATCGAGCGCACCAGCGAGGTCGCCTCCCGGTCGGTGACCGGGACGAGCCGGTGCGCCATATCGTCGAGCAGCTGGGAGGCGGCCCCGGCGAGCCCGAAGGACAGCACGGCCCCGGCCGCCGGGTCGATCACCGCCCGTACGACGGTGTCGACGCCGCGCGGCGCCATGCCCTGCACCACCGGCCGCAGCTCCTCCGGCTCGCCGAACAGCTCCGTCAACTCGGCGTAGGCCCGGCGCAGTTGCTCCTCGTCCGCGAGGTCGAGACGTACGCCGCCCAGGTCGGCGCGGTGCCTGAGGTGCGGGGCGGTGGCCTTGAGAGCCACCGGGTAGCCGAGGGTGCGGGCGGCCTCGGCGGCGGCATCGGGCGTGGGGGCGGGGAGCGCTCGCCGCACCGGGATGCCGTACTTCCCGAGCAGCTCGCAGGTCTCGGCGTCGGAGATCGTGAGCCCCTCCCCACGCGCGAGCAGCTCGCCGATCAGCCGCGCGGCACCCTTCTCGTCGATGTCGTCGTACTCGGGCACCTTCCCCTGATCCATGGCCTCCCGCCGCCACTGCCCGTACTTGACAGCCTCGGCGAGCGCTCGAACGGCCCGCTCGGCGGCGGGGTAGGCGGGGATGAGATGCGTGCCTTCCGGAGGAGCCGCAGGCGTGCTGGGCAGTCGTTCCGCAGGGGGGAACGGGTGGGCACCGTCCGCGGTACCGGGTGCCTTGTCAACGGCCTGAGGTGCCGTACTGGCCGCGGCCGACAACGCTTCCGCAAGCCCTCCGAGCTCCACATGCACGACCAGCACCGGCTTACCGGGAACCGCCGCCGCAGCCGACCGCAACGCCTCCGCCAACTCCGCATCCCCCGGCGACGCCTCCCCGATGGCCGGTATCGCCGTCACCACGACGGAGTCGCACGTGTCGTCGGCCAGCGCCCGCGTCAACGCCCGATGGAAATCCTCCGCCGTCGCCCCCGTCGTCAGATCCACCGGACGCGACGGCCGCAGCCCCTCGGCGAGACAGCGGTCGTACGTCAGCACCCCCAGCGACTCGGAGTTCCCGAGGATCGCCACCCTGGGCCCCGCCGGAAGCGGCTGCCGCGCGAGCAGCAACCCGGCGTCGACCAGCTCGGTGATCGTCTCGACCCGGATCACCCCGGCCTGCCGCAGCAGCGCGGAGACGGTCGCGTGCGGCAGCCGGGTCGCCCGTACCGCGTGCCCCTGGGGCGCGGAGCCTACTCCCTGCACCACGACCAGCGGTTTCGCCGCCGCCGTCCGCCGTGCGAGGCGCGTGAACTTGCGGGGGTTGCCGATGGACTCCAGGTACATGAGGGCGACGTCGGTCTCGGGGTCGTCGTACCAGTACTGGAGGACGTCGTTGCCGGAGACGTCCGCGCGGTTGCCGGCGGACACGAAGGTGGACACGCCCGTGTCCCCGGTGACCCCTCCCCCGCGCCGGTGCAGCCGGGACAGCAGGGCGATGCCGATGGCGCCGGACTGCGCGAACATGCCGATGCGGCCGGGGCGGGGCATCTCAGGGGCCAGGGAGGCGTTCAGCCGGACGTCCGGTGCGGTGTTGATGATCCCGAACGCGTTCGGGCCGATGATCCGCATGCCGTACGCGCGCGCCTGCCGCACGAGCGCCCGCTGCCGCTCGCGCCCCTCGGGCCCGCTCTCGGCGTACCCGGCGGAGAGCACCACGAGCCCCTGCACCCCGTGTTCTCCGCATTCGGCGACCACGGCGGGCACGTACCCGGCCGGTACGGCGACGACGGCGAGGTCCACCGGGCCGTCGATGTCCCGCACGGACCGGTGCGCCGGCACCCCGTCGACCTCCTCGACGCCCTCCGGGAAGGCCTTGTTCACGGCGTACAGCCGGCCGCCGTACCCGGCGTCCCTGATGTTGCCGAGGACGCTGCGGCCGACGCCGCCGGGGGCGCGGCCGACGCCGATGACCGCCACGGAACCGGGCGCGAGGAGCCGCCGTACCGAGCGGGCCTCGGCGCGCTGTTCCCGCGCGCGCTGCACGGCGACGGAGCGGTCGGTGGGTTCGAGATCGAACTCCAGGCGTACGACGCCGTCCTCGAAGCTGCGCTTCTGGGTGTAGCCGGCGTCCGTGAACACCTTGATCATCTTGCTGTTGGCGGGCAGCACCTCAGCGGCGAAGCGACGGATGCCGCGCTCGCGGGCGACGGCGGCGATGTGCTCCAGCAGGGCGGAGGCGACCCCGCGGCCCTGGTGGGCGTCCTGCACGAGGAAGGCGACCTCGGCCGTTTCAGGAGGGGCGGGCGCGGAGCGCCCTCCGGCAAGGGCGGTGGGAGACGGGTGGGCGGGCGCGGAGGCGGGCAGACCGTCGGCACCGATGCGGTCATAGCGTACGGTGGCGATGAACTCGCCGCCGATGGTGGCCGCGAGTCCCACCCGGTCCACAAAGTCGTGGTGCGTGAAGCGGTGGACGTCCTTGGCGGAGAGCCTGGGGTACGGCGCGAAGAAGCGGTAGTACTTCGACTCGTCCGAGACCTGCTCGTAGAAGCTGACCAGGCGGTCGGCGTCATCAATGGTGATGGGCCGGATGCGGGCGGTTCCCCCGTCGCGCAGCACCACGTCCGCCTCCCAGTGGGCGGGGTACTGGTGCCGGTCCTGCCGGTCCGCCGAGGTCTGCATGGGCCCCAGAGTACGGCTCGCGTACGACAACGGCGCGGGGCAGTCTGTGGAGGACGACGACTCGGACCGAGGCCGCGGTCCGACGACACGCCGGGGCAGGCCGAAGGCCCGCTCCGGGCACGCTTCACGATATGGGAAACTGGTCTAGACAACCCTGAAGACTGAAGGGCAGCAACACATGGCTGAGCGCCGCGTCAACGTCGGCTGGGCCGAGGGCCTCCACGCCCGCCCCGCCTCCATCTTCGTCCGAGCCGCCACGGCCGCAGGCGTCCCGGTGACGATCGCCAAGGCTGACGGCACCCCCGTCAACGCGGCCTCCATGCTGGCTGTCCTGGGCCTGGGCGCCCAGGGCGGCGAGGAGATCGTCCTCGCCTCCGACGCCGAGGGCGCGGACGCCGCCCTGGACCGTCTGGCCAAGCTGGTCTCCGAGGGCCTGGAAGAGCTGCCCGAGACCGTCTGAGCAAGGCGCGGGAGCCGCGCCGCCCATTCCGGGTGGCGCGGCTTCCGCGTTTTCCGGACCGTGAATTCAGGGCGCATGATAAAAGGGCGTCGGAAATTCACTCCCGACGAATAGACCCTTCTTTGTATACGGCGCCCGTGTTAATGCCGAAGACTCGACATGTTTACGGCGTGTTGCGAAGTCCTCACACGATCGGCGGACCCGGGAAAACGCAGCCGGTGCGCGGCCGTCGCCCGCTCGGTGTGCAGCGCCGTGACCGCCCGCGCACGCTCGCCGTCGCCGCGCGCCACCGCGTCGACGATGGCGCCGTGTTCCGCCCAGGCCTCCACCGGGCTCGGCGGCGCCTCCACCGCGTACATCCAGGCGATCTTGTGCCGCAGCTGGCCGAGCATCGCGGTCAGCGAGGGGCTGCCACAGGCCTGGGCGAGCGTTTCGTGGAACCAGCCGCCCAGGGAGCGCAGATCGTCGCTGTGGCCCCGCCTGGCCCGCTCCTGACCGAGCCTGACCAGGCCGCGCAGCACCTTCAGGTGGGCCTCCGTGCGGCGCTGGGCGGCCCGGGCGGCCCCGAGCGGCTCCAGGAGCTTGCGCATCTCCAGCAGGTCGGCGGCCTCCTGCTCGGTCGGTTCGGCCACGCATGCGCCCGCGTGCCGGCGGGTCACCACGAAGCCCTCGGCCTCCAGGGTGCGCAGGGCCTCGCGGACGGGGACCCGTGAGACGCCGTAGCGGCGGGCCAGGACTTCCTCGGTGAGGCGGCCGCCGCGCTCGTGGACACCGGCGACGATGTCGTCCCGGATCGCCGTACACACCGAGTGCGCCGGAATACGCATGACCGACCTCCGTCTAATCCCCGTGAAACGTCGACGATGGACGCGTGTTCCGTGACTCTATTCCAATGCGTCGGACATTCCGACGGCGGGCCGGAATCCATGGATATTTTTTGGTCAGCGGATCCGGTGGGCGCCCCGGAAATCAGCGAAAGCCCCGGCCGGTGCGGGCCGGGGCTGCGCGGGGGGAGGCAGGGTCGTCAGACGTTCACGCCGTGCTTGCGGAGGTAGGCGACGGGGTCGACGTCCGAGCCGTAGTCGGGGGTCGTACGGGCCTCGAAGTGGAGGTGCGGACCGGTGACGTTGCCGGTCGCGCCGGACAGGCCGATCTGCTGGCCCGGGGTGACCTGCCGGCCCACCGTGACGCCGATCGACGACAGATGGCCGTACTGGGTGTACATGCCGTCGGCCATCCTGATCACGATCTCGTTGCCGTACGCGCCGCCCCACCCGGTGGAGACGACGGTGCCCGTGCCGACCGCGTGAACGGGCGTGCCGCTGGCCGCGTGGAAGTCGATGCCCGTGTGGTGGCCGGAGGACCACAGGGAGCTGCCGGCCTGGTAGCCGGTGGAGACGTAGGAGTTCGCTATCGGGACCACGAAGGCGTTCAGCTGCTTGCGCTCGGCCTCCCTGGCGGCGCGCGCCCTGGCCTCGCGGATCTCCTGGGCCCTCTTGGCCGCTGCCTGCTCGGCCGCCTTCTGGTTGGCGGCCTGCTGCTGGGCGGCGGCCTGTGCGTCGATCTGCTCGGCGATGTCGTCGCCGACGCTGATCACCGGGGTGAGGCCGGTCTGCTCGGCGGTGTTCTCGGCGGCCGTCGCCGGGGACGCCGCGAGGGTGCCGATGACGCCGGTGGTGGTGAGGGCCGCGATGCCGGCCGCCTGAGCGGTGGTGCGCTTGACCCGGCCGGGCTTGCGGTGCTTCCCGGTGGCGCACATGAACGCCATGAAGTGGCTGGTCCTTTCCTTCCCTCTCGCCTACCGGGTTAGCTGACGGGTTCGGAGCAGGAAGGTCTCCTACGGACCCCCTCGCTCACGCGTGGGCGTCCGATTCACCCCAGGGACTTGGGCCCCTCCAGCCGCGAAGGCGGCGACAGGAGGGTGGGTCCCCGGCTCCCCTGGCTCGCGCCGTACGGGGACTCGGCGATGGCTGTCCGGTGCCGCGGGTGCGGCGCACTGCCTGACGAACAGCCCGGACGACGCTACGGAAGGCGGCTTTCGAATCCCAAACGAATCCGGGCCTTTGTAGCGCATCCCACAGGGCAGACAGGCAACCTCCGCCTCAAATCGGGCATCTGGGGAAGGGAGTGGAAGAGCTGGGGCCCTGACGGTGTGTAGACCGTCAGGGCCCCACGCGTGCGTGCCGTTGTTACTCGGCCGCCACCACGGTCACTTCGCCGATGCCGAGCGCCTCGACCGGCGCCTTGATCTGGGCCGCGTCACCGACGAGGACGGTCACCAGGCGGTCCACCGGGAAGGCGTTCACGACGGCCGCCGTGGCCTCCACCGTGCCCGTCGCGGCCAGCTGCTGATACAGCGTCGCCTGGAAGTCGTCGGGCAGGTGCTGCTCGACCTGGTCGGCCAGCGTGCTCGCCACGGCCGCCGCGGTCTCGTACTTCAGCGGCGCCACCCCGACGAGGTTCTGCACGGCCACGTCCCGCTCGGCGTCGGTCAGGCCGTCCGCCGCGAGGGTCCGCAGCACCTTCCACAGGTCCTCCAGCGCGGGACCGGTGTTGGGGGTGTCCACGGAGCCGCTGATGGCGAGCATCGAGGCGCCCGTGCCGTCCGGTGCGGACCGCAGGACCTGTCCGAAGGCGCGCACCCCGTAGGTGTAGCCCTTCTCCTCGCGCAGGACGCGGTCCAGGCGGGAGGTGAGGGTGCCGCCGAGGCAGTAGGTGCCGAGCACCTGGGCGGGCCACACACGGTCGTGCCGGTCGGCGCCGACGCGGCCGATGAGCAGCTGGGTCTGGACGGCGCCGGGCCGGTCCACGATGACCACGCGGCCGGTGTCGTCCGCGGCCACCGGTGGCACGGGCCGCGGCTCGCCCGTGGTGCCCGTCCAGGCGCCCAGGGTGTCGCCGAGCAGCGCGTCCAGGTCGATGCCGGTGAGGTCGCCGACCACGACGGCCGTGGCCGTGGCGGGGCGTACGTACCGGTCGTAGAAGGCGCGTACGGCGGTGGCGTCGATCTTCTCGACGGTCTCCTCGGTGCCCTGGCGGGGACGCGACATGCGCGAGGTCGCCGGGAACAGCTCCTTGGAGAGTTCCTTGGCGGCCCGGCGGGAGGGGTTGGCCAGCTCGTGCGGGATCTCGTCCAGGCGGTTGCGGACCAGCCGCTCGACCTCGCTCTCGGCGAAGGCGGGCGCGCGCAGCGCGTCGGCGATCAGGCCAAGGCCCTTGGCCAGGCGGGAGGCGGGGACCTCCAGGCTGAGCCGGACGCCGGGGTGGTCGGCGTGCGCGTCGAGCGTGGCGCCCGCGCGCTCCAGCTCGGCGGCGAACTCCTCGGCGGAGTGCTTGTCGGTGCCCTCGGAGAAGGCCCGCGCCATGATCGTGGCAACGCCGTCCAGGCCGGCCGGCTCAGCGTCCAGGGGCGCGTCGAGCAGTACCTCGACGGCGACGACCTGCTGTCCGGGGCGGTGGCAGCGCAGCACGGTCAGGCCGTTGTCGAGCGCGGTGCGCTCGGGCGCCGGGAACGCCCAGGGCCGGGCCTCGCCGGGCTGCGGCTGGGGGTGGAACTCCATGGTGGCGAGCTCGGTCACTTGGCCGTCTCCTCGTTCTCGTTACCGGCCTCTACGGTCGCTTCCTGCTCCGGGTCCTCGGGGACGTCGGCGTCCGGGGCCTCCTCCGGGGCCTTCGGTTCGTAGACCAGGACCGCGCGGTTGTCGGGGCGCAGACGGGCCTTGGCGACCTCCTGGACCTCCTGAGGAGTCACTTCCAGGACGCGCTTGACGGCGGTGAGGGCGAGCTGCGGGTCGCCGAACAGGACGGCGTACCGGCACAGTTCGTCGGCGCGGCCGGAGACCGTGCCGAGCCGGTCGAGCCACTCGCGCTCCAGCTGGGCCTGGGCGCGCTCCATCTCCTCGGGCGTGGGGCCCTCCTCGGCGAACCGGGCCAGCTCCTCGTCGATGGCGGCCTCGATGACCGGCACCTCGACGTCACCGGAGGTCTTCACGTCCAGCCAGCCCATCGAGGGCGCGCCGGCCAGGCGCAGCAGGCCGAAGCCGGCCGCGACGGCCGTACGGTCGCGGCGCACCAGCCGGTTGTACAGGCGGGAGGACTCGCCGCCGCCGAGGACGGTCAGGGCGAGGTCGGCCGCGTCGCACGCGCGCGTGCCGTCGTGCGGGAGCCGGTAGGCGGCCATCAGGGCGCGCGCCGGAACCTCCTCGACGAGAACCTCGCGCTTCTGCTCGCCGATGACCTCCGGCAGGGAGCCGTCGCGCGGGGCGGGCTTGCCGTCGTGCGCGGTGATCGAGCCGAAGTACTTCTCGATCCAGGCGAGGGTCTGCTCGGAGTCGATGTCGCCGACCACGGAGAGCACTGCGTTGTTCGGCGCGTAGTAGGTGCGGAAGAACTGGCGGGCGTCCTCCAGGGTGGCCGCGTCCAGGTCCGCCATGGAGCCGATCGGCGTGTGGTGGTAGGGGTGGCCCTCCGGGTACGACAGGGCGGTCAGCTTCTCGAAGGCCGTGCCGTAGGGGACGTTGTCGTAGCGCTGGCGGCGTTCGTTCTTGACGACGTCCCGCTGGTTCTCCATGGACTCGTCGTCCAGGGCGGCGAGCAGCGAGCCCATGCGGTCGGCCTCCAGCCAGAGGGCGAGCTCCAGCTGGTGGGCGGGCATGGTCTCGAAGTAGTTGGTGCGCTCGAAGCTGGTGGTGCCGTTGAGCGAGCCGCCGGCGCCCTGCACCAGCTCGAAGTGACCGTTGCCCTTGACCTGTGCCGAGCCCTGGAACATCAGGTGCTCGAAAAGGTGAGCCAGGCCGGTACGTCCCTTGACTTCGTGGCGGGAGCCGACGTCGTACCAGAGGCAGACCGCCGCCACGGGGGTCAGGTGGTCCTCGGAAAGCACCACGCGCAGACCGTTGGCCAGGCGGTGCTCGGTCGCTGTCAGGCCCCCGGAGCCTGCCTCGGCTGTGGTCGTGTGACCCATGGGCATGTACGTCCCTTCGCGAGCGGATGCGGTTGTGAAAACCGCGGTCTTCCTGCCGTTCCTGCCACTGTATGCACAGCGTGCGGGGGCTCGGCGAAGTTCCCGCGGACGTACGCCCAGAGCGGATCGCGTAGCCTGCCCCGGACCCGGCTCGCGAGATCCGGGAAGCACGCTGTGACCGGGTGCTGGCACGGGCTGTCAGTGCCGCGGTCCACAATGGTCCGCGTCAGATCAGTCAATCGCTTCAGCAAGGAGCCGGCAGCGATGGCCCGCCGCAGCACGAAGACCCCGCCGCCCGACGATTCGTACGAGGAGAAGATCCTCGACATCGACGTCGTGGACGAGATGCGTGGCTCCTACCTCGAGTACGCGTACTCGGTCATCTACTCGCGCGCACTGCCGGACGCCCGTGACGGCCTCAAGCCGGTGCACCGCCGGATCGTGTACCAGATGAACGAGATGGGCCTGCGCCCCGACCGCGGCTATGTGAAGTGCGCGCGTGTCGTCGGCGAGGTCATGGGCAAGCTGCACCCGCACGGTGACGCGTCGATCTACGACGCACTGGTGCGCATGGCGCAGCCGTTCTCCATGCGTGTGCCGCTCGTCGACGGCCACGGCAACTTCGGCTCGCTGGGCAACGACGACCCGCCGGCCGCCATGCGGTACACCGAGTGCCGCCAGGCCGAGGCGACGAGCCTGATGACCGAGTCGATCGACGAGGACACCGTCGACTTCGCGCCCAACTACGACGGCCAGGAGCGCGAGCCGGTGGCACTGCCCGCCGCCTTCCCGAACCTGCTGGTCAACGGTTCCTCGGGCATCGCGGTCGGCATGGCGACGAACATGCCGCCGCACAACCTCGGCGAGGTGATCGCCGCCGCCCGCCACCTGATCCGGTATCCGAGCGCGGACCTGGACACGCTGATGAGGCACGTCCCGGGCCCCGACCTGCCCACCGGCGGCAGGATCGTCGGCCTGGACGGCATCCGGGACGCGTACGCGACGGGCCGCGGCACTTTCAAGATCCGCGCGACGGTGTCGGTGGAGACGGTGACAGCCCGCCGCAAGGGCCTGGTGATCACCGAACTGCCCTTCGCTGTCGGTCCCGAGAAGGTCATCGCGAAGATCAAGGACCTGGTCAACGCGAAGAAGGTCCAGGGCATCGCCGACGTGAAGGACCTCACCGACCGTGAGCACGGCCTGCGCCTGGTCATCGAGATCAAGAACGGCTTCGTGCCGGAGGCGGTCCTGGAGCAGCTGTACAAGCTGACCCCGATGGAGGAGTCCTTCGGCATCAACAACGTCGCCCTGGTGGACGGCCAGCCGCTCACGCTGGGTCTGAAGGAGCTGCTGGAGGTCTACCTCGACCACCGCTTCGACGTGGTCCGGCGCCGCAGCGAGTTCCGCCGCGGCAAGCGGCGCGACCGGCTGCACCTGGTCGAGGGCCTGCTCACCGCGCTGGTCGACATCGACGAGGTCATTCGGCTGATCCGGTCCAGCGAGAATTCCGCGCAGGCCAAGGAGCGCCTGATGGAGCGCTTCTCGCTGAGCGAGGTGCAGACGCAGTACATCCTCGACACGCCGCTGCGCCGGCTCACCAAGTACGACCGGATCGAGCTGGAGGCGGAGAAGGAGAAGCTCACCGCGGAGATCGCGGAGCTGACCCGGATCCTGGACTCCGACACGGAGCTGCGCAAGCTGGTTTCGGCCGAACTGGCCGCGGTGGCCAAGAAGTTCGGCACCGACCGGCGCACGGTCCTGCTGGAGTCCGCCGGTGCCACCGCGGCCACGGTGCCGCTGCAGGTGGCCGACGACCCGTGCCGGGTGCTGCTGTCCTCGACGGGTCTGCTGGCCCGTACGGCGACCGCCGAGCCGTTCACGGAGCAGGAGGGCGCCAAGCGCGTCAAGCACGACGTGATCGTCTCGGCGGTCCCGGCGACCGCGCGCGGCGAGATCGGGGCGGTGACCTCGGCGGGCCGGCTGCTGCGGATCAACGTGGTCGACCTGCCCCAGCTGCCGGACACGGCGGCGGCCCCGAACCTGTCCGGAGGCGCGCCGCTGGCGGAGTTCGTCTCCCTGGAGGACGACGAGACGGTGGTCTGCCTGACCACGCTGGACGAGTCGTCGCCGGGGCTCGCGCTCGGCACCGAGCAGGGTGTCGTCAAGCGTGTGGTGCCCGACTATCCGTCCAGCAAGGAGGAGTTGGAGGTCATCACCCTCAAGGAGGGCGACCGGATCGTCGGCGCGGTGGAGCTGCGCACCGGCGACGAGGACCTGGTGTTCATCACCGACGACGCGCAGCTGCTGCGCTTCCAGGCGTCCATCGTGCGCCCGCAGGGCCGCCCGGCGGGCGGTATGGCGGGCATCAAGCTCACCGAGGGCGCGAAGGTGATCTCCTTCACGGCCGTCGACCCCGCGGCCGACGCGGTGGTGTTCACCGTGGCGGGTTCGCGCGGCACGCTGGACGACTCGGTGCATACGACGGCCAAGCTGACACCGTTCGACCAGTACCCGCGCAAGGGCCGGGCCACGGGCGGCGTGCGCTGCCAGCGGTTCCTGAAGGGCGAGGACTGCCTGGCGCTGGCCTGGGCGGGACCGGCTCCCGCGCGCGCGGCGCAGAAGACCGGCACCCCCGCGGAGCTGCCGGAGCTGGACCCGCGCCGGGACGGCTCGGGCACGTCGTTGCCGAAGACGGTGTCGGTGGTCGCGGGGCCGGTGCTCTAGGCCTCGTAGGACACCGCGTCGGGCTCCTCCTCGGAGCCCTGGACATAGCGCAGGACGCCCCACATGCCGTGTTCGTCGGCGTGTGGGGCGTCGTTCTCGCACCCCTTGAGCTCCTGGCCGAGAGCCTCCGTGTCGATGCCGGAGCCGATCAGCACGAGCTGGGTGAGGCGGTCGCCGACAGCGCCCGGGGGCTCGGGGTAGAAGCGCAGGAACCGGCCGACGGCGTGCACGGCGTACCGGTTGAGGGGGTCGTACGGCCCGAATTCGACGTACCCCTTGATGCGGTACAGCCCCTCGGGCCGGCTGTCCAGGAACCGCATGAGCCGGCGGGGTTCCAGGGGGACCTGGGAGGTGAAGGACAGGCTGTCGTAGCCGGTGTGCAGATGACCGGCGTGCTCCTCGTGCCCGTCGTCCCCGGTGTGCTCGTGCAGGTCGTCGAAGGACAGCTGTCCGATCCGCTCCTCGCCCGGCCGGCAGTCGAAGAGGAACTCGGGGTCGATCCGGCCGTAGGTGGCGGGGACCACGGCGGCACGGTCCGTGAGGGACCGCACCAGGCCGAGGACCCGCTCACCGTCCGCGGCGCGGTCGAGCTTGTTGACCACCACCAGGTCGGCGAGGGCCAGGTGCCGGTCGATCTCGCGGTGCCGGGCACGGGTGTCGTCGAACTCGGCGGCGTCCACGACCTCGACCAGGCCGCCGTAGACGACCCTCGGATGCTCGCTGGCCAGCACCATCCGCACCAGTTCCTGGGGTTCGGCGAGCCCGCTGGCCTCGATGACGATCACGTCGATGCCGGTGTCGGGGTCGGCGAGCCGGTCCAGGTAGAGGTCGAGTTCGCCGGCGTCGACGGCACAGCAGAGGCAGCCGTTGCCCAGCGAGACGGTGGAGTCGCCGAGGGCGCCCGCGACGGCCATCGCGTCGATCTCGATGGCCCCGAAGTCGTTGACGATCGCCCCGATGCGGCTGCCTCCGCTGCGGTGCAGGAGGTGGTTGAGGAGTGTGGTCTTTCCGGAGCCCAGGAAACCGGCGAGCACGACGACCGGGATCTGCGGACCGCTGCTGTTCCCCAACGGGTGACCTCTCTGCTGTGGACGGGGCGGCCCCGGTGGACCGGGGCCCATCGGAGGCCGGGCCCCTGTGGACCGGCTGCCGGACCAGCATAAGAGGGCGCTGCGGTCGCCTCGCGCCGTCAGCGGGCGGCCGGTACCGCGACCGGCGGCTGCGGCCCCACGTACCGCGCCACCGGCCGGATGATCTTCGAGTCTGCCGCCTGTTCCAGGATGTTGGCGCTCCAGCCGACCACCCGTGCGGCGGCGAAGGTGGGGGTGAACATCTCGCGGGGCAGGCCGCAGAGTTCCATGACCACGCCGGCGTAGAACTCGACGTTGGTGTGCAGTTCGCGGCCGGGCTTCAGCTCGGCGAGGATCGCCTCGACCCGGCGCTCGACCTCCACCGCGAAGTCCACACGCGGACCGCCGAATCCGAGGGCGATCTCCCGCAGCATCCGCGAACGGGGGTCCTCCGTGCGGTAGACGGCGTGTCCGAAGCCCATGATCCGGTCGCCGGCGAGCACCCGCTCCCGGATCCAGGGGTCGATCCGGTCCGGGGTGCCGATGGCGTCCAGGGTGTCCAGGGCCCGGCTGGGCGCGCCTCCGTGCAGCGGACCGGACAGGGCGCCCACGGCTCCGGTCAGGCAGGCGGCCACGTCGGCGCCGGTGGAGGCGATGACGCGGGCGGTGAAGGTCGACGCGTTGAATCCATGATCAATGGTTGAGATCAAGTATTGCTCGACAGCACGCGCCCGCCGCGGCTCGGGTTCCTCGCCGTTCAACATGTACAGGTAGTTGGCCGCGTAGGACAGGTCCTCGCGCGGCTCGACCGGGTCGAGGCCCTGTCCGAGCCGGTACAGGGCGGTGAGCAGCGTGGGTACGGCCGCGCAGACCGCCACGGTGTCGGCGCGGCGCCGGTCCGCGTCGATGTCGTACACCGGTCGCAGGTCCCGCGCCGAACCCAGCAGCGACAGGGCCGTGCGCAGTCCGGACAGCGGGCCGGAAAGGCGGCTGGCCGCGGCGATCGCGGGCAGCGCCGCGCGGACCTCGTCGGGCAGCCGGCGCAGCGCCGCGGTCTCGGCGGTGAAGGCGGCGCGGCGCTCGGCGTCCGGGAGCGAGCCGTGCACCAGGAGATGCCAGACGTCCTCGAAGCCCCGGGTCCGCGCCAGTTCGACGGCCGAGTACTGGCGGTAGTGGTAGAAGCCCTCCCGCCCGCGGACGTCGCCGATCTCGGTCTCGGTGACGACGACGCCGGCGAGACCGCGCGGTGCGTCGATGAGCGGGGTTGCGGTCCTGTTGTTGGCCATGGTTCTCCTCCCTGGACTTGATCAGACTGTCCATGCTTGACTAATTCTTTGTCAATGTTGATTTAATCAATGTGGCGCGATCAAGATATGCGGAGGCGGCTACGGTGACCCCCATGCGCGATCACGAACCCGCTCCCCCCGGCCGTCCCGGGCGGAGGCTGACCACCAAGGAGACCGCCGAACTGCTCGGCGTGAAGCCCGAAACCGTGTACGCGTACGTGAGCCGCGGCCTGCTCAGCAGCAGACGCGAGCCCGGCGGTCGCGCCAGCACCTTCGAGGCGAAGGAGGTCGAGGCCCTCGCCCGGCGCCACCGGCGCGAGGCGGCCGTGAGCCCGGGCTCCGGCGGGGACCTCTCCGTCCGGACCCGGATCACGCTGATCGAGCGGGACCAGTACTTCTTCCGGGGCGTGGACGCCGTGGAGATGTCCCTGCGTCACTCCTACGAGGAGGTCGCGGAATGGCTGTGGACGGGCCGGCTGACCCCGGGCGTCACCTTCTCCGCGCCCGGACCCACCGTCGAGGTGGCCCGCCGCGCGGTCGACGCCCTGAGCGAGCACGCCTCCCCCACCGACCGGCTGCGCGTCGCGGCGATCGCCGCGGCGGCCGAGGACCCGCTGCGCTTCGACCTGTCGGAGGACGCCGTGCTGAACACCGCGCGGATCCTCATCCCGACCCTCGTGGCCGCGCTGCCGCCGGCCCGGCACGCCCACAAGGACGACGGCCCGCTCGCCCACCGGCTGTGGGCCCGGCTGACCGGCCGCCCCGCCGACGAGGCGTCGCTGCGCGTCCTGGACACCGCCCTCGCCCTGCTCGCCGACCACGACCTGGCCGCCTCCACGCTCGCGGTCCGCGTCGCCGCCTCGGCCCGCGCACACGCCTACGCGGCCGTCTCAGCCGGATTCGGCGTCCTGGAGGGCCCGCTGCACGGTGCCGCGAGCGGCATGGCCCACCGCATGCTGCTCGACGTCCTCGACCAGGGCACGGCGGTCCCGGTGATCGCCGACGAACTGCGCGCGGGCCGCCGCGTCCCCGGGCTCGGCCACCGGCTGTACACCGGCGAGGACCCCCGCGCGCGCGTGCTGTTCGGCCTCCTGGAGCAGGTCCCGCGCGCGGAGTCCGCCCTGCTCGCCGCCCGCGACATCGTCGCCACGACCGCGCGGCACACCCCGCTGCACGCCAACGTCGACCTGGCCCTGGCGGTGTTCACCGCGTCCAGCGGCATGGCGGCCACGGCAGGCGAGACGATCTTCGCCGTCGCACGGACGGCGGGCTGGATCGCGCACGCCCTGGAGGAGTACGGCGAGCGCCCCCTGCGCATGCGCCCCGTCGGCCACTACGTCGGCCCGCGGCCTCCCCAGCCCCTCCCGGAGTAGGACACTACGACGGCCGGAAGTCGCCGCGAAGAGAGTCAGGTTAGGCTCACCTCTGTGAGTAGGTGCGCGACCGTCTCCCGAAGCCTCGACGAGCCCGTTTCCGGTACGGCGGCCACGGCGACGACGTGGCTGCTGCTGGAACAGGCCGGCCCGTGGGGCGCCACGGCGCTCACTTCGAGCCACCTCGACCCCGCACTGGGCCGGGCCCTGGAGTCGGCCGCCGAGGGAACCGGCGTACGCGTCGCGCTCATCCGGCGCCCCGGACGTCACGCCGACCCGGGCAGGCCCGCCGTCCGGCAGCTGTACGCCGCCCACACCGTGCCGGGCCGCGTATGGCTGCACAGCGCAAGGATCCGCGACCCCCGGCGGCTGCTCGGGCTCGACTTCGCCGCCCTCGGAGCAGGTGACCACCGTTCCTTCGGTACCGCGCTCGGCGGGCGGCCGCACCGCGGCGACCCGCTCGCGCTCGTGTGCACCAACGGCAAGCGGGACCGCTGCTGCGCCCTCCTGGGCCGCCCCCTGGCCGCCGAACTGGCCGCCTCCGGAGTGCGCGGCGTCTGGGAGGTCACCCATCTGGGTGGACATCGCTTCTCGCCGACGGTGCTCGTGCTGCCGTACGGCTACGCCTACGGCCGCGTAGAGGCGCACACCGTCAAGGAGGCGCTGCACGGTGTCCAGGAAGGGCGCGTCGTGGTCGAGGGGTGCCGCGGGTGCTCGGCCTGGGAACGGCCCTGTCAGGCGGCCGAGCTGGCCGTCCGGTCGGCCGCGGGCGAGTACCGGGCGGAGGTGCTGGGCGTCGTACGGACCGAAGGCCGGGCTCCGCGCTGGGAGGTCACCGTCGGACACGCCGACGGCCGGCGCTGGCGGGTGACCGTGGCCCAGGGCGCGTCGCTGCCGCCCCGTCCGGAGAGCTGCGGCGCGGCGGTGCTGGGGACGCCCGCGCGGATGGACGTGGTCGACGTGCGCGAGCTGAGGCCCACGGCGCTGGCGAGCTGAGCGGCCACCTCGTTCAAGAACCGGCCAAGAGATCCCCACCACACCCCCTGGGGCGTGCTGATCCCTTCCACGTACCGTCATGGGTATGAGCCCCACGCCCTCCGCACGCCGTCTGCGCCTCGGTATGCCACGGCGGGTCTTCTCGCAGGTGCTGCTGATGCAGGTGGCGATCGCCGCGGGGGTCGCGGTGCTCGCGACCGGGCTGTTCCTGGCGCCGCTGAGCAAGCAGCTGGACCAGGAGGCGATGCGCCGCGCGCTGGCCATCGCCGAGACCACGGCCCAGGACCCGCAGATCGCCGAGGGCGTCCTGACCACCCCGCCGACTCCGGACGGCCCGGTGCAGAAGGAGGCCGAGCGGATCCGGAGGACCACGCACGCCGAGTACATCGTGGTGCTGGACCGGCACTGGCTGCGCTGGTCGCACCCCACCACCTCGCAGATCGGCCAGCAGGTCTCCACGAGTCCCGAGGACGCCCTGAACGGCCATGAGGTCATGGAGATCGACAAGGGCACCCTGGGCCGATCCGCGCGCGGCAAGGTGCCGCTGTACGACGCCCACCACCGCATCATCGGGGCGGTCTCGGTCGGTATCGCCTACGACAGTGTGCGGGCGCGGCTGATCAGCGCGATCCCGGGGCTGTTCGCGTACGCCGGGGGCGCTCTCGCGGTGGGTGCGCTGGCCGCCTGGCTGATCTCGCGCCGGGTCCAGCGGCAGACCCGGGACCTGGCCTTCTCCGACATCTCGGCGCTGCTCGCGGAGCGGGAGGCGATGTTGCACGGCATCCGTGAGGGCGTGGTCGCCCTCGACCGCGGCGGCCGTATCCGCCTGTTCAACGACGAGGCGCGGCGGCTGCTGGGCATCGGCGACGAGGCCGTCGGACAGACCCCCGACGAGGCACTCGGCGCAGGCCGTACGACGGACGTGCTGGCCGGCCGGGTGACCGGCACCGACCTGCTCACCGTGCGCGGGCAGCGGGTGCTGGTCGCCAACCGCATGCCCACCGACGACGGCGGCGCCGTGGCCACCCTGCGCGACCGCACCGAGCTGGAGCAGCTGGGGCGCGAACTGGACTCCACGCGCGGGCTGATCGACGCCCTGCGCGCCCAGGACCACGAACACGCCAACCGCATGCACACCCTGCTCGGACTGCTGGAACTGGAGATGTACGACGACGCCGTGGAGTTCGTCGGCGAGGTCGTCGGCGACCACCGGGTCACCGCCGAGCAGGTCACCGAGAAGATCCAGGATCCCCTGCTGGCCGCACTGCTGGTCGGCAAGGCGACCGTGGCGGCCGAGCGCGGTGTCGCACTGTGGGTGTCGGAGCGCACCAGGCTGCCGGACCGGCTGATCGATCCGCGGGGTCTGGTCACGGTGGTGGGCAACCTGGTGGACAACGCCCTCGACGCGGTCGCCGGCACACTGCACGCGCGCGTGGAGGTCGAGTTGCGCACCGAGGGACGTACGGTCGTGCTCAGGGTCCGCGACACGGGCCCCGGAATCCCGGCCGAACAGCGGGAGTTGATCTTCACTGACGGCTGGTCCACCAAGAAGCCGCCCGCGCACGGAAAGCGGGGCATCGGGCTCTCGCTGGTGCGCCGGCTCGCCGAACGGCAGGGCGGGACCGCGAGGGTGGACGCGGCGGACGGCGGCGGTGCGGAGTTCACCGTGGTTCTGCCGGAGGCGCTGACCGATCCCGAGCTGGAACCCGCGGTACTCAAGGAGTCCGCCGAGCCTGCCGCCCTCACCGGGGAGGAGGCCCGATGATCGAGGTCCTGGTCGTGGACGACGACATCCGCGTCGCCCGGGTCAACGCCGCGTACGTGGCGAAGGTGCCGGGATTCCATGTGGCCGGCGAGGCGCACAGCGCGGCCGAGGCGCTGCGCCAGGTGGAGGCGCTGCCGTGGCTGGACCTGGTCCTGCTGGACCACTACCTGCCCGACGACACCGGTCTCGCGGTCGTGCGGGAGATGCGCCGGCGCGGCCACCAGACCGACTTGATCATGGTGACGGCGGCGCGGGACGTGTCGACCGTCCAGGCCGCGATGCGGCAGGGGGCGCTGCAGTACCTGGTGAAGCCGTTCGCCTTCGCCGGTCTGCGCGCCAAGCTGGAGGCGTACGCGCAGCTGCGGCGCACCCTGGACGGCGGCGGCGAGGCCGAGCAGGCCCAGGTGGACCGCATCTTCCGCGCCCTGTCCGCGCCGTCGGAGCCAGAACTGCCCAAGGGGCACTCCCCCACGACGGCCGAGCTGGTGCGCCAGGCGCTGATGAACGCCGGAGGGCCGCTGTCCGCCCAGGAGACCGCCGAGCGGACCGGGGTGAGCCGGCAGACGGCCCAGCGGTATCTGAAGCTCCTGGAGCGCACGGGACGGGCGCGGCTGACCCTCAAGTACGGCGACGCGGGCCGCCCGGAACACCGTTACGTGTGGGCGACCCGCGGCTGAGCGGGCTCGTCTGCTTGGCGGCTGCTTGGCAGCTACTTGGCAGCGTTGACGAACTCGGTCGTGTAGGTCTTGCTCAAGTCGACCTTGGCGTTCTTGATGTTGGGGTTGAACGACTTGAGGACCTTCTCAACGGTCTCCGGGCCGCCCTGGGGCATCACGCCGTCGTCGGTGAACATCGGCAGGGTGCTCTTGATGGCCTGTGCGTAGAGCGTCTTGTTGCCCTGGGAGTAGTCGGCGGGCATCTTCGCGGCGATCTCGTCGGCGCTGTGGGTGGACATCCACTTGAGCGTCTTGACGAATGCGTTGACCAACTTCTGGACGGTGTCCTTGTGTCCGTTGACCCAGTCCGTCTGCATGTACAGACTTGACGACGGGTACGGCCCGCCGAGTGCCTTCTGCGAGCCCTCGGGGGTGCGCATGTCGAGGAGGATCTTGCCGGCCTTCTTGTCCAGAACGGTCGCGACGGTCGGGTCGGTGGTCATACCGCCGTCGATCGCCCCCTTCTGCAGGGCCGCGATGAACGTGGGCCCTGCCCCCACGGCCACGGGCGAGAACTCGCTGACGTTCACGCCGTTCTTGACCGCCAGGTACTTGGTGAGGAAGTCGGTGGAGGAACCGAGACCGGTCACGCCCAGCTTGCGGCCCTTGAAGTCCTTGGGCGAGGTCAGGTCGCCGGCCGCCTTGTTCGAGACGACCTCGACCTCGCCGGGCGCGTGCGAGAACTGCACGACCGACTCCACCGACTTGCCCTTGGTCTGCAGATCGAGGGTGTGGTCGTAGAAGCCGACCGCTCCCTGCACCTGGCCGGAGACGAGCGCGGTCTCGGCCTGGACACCGGCGGGCTCGCTGAGGAGTTGGACATTCACACCCTCGGCCTGGAAGTAGCCGAGGCGCTGGGTGAGCATGGCGGGCAGGTAGATGACCTTGTCCAGGCCACCGACCATGATCTTGACCGTCTCACCCTTGCCGCCGCCGCTTCCGGTGTCGACGGTGGAGCCGGCCGCGTCGTTGGCGCAGGCGGTGAGCGAGGAGAGGGCGAGCAGGCCGGCGGCGGCCAGGGAAGCGTATCTGGCGGTGTTGCGCATGCGGTTCACGTCCTTGTGAGAGGGCGGTGCGGGGAAGGCGTGGGGGGCGGGTCTGCTCCGGGGCGGGGCCGGTCAGTCGTCGGAACCGGCGGGCTTCCAGCGGAAGATGCGGCGCTCGGCGAAGGTGAGCAGTCCTTCGGCGGCGAGGGCGACGACCGCGAGGATGGCCATCGCGGCGTACACACCGGCCGAGTTGAAGGTGTTCTGCGACTGCGAGACGAGCAGGCCGATGCCCTTGGTGGCGCCGATGTACTCGCCGACGATGGCGCCGATGAGCGCGAAGCCGAAACTGACGTGGAGGCTGGTGAAGATCCAGGAGGTGGCCGACGGGATGACCACCTGGAGCGTGACCCGGCGGTCGCTAGCGCCCAGGATGCGGGCGTTGGCCACCAGGTTGCGGTCCACCTCCCGGGCGCCCTGGAAGGCGTTGAAGAACACCGGGAAGAAGACCAGCACGACGGCGGAGGCGACCTTGGAGGACGGCCCGAGTCCGAACCAGATCAGGAAGATCGGCGCCAGGACGATCCTGGGGATCGAGTTGAGCACCTTGATGTATGGACCAAGGACCTCGGCGAGCAATCTGATCCGCCCGAGCGCAATGCCGAGCAACACACCGGCAACCACACCGAAGACCCAGCCGAGGAGTGCCTCGTAGAGGGTGTACCAGATCTGTTCGCCCAGCGATCCGAGCGCGGTTCCGTGCATCACCCAGGTCCAGATCTGGTCCCAGATCTGCGACGGCATCGAGAAGTTGAACGGATCGATGATCTTGGCCCGGGACAGCCCTTCCCACAGGCCGAGCACGGCCACCAGGAGGAGGACCCGCGCGGCGGAGACGACCAGCTTGCGTCTGCGGGCGGCCTGGGCCCGCGACTCGGCGCGGCCCGGGACCTTGGCCGTGTCGACGACCGGCGCGTTGATGACCTCAGGCGACATGAGCGGCACCCCTCTCACGGGTGATGCGGACCTCTTCGCCGAGGGACTCCCAGATCTCACGGTAGATCTCGATGAACCGCGGCTGAAGGCGCACCGACTCGACCTTGCGCGGCCGGGGCAGGTCGATGTCGAAGACCTGCTTCACGGTCGCGGGTCCGGCGGTCATCACGACGACCTTGTCGGCGAGCGCGATGGACTCCTCCAGGTCATGGGTGACGAAGACGACGGAGGCTCCCGTGCCCTCCCACAGTTCCAGCAACTCGTCCGACATCAGGGCCCGGGTCTGCACGTCCAGCGCCGAGAACGGCTCGTCCATCAGCAGGATCTCGGGGTCGTTGACGAACGTGGCGGCGAGGGCGACGCGCTTGCGCTGACCACCGGAGAGCTGGTGCGGGTAGCGGTCCTCGAAGGCGGCGAGTCCGACGCGGGCCAGCCACTCCCGTGCCTTCTCCTTGGCCTCGGCCTTGGGTATGCCCCGGAAGCGCGGGCCGGCCATGACGTTGGACAGGACCGTGCGCCAGGGGAACGTGGCGTCCTGCTGGAAGACGAAGCCGACCTTGTCGCCGACGCCGTCGACCGGCTCGCCGGCCACCAGCACGTCGCCCTCGGTGGGCTCCTCCAAGCCACTGACCAGCGTCAGCGTGGTGGACTTGCCGCAGCCGGTCGGTCCTACGACAGCCACGAACTCGCCGCGTCGGACGGTGAGGTCCAGACCGCGCACGGCCGTGTGCAGTCCCCCTGACGGGGTTCTGAAGGTCTTGCTCGCGCCCCGCAGCTCAATGGCGGGGCTGGTGTGTGCGCTCATGGCCCGGGACGGTAGGTGTGGCCCCGGCCACAGCAGGAGTCTTGTGAGCACAAGCCTTTCTTTTGCTCGCAAGAGCCTGTTGTGCTCATTTTGCTCGCGCTAGAACTGCGGAGCACGAAACACGGGCTTAACGCTCGCCGGCCTTAGGAGAGGCCTGATGATTGACGTCCTGGTCGTGGACGACGACTTCCGCGTCGCTGAGATAAACGCCAAGTACGTGGGAAAGGTTCCCGGCTTCCGGGTGGCCGCCCGCGCGCACAGCGCCGCCCAGGCCCTGACCGCCGTCGAACGCGGCGGCATCGACCTGGTCCTGCTCGACCACTATCTGCCCGACCGGACCGGTCTCGACCTGGTGCATCTCATGCGGGAGCAGGGCCACGGCACGGATGTCATCATGATCACCGCGGCCAGTGATGTGACGACCGTCCAACAGGCGATGCGCCTGGGCGCCCTGCACTACCTGGTCAAGCCCTTCACCTTCGCCGCCCTGCGCGCCCGCCTCGACTCCTATGCCGCCCTGCGTCGCACGGTGGACCGCGTCGGCGGCCGGGGCCTGACGGGGCAGGAGCAGGTCGACCGGATCTTCGGGGCGCTGCGCACCACTGCCGCACCGTCGGCGCCCGGCCTGCCGAGCGGCCACTCTGAGCCCACGACCGATCTGATCTGCGGCGTTCTGCACCGCGCGGACCAGCCGCTGTCGGCCCACGAGGTGGCCGCCAGGACCGGCCTGAGCCGCTCCACGGCCCAGCGCTACCTCCGCCACCTGGAACAGGTCGGCCGCCTCCGGCTCTCCCTGAAGTACGGCGACACCGGCCGGCCCGAGCACCGGTACGCCTGGGTGGCGCCTTAGGGTGAGCCGCGCGCCCTGCTACGCAGCCCCGGCGCCGGTCAGCGACCGTACCTCCGTCTCGGCGTACTTGGCCTCGTCCGCGGCCTCGACCGAGGTGACCGTGCCGAGCCAGCCGGCGAGGAAGCCGAGCGGGATGGAGACGATGCCCGGGTTCTGCAAGGGGAAGTACTGGAAGTCGACGTCCGGGAAGAGCGAGGCCGGGCTGCCGGACACCACCGGCGAGAGCAGCACGAGTCCCAGCGCCGGGATCAGCCCGCCGTACACGGCCCACACCGCTCCGCGGGTGGTGAAACCCCGCCAGAACAGCGAATACAGCAGCACCGGAAGGTTCGCCGACGCGGCGACGGCGAACGCCAGACCGACGAGAAAAGCGACGTTGAGATCACGGGCCAGCAGACCGAGCGCGATCGCCACGACGCCGATGCCGACCGCCGCCCACCGCGCCACCGCCACCTCGCTGCGCACCGTGGGGCGCGAGCGCCGCAGCGACGCGTACAGATCGTGCGCCACCGACACCGATGAGGCGAGCGTGATGCCGGCGACCACGGCGAGGATCGTGGCGAACGCGACGGCGGCGACGACCGCGAAGAGAACCGTTCCGCCAGTGGAACCCGCGCCGCCGCCCAGCTCGAGCGCGAGCAGGGGCACCGCTGTGTTCCCTGCCGCGTTCGAACCGCGTACCGCATCCGGCCCGACGACCGCGGCCGCTCCGAAGCCGAGCACGATCGTCATCAGGTAGAACCCGCCGATCAGCCCGATCGACCACACCGCGGAACGGCGGGCGGCCCGCGCGGTGGGCACCGTGTAGAAGCGCGACAGGATGTGCGGCAGTCCCGCCGTGCCCAGCACCAGGGCGAGTCCCAGGCTGATGAAGTCCAGGCGTGCGGTCCAGGTGCCGCCGTACTTGAGGCCCGGCGCCAGGAACGCCCTTCCGTGACCGCTGCGCTCGGCGGCCGTGAGCAGCAACCGGTCGACGTCGCCGTGGAAGCGCAGCAGGAGCAGCACGGTCAGCGCGATCGTGCCGCTCAGCAGCAGGACCGCTTTCACGATCTGGATCCAGGTGGTGGCCCGCATCCCTCCCAACGACACATAGATCACCATGAGCGCCCCGACCCCGATGACCGCCCAGGCCCCGGCAGCCCCGCTCGTCCGCCCCAGCAGCAGCGCCACCAGGCTGCCCGAGCCGACCATTTGTGCCACCAGATACAGAACGGACACCATCACCGAGGAAGTTCCCGCCGCGATCCGCACCGGCCGCTCACGCATCCGCGCGGCCACCACGTCGGCCAGCGTGAACCGCCCGCAGTTACGGACCAGTTCGGCCACCAGGAACAGCACCACCAGCCAGGCCACGAGAAAGCCCACGACGTACAGCATCCCGTCGTACCCGTACAGCGCGATCAGCCCGGTGACCCCGAGGAAGGAGGCGGCCGACATGTAGTCACCCGCGATGGCAAAACCATTCTCCATCGGAGAGAACAACCGCCCTCCCGCATAGAACTCCTCGGCCGAACCGTGCCGGCGACGGCTCACCCACGTCGTGATCCCGAGGGTGACGGCCACGAAGCCGCTGAACAGCAGCAGCGCCAGCGTCTGGTGGTGACCGGTCACGAGGCGTCTCCCCGTGCTCCGCGGGTCAGTTCCTGGGTGTCCCAGCGCAGCTCCAGCGCCGCCCGGTCCCGACGCAGCCGCGCATGCCGTGTATAGGCCCAGGTGAACAGGAACGTGGTGACGAACTGTCCCAGCCCGGCCAGCATGCCCACGTTCACCGCCCCGGCCACGGGCCGGGCCATGAGCCCCGGAGCTGCCGTGGCGGTGACCAGATAGCTCACGTACCAGACGAGGAACACGGCGACTGCCGGTACGACGAACCGCCGGTACCTGGTGCGCACCTCCTGGAAGGCTGCGCTGCGCTGCACCTCGGCGTACACGTCCCGGGCACGGACGGACGTTCCGCTCCGCTCCGCGCGAGCGGGCGGCACGGCCGGCGCCGGCACACCGGTGCCGTCCAGCTCGCCCCAGCACGAGGCCGACGCGTCGTGCCAAGGGTCCTCGTACGCCGCGTCGCGGGAGGGCGGCACGTCATGGTCTTCCCGGTTCTCGGCCGAGCTCTCGGGACCGTCCCCGGCTCCCCGAGGACGATCGTTGCTTGACTGCATGCCCAAGGATGGACAGACCGGGAAGATCTCCGACTCTTCTTCCCTGGGCTCTTCACCCCATCAGGTGATTCACTGCGCGGGCGGCCGCACCAGCCCCTTGCTGTAGGCGTAACGCACCGCCTGCGCCCGGTCCTTGAGTCCCGTTTTGGAGAAGAGATTGTTGATGTGTGTCTTCACGGTCGCGGTCGACACATGCAGCCTGCGGGCGATCTCCTGGTTGCTGAGTCCTTCGGCGATCAGCAGCAGGACCTCGGTCTCCCGCGCGGTCAGTCCGTCGGGCGGCGCATCGGCGGTCACCGGCGGGCCGGGCTCGGGCTGTGACAGCCGCTCCAGCAGCCGGCGTTGGACGCTCGGCGACAGGCCCGCGTCCCCCGACAGCACGCTTTCCACGGCACGCACGATCTCGTCACCTCCTGCGTCCTTGGTCAGATAGCCCCGGGCGCCGGCGCGCAGCGCGGGGAACAACGACTCGTCGTCCGCGAACGTGGTGAGCACCACGACCTGGGTCCCGGGGTACTGCGCCCGGATCCGCCGGGTGGCCTCCACGCCGTCACAGCGGGGCATCCTGAGATCCATCAGGACGACGTCCGGTGCCAGTTCCGCCACCAGGCGCACCGCCTCCTCGCCGTCTCCCGCGGCACCCACGACCTCCACGCCGGGCAGCAGCCCGAGCAGCATCACGATGCCCTCCCGGACCACGGTCTGGTCGTCGGCGACCACCACCCGTGCGGGCTTCTTCTCCCCTTCCGTCTCCGTCATACGGGCACCTTCAGCGTCACCACGAACCCCTCCTCGCCCGGCCCCGCGTCCAGAGAGCCGCCCAGCAACTCGGCACGCTCCCGCATGCCCAGCAGACCGTATCCCCCTCCTGACCCCGTCAGTTCACCCGGCCGCCCGCCCGAGTCCCGTACCTCCAGGGTCACTTCGTGCCGGCTGTAGTCGAGCCGCAGCTGCACCTTGGCTCCGTGCGCGTGCTTGCGGACGTTCGTCAGCGCTTCCTGGGCCACTCTGCGCACGGCCTGGGAGGCCTCGGCCGGCAAGGGCCTGCGGTCACCCGTCACGGTGACCTCGGCGCCGTCGGCTCCGCTGACGAGTTCGCTCAGAAAGTCCTCCAGCGGGGTCAGCTCGCCCCGCAGCGCGGACAGAGCCTGCCGGGTCTCGGCGAGTCCGTCGCGAGCCATGCCCCGCGCGGCCACCACCCGCTCCAGGATCCGCTCGCGGTCCGCGCCGTTCTCGATCAGCAGCCGGGCCGCCTCCAGGTGCACCAGCTGCGCCGAGAGGCTGTGGGCCAGTACGTCATGGATCTCTCGTGCGATCCGCGCTCGCTCGCCCAGCGCTGCGGACTCGGCTTCGGCTGCCCGGGCGGCGCGCTCCTGGGCAAGGAGCCGCTGCGCGTTGCCGCGGGCCTCCGCGTCCAGCCGCAGGACGTATCCGGCGAGGGCCATGCCGGCCACGGTGGCGGCCGTGGTCAGCCACGCGTCGTTGTTGAACACGGAGTACGAAGCCAACGCGACCGACGCGACGGGTGCTGCTGCTCCCAGCGGGAGCCGTTCCAGGGCGCTGATTCCGCAGCCGCACCAGAGCACCAGGGCCGGCGCTCTGAATCCCGTGGTCTCGGCGACGACGGCGATCCCCAGGAGGATGCCGATGAGCGCGAGGGAGGGCACCAGCCGGTGCTGGTAGGTGGTCCGGAAGAAGGCCCAGGAGACGAGAGCGGCGAGGAGTACTCCCGCCGCTGCCGCGAGTCCGCTCCAGACGCCGACATGCCTCTGGCTGAAGGCGCTCCACAGCAGCAGTGCGAGCACGAGCAGTCTCACGGCCCAGGCGATCATGCGCCGGGGGCGGGAGGTTCCCTCGCGGCCGAGCGCCTCTCGCGACGGCCAGCGGGTCAAGGCGTACTCCGTCACGCGCGCTCCTTCCGGGCCGACCGCACGTCGTCACCGTACGCCGGGGCCGGACGGTCCGCGGTGCCGAGGGACTGCGCCCGCCAGACCAGGATGCCGTCGCGGACCAGCAGAGTGGTGCCGAGGGTGAGCATCAGAGCGGAGCTGTTCTGGTGCAGGCCGAGCGCGAGGCCGAGGGCGAAGAGACCGATCCGCAGGGCGATGCCCACGCCCCATACGGCGAGGCTTGCCTTGGTGCTCTTGGTCCAGACGACGCCGTCCGGGGCCGTCCAGACGCGGGTCGTCCACGCCCAGCCGGCGCCGGTGGCCACGCCTATGAGCAACTCCACCGCGAGCAGTACGGCGGATTCCGCGCGGTGATGGGCGTCGAGGATGCCGGGCTCGCGCAGCGCGACGACGGCGAGGATCACCGGGAGGAGCCACCAGCGCCGGTCGGTGTTGATCGCGCGGGCGCGGAACTGCCGCGCGATCACGGTGGCGGCGACCGCCACGATCACCAGCGCGTTGACGAGCCCGGACATCGGATCCTCCGTGAGCAAGAAGGTGGTGCCGGGAGCGGGCGCTGCCGACACCTACGAAGCTACGGAAAAGCACAGGTCGGGAGATCGGCGCCGGGGTGGATCAAGGGTGGAAACCTGGAGCGGTTGGTCTCCACCCACGGGTGTAGAGACCGAGCAGGGGCAGAAGCGGGGTGGGGCGAAGGCAGTGGTCGGACATGGCGACGTACCGGGGCGACCGGCGCAGGCGACGCGGACTCCCACCCGACCGTGGCAGGAGTGCCGACATGGGCGTGGAATGGGTGAGCCGACGGACGACCAACACGACGGCGGCCACGACCGACCACACCCCGCCGGAACCCGAACACCCCCCGAGCGACCACCCGGCCGGCGAAGAACGACCGATCATCACCCTTCGCCGGCCGACAAGCCCCGTCGGCCCCTGCTGCAGCCGCCTCCGCTCGTGCCGCACGCCTCAGGCAGGCCCTTTCAGCCCGCCCAAGGAAAGCACCCCGTTGGCCGAAGCCCCGTCGGCCAAGGCCCAGCGCAGCGGCTACGCGTCGATGCGCGACCGGTCCAGCGTCGCCGCCGAGCTGGAGATGAACTCCTTGCGCGGCGCCACGTCATTACCCATCAGCAGGTCGAATACCTGTTCGGCGGCCTCCAGGTCGGAAAGGTTGATCCGCCGCAGGGTGCGGTGACGCGGGTCCATCGTGGTCTCGGCCAGCTGGTCGGCGTCCATCTCGCCCAGACCCTTGTAGCGCTGGATGGAGTCCTTGTACCGGATGCCCTTGCTCTGGAACTCCATGAGCTTGTCGCGCAGCTCGCGGTCCGAGTACGTGTAGACGTACTTGTCCTGGCCCTTCTTCGGCTGGACGACCTCGATGCGGTGCAGCGGCGGCACCGCGGCGAAGACCCGGCCGGCCTCGACCATCGGCCGCATGTAGCGCTGGAACAGCGTGAGCAGCAGGCAGCGGATGTGGGAGCCGTCCACATCGGCATCGGTCATCATGATGATCTTGCCGTAGCGGGCCTGGTCGATGTCGAAGGTACGGCCCGAGCCGGCTCCTATGACCTGGATGATCGAACCGCACTCGGCGTTCTTGAGCATGTCGGTCACCGACGACCGCTGCACGTTGAGGATCTTGCCGCGGATCGGCAGCAGAGCCTGGAACTCGGAGTTCCGCGCCAGCTTGGCCGTACCGAGCGCGGAGTCGCCCTCGACGATGAACAGCTCGCTGCGGTCGACGTCGTCGCTGCGGCAGTCGGCGAGCTTCGCCGGCAGGGAGGAGGACTCCAGGGCGGTCTTGCGCCGCTGGGCATCCTTGTGCTGGCGGGCCGCGACGCGGGTACGGGCGGCGGCCACCACCTTCTCCATGACGACCCGGGCCTGGGCGGCGGCGTCCCGCTTGGTGGCGGTCAGGAACGCCTTCAGCTCCTTGGTGACCACGTTGTTCACGATGCGGCGGGCCGCCGACGTGCCGAGGACCTCCTTGGTCTGGCCCTCGAACTGCGGCTCGGCCAGGCGCACGGTGACGACGGCGGTGAGGCCCTCCAGGGCGTCGTCCTTGACGATGTTGTCCTCGGCCACCCGCAGCATCTTCTTGGCCCGCAGTACGTCGTTCATCGTCTGGGTGAGGGCCTGCTCGAAGCCGGCGACATGGGTGCCGCCCTTGGGCGTGGCGATGATGTTGACGAAGGAGCGGACCGTGGTGTCGTAGCCCGTGCCCCAGCGCAGCGCGACGTCGACGCCCAGCTCGCGCGTGACCTCGGTGGGGGTCATCTGGCCGTGCTCGTCCAGGACCGGGACGGTCTCCTTGAAGGTGCCCTGGCCCGAGAAGCGCAGCACGTCGCAGACCGGCCTGTCGCCCGCCAGGTACTCGCAGAACTCGCTGATGCCGCCGTCGAAGCGGAACGACTCCTCGCCCTTGCTGCCGCCCTCGCCGAGGCCGAACTCGTCGCGGACGACGATGGTCAGGCCCGGCACGAGGAAAGCGGTCTGGCGGGCGCGCTGGTGCAGGTTCTCCAGGGAGAGCTTGGCGTCCTTGAGGAAGATCTGCCGGTCGGCCCAGTACCGCACGCGCGTGCCGGTGCGGGCCTTGGGGATCTTCTTGGTCTTGCGCAGGCCGCTCTTGGCCTCGAACTTCGCGTCGGCACCGTCGGCAGCGAAGGCGCCCGGCACACCGCGCCGGAAGCTGATGGCGTGCGTGTGGCCGCCACGGTCCACCTCGACGTCGAGGCGGGCGGAGAGGGCGTTGACCACGGAGGCGCCGACGCCGTGCAGACCGCCGGAGGCGGCGTACGAGCCACCGCCGAACTTGCCGCCGGCGTGCAGCTTGGTCATGACGACCTCGACGCCGGACAGGCCGGTCTTGGGCTCCACGTCCACGGGGATGCCGCGGCCGTTGTCCCGCACCTCGACGGAGCCGTCGTCGTGGAGGACGACATCGATGTGGTCGCAGTAGCCGCCGAGGGCCTCGTCCACGGAGTTGTCGATGATCTCCCACAGGCAGTGCATCAGACCGCGGCTGTCGGTCGAGCCGATGTACATGCCCGGGCGTTTGCGCACGGCTTCGAGGCCCTCGAGGACGAGCAGGTGCCGCGCGGTGTAGTTGGAACCGTCCCGGTCTGCTCCTGCCAGCAGCGCTGTGGACGGCACGGACGTATCGGCGGTCACGCGGTTCGCTCCTCGCTGAATTTCAGTTGGCCCCCTACTGGGTAAGGGGACGGCTTCGGTCGCCGCTCAGAGGGTACCGAGGCCTGGTAGAGCCGGTGTAACGCCACCCTCGTCGAGAACTCAGACTAGTCCAAGCTCGCATACACGTTCGATCCCTCGATGGGGTGAAGTACACATCACGTTCCCTTGGAGGCATGAACCATTTAGGCTCCGGGCACGTCCTCATGAACAACCGGCAACCCGGCCGGGAGGACCAAGACCCACCACCGCGCGAAACCGTAAGCACCCAAGAGACGCACTACGGCACATTCGCCGCCAACCGGCAGCAACCGGCCGCCCCGGAAGATTTTTTTCGAGGAAAAGCCACGAGCGGGAACGTTTTCGGGCTGGTTGGATGTTGACCCTGGTACGACAGCTCGTCGAGCTAGAGAAGAGGCGACGTGACTACTGTTCTGACCCCCGCGAGCCCGCTGACGGCCGCCGATCGCTGCGACCGCTGCGGCGCCCAGGCATACCTGCGCGTCGTCCTGCTGAGCGGCGGAGAACTGCTCTTCTGCGCCCACCACGGTCGCAAGTTCGAGCCGGAACTCAAGAAGATCGCCGCTGAGATACAGGACGAGTCGGAGCGGCTGACCTCCGTTCCGAACAACACCGCTGCTTCTGAAGAAGAGCGCTGAATCTCGCATACACGACGAGCCAGCCCCGGCACAGGCCGGTGAACGGGCGGTCGCTCCTCTCGAGGAGCGACCGCCCGCGTCATTGCCGTGAACGCTTCAGGAGCGCCCGTGGAGCCGTTTCTGGCTCCCTGAGGCCGCCCCCAGGCCTTGTACGACGTCGGACACACGCGTGTAGACGCCGGGCTTGCCCGGCCTGCCGCAGCCGCTCCCCCAGGACACGAGCCCGATCAGCCGCCCTGCGGCCACCAACGGGCCGCCGCTGTCGCCCTGGCAGGCGTCCGGGCCGCCGGCCGGTTCTCCGGCGCAGAGCATGCTGTCGGCGCGGTAGCTGCCGTCGGGGCCGCCCGGGTAAGCGCGGGTGCAGAGGTCGTCGGCCAGCACGCGCACGCGTGCGGCGTGCAGCGTGTGCGGGTAGGCACCCGCGCCCGTGATGTCCCCCCATCCGGAGACCAGGCCCTGGGTGCCTGGCGCGTAGGCCGGGTCACCCGCACCCGCCATGGCGACGACCGCACTCTGCGGCAGTTCCCTGGCGAGAGTGAGCACGGCGAAGTCGCCGGCGTGGGTCTCGCTGTCGTATCCCGGGTTGATCCGGACGTCACGTACGGCGATCTCCTCGCCCCCGTCCGACAGCAGATCGGTGCGGCCCGCGATGATCCTCAGGTCGCGCACGCGGCTCGGCGGGGCCCCGAGGACGTCTTCGCCCACGCAGTGAGCCGCGGTGAGCACCGTCGTGCGGGCGACCGCCACGCCGCCGCAGAACTGGCCCGCCCGCGTACCGCCGAACCGGTCACGGCTGGACAGCGCGACCGTCCACGGGGCCTGGGAGACGTCTATCGAAAAGCCACCGACGACAATGCTGTCGGCGGCCACAGGGGTCGCGTTGACCAGGGGTATCACGGTCATGGTGGCCGCCAGGGCAAGCGGCCGGATCAGTGACCGGGCAACGGAAAGACGCATGCAGGCTCCTCACTCTGGGCTGGTACTGGGACACCCAGGGTGATCCACGACACGGCTGCGCGCAGCGCGAAGGCCCGGCTCCCGCGGGGGAGCCGGGCCTTCGCCGTCGTACGACTGCGACCTAGTCGAGGTAGTCGCGCAGCACCTGCGAACGCGACGGGTGGCGCAGCTTCGACATGGTCTTGGACTCGATCTGGCGGATGCGCTCCCGCGTCACGCCGTACACCTTGCCGATCTCGTCGAGGGTCTTCGGCTGACCGTCGGTGAGACCGAACCGCATGGAGACGACGCCGGCCTCGCGCTCGGACAGGGTGTCCAGAACGGAGTGCAGCTGCTCCTGCAGGAGCGTGAAGCTGACGGCGTCGGCGGGGACGACGGCCTCGGAGTCCTCGATCAGGTCACCGAACTCGCTGTCGCCGTCCTCACCCAGCGGAGTGTGCAGCGAGATGGGCTCGCGGCCGTACTTCTGGACCTCGATGACCTTCTCCGGGGTCATGTCGAGTTCCTTGGCCAGCTCCTCCGGGGTGGGCTCGCGGCCCAGGTCCTGGAGCATCTGGCGCTGCACACGCGCGAGCTTGTTGATGACCTCGACCATGTGCACCGGGATACGGATGGTGCGGGCCTGGTCGGCCATGGCGCGGGTGATGGCCTGACGGATCCACCAGGTGGCGTACGTGGAGAACTTGTAGCCCTTGGTGTAGTCGAACTTCTCGACCGCGCGGATCAGACCGAGGTTGCCCTCCTGGATGAGGTCCAGGAAGAGCATGCCGCGGCCGGTGTAGCGCTTGGCCAGGGAGACCACCAGGCGGAGGTTGGCCTCCAGGAGGTGGTTCTTGGCGCGGCGGCCGTCCTCGGCGATGATCTCCAGCTCGCGCTTGAGCTTGGGCGCCAGCTTGTCGGCGTTGGCCAGCTTGTCCTCGGCGAACAGACCCGCCTCGATGCGCTTGGCGAGCTCGACCTCCTGCTCGGCGTTGAGCAGGGGGACCTTGCCGATCTGCTTCAGGTAGTCCTTGACCGGGTCGGCGGTGGCGCCGGCCGCGGCGACCTGCTGGGCGGGCGCGTCGTCCTCGTCCTCGTCGGACAGGACGAAGCCCGCGTTCTCGGCGCCCTCGGGCTCGTCGGCGACCTTGGTGTCCTCGAGAACCTCGTCCTCGAGAAGCTCGGCGTCGTCCTTCTTGCCCGTGGTCTTCTTTGCGGCCGTCTTCTTTGCGACGGTCTTCTTGGCGACCGCCTTCTTGGCGGTCGTCTTCTTAGCCGCGACCTTCTTGGCGGGTGCGGCTTCCTCTGCGGAATCGGCCGCGATCGGAGCGGCGGGCGCCGCGGGGGCGGCCGTGGTGGCGGTGGCGTTCCTGGTCGTCACCGTCTTCGCCGCGACCGTCTTGGTGGCGGTTCGCTTCGCCGGACTCTTCGCTGCGACGCTCTTGCGGGTGCGCTTGGGCTCTGCGGCACTGACCATCAGCGTCACACCCTCTTCCTCAAGAATCTGGTTGAGGCTGCGCAGTACGTTCTTCCACTGAGTGGCCGGAATCTGGTCAGCTTCGAAGGCCCGACGCACATCGTCGCCGGCGATCTGCCCCTCAGCCTTTCCCCGCTCAATGAGCGCCATGACAGAGACGGACTCGGCGATCTCCGGCGGGAGCGTACGGGATGTGCTGGCCGACACGAACAACCTCTCGGAACGTTGGAAAACGGCTTCCGGCACCGTCCACTGCGGACAGGAGCCGACCACCGGCCTGGGGATGGGCCGACGGCGCGGGCGGGGCCGGGAAGATGCACAGCGCCTGTCATGGCGTCCGTATTCCCTTCGCGGCTGTCACCTCTTAGGTCATCGCGCTGTTTCCAGGAGCGTTACGCCCAATCTGCGTGGCCCGAGTCACACCCCGTAGGCCATCAAAAGCAGTCAGACATAGACATATGAGATCAATCTGGGCTCATACCCGGTCGCGCGCATGACCTCGGAGACCCCTCGCACCGCTGGACCCCGCCGGACCGCACAGGGTCCGGCAGGGTCCGGCGACGGCCAGCATCCGAGTCCGGCGCCGCCGCGAGCACCACGAGGATGCCACGCACCGGCGACCGCACCGCCTTGGCCGCGGAGGTCAGTGCTCGCGCGGCGCGGGCACCACGCGCTCGACCTCGGGGTGGACCGTGAGCAGTTGACGCATGGCCGCCTCGGCCGCCGTGCCGTCGCCGGTACCGAGCGCGTCGACGATCCGCGCGTGCTGCGCGAGGGACGCCTCGTTCGGCCGGTCACATGACGTGACCGGGCCGCCCGAGACCTGCAGCGCGGCCGAGACGATGCCGGAGAGGTGCTCCAGCATGCGGTTGCCGGCGATCTGGATGAGCATGGAGTGGAACTCGCTGTCGGCGCGCGAGTACGTGAGCGCGTCGCCCTGCGCCATGGCGTGGCTCATGATCTCGACCATGTCACAGAGGCGCTGCTGCACCTCCTCGCGCCCGTGTCCGGCGGCGAGCCGGGCGGCGAGTGGCTCGATCGTCCAGCGCAGCTCGCTCAGCTCGCGGCGCTGGTCGTCGCGCTGGGGGCCGAAGGCCCGCCACTCGATGATGTCCGGATCCAGCAGGTTCCAGTCGCTGACGGGACGTACGCGCGTGCCGACGTTCGGGCGGGCGCTGACGAGGCCCTTGGCTTCGAGGACGCGGAGGGACTCACGGACGACGGTGCGGGAGACCTCGAAGCGCTGGCCGATCTCCTCGGGCACCAGCGGACGGTCGGCGCCGAGGTCGCCGGAGACGATCATCTGGCCCAGCTGCTGGACGAGCTGGCCGTGCAGTCCACGTCCGCGGCTGCCCGCGGCACGACGGCCGACGCGGCCCAGGTCGGGGTCCGCGCCTTCCCAGGAGGGCGCTGCGACGCGATCACCCACCTGGGACTCCGCGTAGGGGTAGCGGTCGAGATCGCCCGGGCCGGCCAGACCGGAGTCGGTGGAGCGGGCGGCGGTCATCATGGTGTGCGCAAGGGTACTCACGGATCCTTTGTCGGCGTCGCCTCCAACTCCCTTGAGGTCTTTGGTGAAAAGCACACGAAAGGGTGATCGCTCACCCCGTCGCAATTGACGCCTTATCGGAAAGAAATGGGCTTTCCGCGGGGAGTTGTGCGCACGGCAGGATCGGAAGTGTGCTCATGCTCGTCACCGGAACCGGGTGCGCAGCGTCGTGAACAGATACGCGCACAGCAGTGCCGACAGCGACAACACCAGTGCGGTGCCCACGGGTTGGGTGAGCACGCGCGCCAGCCCGAGCAGGTAGCGCTCGCCTCCGAAGGGCCACTGCAGCAGGTGGACCTCCCGCATCCGCACCGGGAACCCGGTCGCCATGTGGAGGGCCGGTCCCCGCATGACCTCGTGTACGAGGGGGGCGACGACAACGGGCACGGCGAGTACGGCCGCCAGGCCACCCGTGGTGGACCGGAACACGCCGGCCGCCAGCACACCCGCCCAGGCGCAGCCGATGATCAGACCGAACCAACTGACGCTCAGCGAAAGCCAGTCGGCGGGAACTTGCGTCAGCTCCCGTCCGTAGACGATGTAGAGCGCTTCGGCGTCGCAGCCGACGGTGAGGAAGGCCAGCATCATCGCGGTGGCTCCGGAGACGAGCAGCTTCGCGGTGAGCAGCCCCAGCCGGCGGGGCACGGTGCCGCGGTCCGCCGCAAGGGCGGGATGGCGGAACTCGTCCCCGAAGGCCAGCGCACCGAGCAGCCCTGCCGCGAGGGCCGCGGGCGGCAGCGGCAGTTCCCGCGGCCACGCGCCGAACAGCCGAGCCTGCGGGGTGTGGCCGAGCCTGGCCAGCAGTACGGCGGTGAGCGCGGACACCACCAGTACGGCACCGCAGGTGAGGAAGCCGACGCCGATGCCGGTGGCGCGTCGGATCTCGTAGCGCAGGGGGCGGAGGGGGCTGGGGGCGGGGCGGACGGAGATGGGGGGCGGGAGCGGGGGCAGGGCGTCGGGGGTGCTGACGTCGTCGGGACGGGCGGCTCGTGCGGAGTGCGGTTGACCGTTGCCGGGATTCCTGGCGCCGGGGAGTCGGGTACGGAGGGCGGTGATACCGCGGGCCGCGATGTTCGTGCCGCCGGTCTGCGGGTCCCCGGCCGGCGAAGTCGCGTCATGCCGGATGCTCGCCGTGGTCGCGGCTTCGGCGGTCCGGCTGCCGGCGGCTCCCGCGAGCACCCCTGCGGGGACAGCTCCGGCTCCGCCTTCGCCGTGCGCGTCCTCGCCGATGGGCCCGTCGTCGCCGTCGCGCGCGACGACTTCGGGCGCGCCCACACCGACGGGCCCGTCCACGCCGCCTGGCGCGTCCACGGCGTCCGGCTCGACGCCGGGCGCCGCCCCTCTGGCCTCCGTGGCGGTGTCGTCAGGCGACGCGCCCTCGGTCGTCACGGGGCGAGTGGTCTTTGTCTGCTCAGCACCCGGCCGGGCGTCGGATGTCTCTCCGCGCGACGGCACCTCATCGCTGAGGGCCTGCGCCGTCTCTGCCGCCGAGGGTTCTTCATCCGAGGAGACGTCGGTTGCCTGCCCGAGCGACGCCACCTCGGCACCGAGGGCCCGCCCCTTCTGCTCCGACGGGGGTGCTTCCTCCACCGGCGGTTCTTCGCCGAGGGAGCCGCCGGGCGCCGCCCGCTGCGGCGCCGAGGTGTCTGCTGCGGCGTTCTCGCGGTTGCCCACCGAGAACCCGAACGGCATGGTGCCGCGCTCTCTCGCCGAGGCACCCGGCGGCGTGACGCCCGGCTCTGCCGACGAGAGGCCGGACACCACCGCGACCTGCTCCGGCACGGACGAGCCGAGCGTCGACACACCCGGCTCGGCCGACGACGAGCCGGACGCCGAGGAGTTTGACGCCGAGGGCTTTGACGCCGACGCCGCCACACCGAGGCCTGAGGCGCCCGGCTCCACCGTCAGCAAGTCGCACACGGCCGTCTCGGGCTCCAGCATCGACAAACCACGCACGATCGACTCCGGTTCCACCGGCGAAGCGCCCGGCACGGCAGCCTGGTCCCCCTCCGCCGCCGACTCGATCGCCGCTCCCGCGCCCGCCTCCCCCAACGGGACGGCGGCGAGTCCCGCACCGGCACCCGGTGCGCCTGACTCCCCCGCCGGGAGGCCGCGCACGGTCGGCTCCGGTTCCGCCGGCGAAGCGCCTGGCATGGCGACCTGATCCCGCTCCACCGCCGACTCCTTCGGCGCCGCCGCACCCGTCTCCTCCGACGCGAGCATGTCGGGTCCGGCACCGGCACCCGGTCCCATGTCGCCCACTTCGTCGGCGAGTTGGTGGACGAGGATGCCGTGGCGGAACGCCGTCTCGCCGATGTCGGCGGTCGTGGAGCCGTACACCGAGAGGCGGTTGCCGCCCTCGTGTACGACTTCGACGGAGCGGCGGCCGGTACGGGCCTCCTTGGTGAGCAGAGCCGCGAGTCGCGCCGCGTGCGGGCTGCGGACGGCCACGCGCGGACGCAGCCGGGTACGGCTGAACTCCCGCACGTCCTGGTCGGCCACGAGTCTGCCGCCATCCAGGGTGACGACCCGGTCGGCTGTGCGCGCGGCTTCCTTGGGGTCGGCGGAGGTGAGGAACACCGTGCCGCCCTGCTCGGCGTGGGCCCGCAGCATGCCGTGCACCCACTGCGCCTCACGGGCGGAGAGTCCGTCGGTGGGTTCGTCCAGGACGAGCGTGTGCGGGTCGGGCAGCAGGGCGCAGGCCAGGCCGAGTCTGCGGTCCATACCGCGCGAGAGCGTACCGAGGCGCTCCTCGCGGAGGCTGACGAGGCCGACCGCTTCGAGGACCTCGTCGGCCCGCCGTGCGGGAACTCCCGAGGCCGCGCACAGCATGCGCAGATGGCCACGGACCGAGCGGGCCGGATGCCCCGGTACGTCGCCGAGGAGCACGCCGACTTCCCGTGCCGGATGGGCGATCCGGTGCAGGGGCCGCCCTCTGAAGTAGGTGATGCCGCGCCCCTGTTGCAGCTCGAGCATCAGTCTGAGCGCCGTCGTCTTGCCCGCGCCGGCGCCTCCGAGGAGCACGGTGACATCTCCCGCGCGCGCTTCGAAGGAGACGTCGTCGACGGCGGGCGGGTGCGCCTTGCGGGGATCGCTGGTCAGTCCGAAGGCATGGATCACCTGCAGCAAGATAGCGCGCAATGTCCGGTTTTTCCGGTATAACCCGGTCTACTGTCGCACGCAATGCGGGCCGAGCCCGTTCGCGTCCACCGTTCGATGGAGCCCGCCTCGGCATGTGCACTCGCCGCGCCGGACCATCCGGGCGGCTCGGCGGCTTGTACGCCTCAGACCTCGGGGCGCAGCATCGGCGGATTGAGCAGGGTGGCGCCACCAGCCCGGAAGAGCTGCGCCGGCCGGCCACCCTGGCGCGTGGTCGTTCCTCCGGTGGGGACGAGGAATCCGGGGGTTCCGGTGACCTTGCGATGGAAGTTGCGCGGATCGAGCGCCACCCCCCAGACCGCCTCGTACACCCTGCGCAGCTCGCCGACGGTGAACTCGCTCGGGCAGAACGCGGTGGCCAGCGACGAGTACTCGATCTTGGACCGGGCCCGCTCCACACCGTCGGCGAGGATCTGGGCGTGGTCGAAGGCGAGCGGCGCCACGGGCTCGCCGTCGCGGCCGTAACCGCTCTGCTGGAGCAGTTCCTCGACCGGTGCCCAACGCGCGTTGCTGGCGTCGCCGCCCGCCCGCGGGGCGGGCAGGTCGGGCGCGAGCGCGAGGTGTGCGACGCTCACCACACGCATGCGCGGGTCCCGCTTGGGGTCACCGTAGGTGGCGAGCTGTTCGAGGTGTGCCCCGTTGTCCTGGACCGGGACCTCGGGGTCGTGTGCGCACAGCCCGGTCTCCTCGGCGAGCTCACGCGCCGCCGCCTGGGTGAGGTCCTCGTCGGCCCGTACGAAACCGCCGGGCAGCGCCCAGCGCCCTTGGAACGGTGGCTCGCCCCTGCGGATCGCCAGCGCGCACAGGGCATGGCGGCGCACGGTCAGCACGACCAGGTCCACGGTGACGGCGAAGGGCGGAAAGGCTGACGGGTCGTAGGGCATGCGGCGATCATAGTCGTCTTCCTGACGATAAGCACTCCCTTCGGTGGGCGTATCGGCGGTGGTTCCGCTTCGTTCCGGTACGGGGCGCAGCACCGGCACCCGCTCTTCGTCCCAGCGGCGTCGGCGATGTCACACTCCCAGTTGCAGGCCGTCCGCCGCCTCCTCGACCATGGCGAGCCCCAGCCGGCTGACCCGCACGGCGAACGGCGCGCCGGCGACCCGCAACCCGGTCAGGCCGAGTTCGCCGAGCGGCGCGCTCCGCACCGGGCACAGGGTGACCGTGCGGGCGGGGGTGTCGGGGCGGATACCCGCGAGCGAGGTGAGCATCATGACCACAGACGCTGCCGCGGTGGCCGCCGGCCGGCAGGCCGCGGGGTGCGGAAGGGGCGCGCTCCCGGTGGTGCGCTGCTCACCGGCGAACATCTCCGGCAGCCGGTGGCCGAAGTGTTCCGCCGCTTCCAGCAGACCTCTCAGCAGGCCGCCGGCTTCCTTCTCGTAGCCGGCGGCGGCCAGTCCGGCGATGGCGAGCGCGGTGTCGTGCACCCGGACGGCTCCGGTCCGGTGGCCGAACGGGTTGTGTCCCGTCTCCTTGGCGCCGAGACCGCGCAGCCCCCAGCCCGCGTCCATGGCGGGGGCGCCGAACAGCCGGGCGAGGTGGTCGGTCTGTACGGGGTCGAGCAGGCCCGGGGCGAACCGGCCGGAACCGAGCAGGCCGGTGTCGAGGAGGTGGACGGTGATGGAGCCGAGGTGCGGCACGGGGCGACCGTCCGGTGCCAGGGCGGCGGCCGGGCGTCCGCCGCCGCGGTCCGCGACCCAGAAGTCGGCTCGGAAGGCCGCCTGCAAGGCCTGGGCCCACTGGCGTAACCCGTCGGCGCCGGGGCGGTCGTACGCGTCCAGAAGATCGGCGCCGAGCAGGGCCGCCCGATGCGCGTGTGCCTGCGTCTCGCAGCGCGCCGGGCCCCCGGGCTGGGGGTCGTGAAGGTAGGGGCCGTCGCCGACAGTGGCCCGCAGCCAGGCGAGACAGCGTTCTGCCGCGGGCAGCAGCTCCCTCGTCTCCTGCTCGGGCAGTCCCCAGCGGCGGGCCTCGGCGAGCAGGACGGGGAAGAGCAGTGTGGCCTCCGTGCCCGTGCATCCCGGTGGAAGGAGCGGACCGGCGTCACGTCGTGGACCGGGGACCATGCCGGGCTGCGGGCTCCGGTCCGGGAGCTGGGTGCGGGCCAGGGTGCGCAGGGTGCCGGCGGCGAGCCGGGTGCCGAGCGGCAGCGCCATGCGGGCCGCCGCCAGGGCCTCGGCGGGGGCCAGTCCGCAGCGCCAGGGCGCGCCCGCCGCGAGATGGGTGTCGGCGGCGTGGGCGGGGTCGCGCAGGAGCAGAGCCTGGAGGTCGGCCACCGCCGTGTGCAGCAGCGGACCCACTCGGTGATCGTCGCCTGTCGCCTTGGCGGGACCGAACGGACTGGTCGTGACGTGACCCGCCGCCCGCAGCGGGCCCGCGCCGTCGAGCCGCACCCGGAGCTCCACCGCTGCTGTGCCGCCCGGAGGCACTTCCAGTTCCCAGCGCAGCAGTCCGGCGGACGCGAGGGCGTCGGAGGGCGGCGGGTCGGCGGTGACGGAGGCTGCGGCACCAGCGGTGGCCCAGCGCAGGCCCGAGTCGTGGACGGTGGCCGGGAGTTCGGGCCCTGCCCGGCCGGAGGCGATGGTGCCGAGTTCGGCGAGGTCTGTACCGAGGGCGATCTCCAGGGGCAGCCTCAGCGGTCGCGCGGCTGTGCTGCGCAGCGTGATCCGTTCGGTTCCGTCGGCACGACGGGTCCGTTCGACCACGACATCCGGATCGGGGCCCGCCGACGGGGAAGCGCGCAGTGTCCCCACGAAGCGGGCGCTGTCGGCACCGGTCATCCTGGCCTGCACGGCCAGCGGTTCGCGGCCGGCCACGCGGACCTGACACCGTGAGAGCAGACGCCTGCCACCTCGGTAGAACCCGTCCAGCCCCCGGCCGGCCAGCTGCCCGTCACCGGAGATGGCGAGGCCGGGCAGGGCGACACAGATCAAGGCGGCGTGCGTCGACGGCAGCTCGGGCGCCGCGCGGTTGCCCCGGGGGGTGGGCACCGGCGGGGCTGCGGTGAGCCGGCTGCCGCGGCCCGGGGCCGGTGGCCTCGGGTGACCTGCCGAGGCGTTCGGCCGGGGGCTCTTGGCCGAGGTCAGAGCACCGACCGTGCGCCGTGCCGGGGCGGCACCGTCCGGCGGGAACAGGTCGTGCCGGTTCCAGGGCGGGCGTTCGTCGGCGGCGGTGGAGGGCGGAGTCGGCTGCTGGTGCATGGGATGGCTTCCTCTGCGCTCGGTGCGCCTATGCCGTGCTGGGCGACCGGGGAGACGCCCCGGGGAACAAGGGTCGTACGGCGGCAGGGCCCGTCCAGGCGTTCCGCCACTCAGGTGAACGGAGGGAGAGTCGTCCGGGTCACGGCCGGCCTCGGGGCAGCCGGCCCGATGGCGACGCGCGAGGGAGGTGGTGCGATTCAGGCCGGTGGTGATCCGCTGCCACCCACGCATGCGCGACGGGCCGCCGCGTGCCGGCCGAGCGGTCGTGCGTGCCCGGTGGGCCCTGCCGGCCAGGCGGGCCAGAAGTGTGCCGCCGTCACGGCAGCCGCTCCGGCTCGCACGAGAGCGGTTCCGCGGCGACCTCCAGGCGCGTGCGCCGCATCCCGCGGATTCCGCTGCCGGGCCGCGTGTCTTCCTCACGCGGACCTGTTGGACCAGGGCTCCGCCCGCGCTCCCCCGCACGACGCTCACCCTTCCTCCTCGGGCTTGCGGCGGTCGCTTGCCGACGGGGCTGCGCTGGTCGTGGGGGTGCCCGGCTCTGCCGCCCGCGCACGCGTGCCGCCCTGGCCACGGCTGCCGGGGCGCACGGGCTCGGCTGCCGAGGAGCCCGGACGGGAGCCGGCCGGCCTGCGCCGGCCGTCCGTGGAGCGAGCCGTGCGAGGGGCGTCACTTCCGTCGGCGGATCGCACACGGCGCCGTCGGCGCGTGCCCGTTCCCCGGGCCTCCTCGGGGCTCTCGCCGTTCGCACCGGCACTCGCGCCGGGCGTCGCGCTTTCGGTTGCCGGGAGCGCGGCCCGAGCCGCCTTCCTCTCCGGATGCGGCTGTGCGGTGTAGTCCGCCGGTGTATGCCCCGCGCGATCCGCGCGCAGGCAGCGGCGGATCGCTTCCGGATCGATGCCGTCGTTGCAGGCCTGGTGAAGCAGCCGGGCGAACAGATAGTCGGGATCCGCGCCCAGTGCCATGGCCAGCGCCTCACGCGCCTCCAACTCGTCACCCGTGGACCAGGCCACCCAGCCGGCCAGGGTCAGCGGGGCCGCGGCGTGCTCGCCGTAGGGGCCGACGCAGCGGCGGGCCAGGGCGCGCCAGAGCCGCAGAGCGGGAGCCGCCTCGTCGTCCTCCATCCAGACGGCCGCCCGGTCGCGGGTCGTGCGGTCCTGGAGTCCGAGGATCAGCGTCGCCGCCTCGTCATGTGTCAGGAGGCCGTCGTCACGCAGGTCCGCCGGGTGGGCGCCGGACACCGGTGCGGCGGCGGCGAAGCGGCGGATGAGCTGCTCGGCGAGGCCCAGGGTCTCCTCCGCCACTTCCGCGCGGGACCCCTCGTCGAGAATGCGGGGCACCAAGGTCATCCCGGCCGCGTCGAGGGCGATCTCCTGCTCCAGGGCCGCGGTCGTCTCCCAAGGCTGCAGCCTGGTGCGCAACTCCCGGAGGGTGCCGCGCACCTGGATGCCGGCGTAGGTGGCCGCGGCGGCCAGCACGGATGTGCCGGGAAGGCCCATCGGCGAGCCGTCCTCGGGGCAGCAGCCCTGGACCGGGCAGCAGTAGGACCAGAACCGGCCGTCGGAGATGCAGAGTGCCTCGATGACCGGGACGTCGAGGTCCCCGCACTGGGTGCGCAGGAGGTGGGCCAGCCGCTCGAGCCGTCGTTTGACGTCGCGGCCGGACTCGCCCGGGGCGGGTTCCTGGCAGACGTAGGCCACCATCTGCTCGGGCCGGGCGCCTCGTCGTTCGCTGCCTGTCACCAGTCCCTGGGCCAGCTGGCGTGCGGCCGCCTCCCAGTCCTCCTCGTTCGCGGGGATGCCGAGCCGGGCCCGGCCGCCGAACCTGCCCTGGCCTTCGCGGTCGTGCAGGGCCACCAGCACCATGCTGTCCTCCGGGCGGTAGCCGAGGAGGTAGGGCAGGGCGTCGGCCAGTTCGGCGGGGGTGCGCAGCGTGACCTGCGTGTCACGCGCGGACAGGTCCGTGAACGGCTCCCGTCCCGAGATGTCGCTGTTTTCGAACGGTCCGGTCGTTTCGCTGTGGTTCGTCATGCGCCGACGATCCCGCGGATCTTGAGATTCCGGTTGCGTCTGTGGATAAGTCGGGCCAGGGACACGACAAGGCCGTCGGGGTTGTCCACACCCGCGCCCGGAGGCCGCCCGCTTGTCGGTGCCGTCCTGTTCGATGGAACGCATGGAACGCATGGAACAGGACGAGCAACGCCTATCCCGGGCCGCGCTAGATGTATTGACCTGAAGCGTTGTTCACGCGGCTGATCGGTGGGTGGCCGCCGAGTGCGGTGTGGCAGCGGTGGTGGTTGTAGGTGTGCAGGAAGTCT
>NZ_JBEYEW010000018.1:0-158423 GCF_040634095.1 Streptomyces sp. NPDC007205
CCGAGGGTGTAGCCGAAGCCCGGCTCCAGCGGCTCGATCACGAACCGGGAGCGGAACTCGTCGACGACCTCTTCGGTCAACGAGGGACGCTGAGCGATCAGCATGTGTGGATCAGATCCTTCATTCGTGGACGCCCGCTATTTGACGCCCGACGGAAACCGCGCCCGTGGAAAAGCGCGGGTACTGCAAGGGTACGGGCGATACGGCCCTTTTACGGAGCCGTACCGCCCGAAAAGCCCTGAAGCAGCCGGTGCGTCAGACGCGGCGGCGCTTCGGCGGGCGGCAGCCGTTGTGCGGGGTCGGGGTGACGTCCTGGATGGAGCCGACCTCGAGGCCCGTGGCCTGCAGGGAGCGGATCGCGGTCTCACGACCGGAGCCCGGGCCCTTGACGAACACGTCGACCTTGCGCATGCCGTGCTCCTGGGCACGACGGGCAGCCGACTCGGCGGCCATCTGCGCGGCGAACGGCGTGGACTTCCGGGAGCCCTTGAAGCCGACGTGGCCGGCGGAGGCCCAGGAGATCACGTTGCCGGACGGGTCCGTGATCGAGACGATCGTGTTGTTGAACGTGCTCTTGATGTGCGCGTGGCCGTGAGCGACGTTCTTCTTTTCCTTGCGGCGCACCTTCTTGGCAGCGCCCTGACGTCCCTTGGGGGGCATCTACTAACTCCTACGGGAGGTGGTCGGTCCTACAGCGAAGACCGTGGACAGGTGTCCGCTGCGGACTACTTCTTGCCCGGCTTCTTCTTGCCGGCGATGGCGCGACGCGGGCCCTTGCGGGTACGGGCGTTGGTGCTGGTGCGCTGACCGCGGACGGGCAGACCGCGACGGTGACGCAGACCCTGGTAGCAGCCGATCTCGACCTTGCGGCGGATGTCGGCCTGGATCTCGCGACGGAGGTCACCCTCGGTCTTGATGTTGTTGTCGACGTACTCGCGGATCGCGACCAGCTGCTCTTCGGTCAGGTCACGAACGCGGGTGTTCGGGTCGACGCCGGTCGCAGCCAGCGTCTCCTTCGAGAGGGTCCGGCCGATGCCGAACACGTAGGTGAGGGCGACCTCCACGCGCTTTTCGCGCGGGATGTCAACACCGGAAACGCGTGCCATTCAATGGCTCCTGGTGAATCTTCGGAGGTCTTCCACAGAACCGGATCCCGGCCGCCGTACCAGGTACGAACCGGGTCCCCGGCCTCCGAACCGGGGGTGTCAAGCCGCTCGCGACGACTTGGGTCCTGCGTATGAACATATTCAGCTCGCGTCGCGCGAATCTCTGCGATAGAGGTGCAGAGGGTTACGGTCGTGCGTCAGCCCTGGCGCTGCTTGTGGCGCGGGTTCTCGCAGATGACCATGACCCGACCGTGACGGCGGATCACCCTGCACTTGTCGCAGATCTTCTTGACGCTCGGCTTGACCTTCATTGGATTGAGGTTCTCCGGGTCAGTGCCACCACCCCGCCGAGGCGGGATGCGGGCAAGATCTACTTGTAGCGGTAGACGATCCGGCCACGCGTCAGGTCGTAAGGAGACAACTCCACCACGACCCGGTCGTCAGGGAGGATGCGGATGTAGTGCATACGCATCTTGCCGCTGATGTGTGCCAGGACCTGGTGGCCGTTCTGGAGCTCGACCTTGAACATGGCGTTCGGCAGAGACTCGACGACAGTGCCCTCGATCTCGATGGCACCTTGCTTCTTGGCCACGCTTCGCCCTTCGAATCGACTACCTTGACCGGCTTTCGTCACACTCGCAAGCACGCAGGCATGGGGGTGCACGAGAGCCGACGAGTCAGTCTACGTCGGCACACCGGGAAAGGCGAATCGAGAAAGTCTGCCCCACGCGGGAGATCCTTATGCCAGGGGGTCGGGAGCGGCCGTGATGCCGTACTCCGCCAGCTTTGCCTTGCCGCCGTCGGGAGCGGTGAGCACCAGCGGGCCCTCCGCCGTCAGCGCGACCGAGTGCTCCCAGTGCGAGGACCACGTGCCGTCCGTCGTGATGACCGTCCAGTCGTCCGACAGGACCTCCGTACGCGGAGTGCCGAGGGACACCATCGGCTCGATCGCGAGGCAGAAGCCGGGCACCAGCTTGGGCCCCTTGCCGCGGCGCCGGTCGACGTAGTTCAGCAGGTGCGGGTCCATGTGCATCTCGGTGCCGATGCCATGGCCGCCGTAGTCCTCGATGATCCCGTACTTGCCGCCGCCCGGCTTGGGCTGGCGGCGGATGTAGGTCTCGATGGCCCGCGAGATGTCGACCAGGCGGCTGCCCTGCTTCATGGCCGCGATGCCGGCCCACATCGACTCCTCGGTCACCCGGGAGAGCTCGACCAGCTCCGGCGCGTGACCGGAGCCCACGAAGGCCGTGTAGGCGGCGTCGCCGTGCCAGCCGTCGATGATCGCGCCGCAGTCGATGGAGATGATGTCGCCGTCCTTGAGGACGACGTCGTCGGAGGGGATGCCGTGGACGACGACGTCGTTCACGGAGGTGCAGATGGTCGCGGGGAAGCCGCCGTAGCCCAGGAAGTTCGACCTGGCACCGTGCTCGGCGAGGACCTTGCGGGCGACCTCGTCCAGGTCCTTGGTGGAGGCGCCGGGCACCGCGGCCTCACGGGTGGCCGCGTGGATGGCGGCTACGACCAGGCCCGCCGCACGCATCTTCGCGATCTGCTCGGGCGTCTTGATCTGCACCATGGGGCCTGCGCTCTCCCTCACTCACATCGACTGGGTTACGTACACAACAGTACGGCCGCGGCGCCCGGTGAAGGGCACCGCGGCCGGAAGGACCGCGATCTACTTGCTCTTGAGCGCTCCCAGCGCCCGCTGCGTGATCTCGTCCACCGGACCCAGGGCGGAGATCGTCACGACCAGGCCCTGCGCCTTGTAGTAGTCGATGATCGGCTCGGTCTGCGTGTGGTAGACCTCCAGCCGCTTGCGGACGGTGTCCTCGGAGTCGTCGTCGCGCTGGTACAGCTCGCCGCCGCAGACGTCGCAGACGCCTTCCTTCTTCGGCTGGCTGTACGTCACGTGGAAGACGTGCGAGGAGTCGTTGCGGCAGATGCGGCGGCCGGCGATGCGCTTGACGACCTCGTCCTCCGGGACCTCCAGGTCCAGGACCGCGTCCAGCGTGATGCCCTCGGTGCGCAGCAGCTCGTCCAGCGCCTGGGCCTGGGAGACGTTCCGGGGGAAGCCGTCCAGCAGGAAGCCGCCCTCGGCGTCCGGCTGCTCCATACGGTCCTTGGCCATGGCGATGGTGACCTCGTCCGGGACGAGGTTGCCGGCGTCCATGTAGGACTTCGCGAGCTTGCCCAGCTCCGTCTGCTGGCTGATGTTGGCCCGGAAGAGGTCACCCGTGGAGATGTGCGGGATCGCCAGCTTCTCTGCGAGACGGACGGCTTGCGTTCCCTTACCGGCACCCGGCGGCCCGACGAGGACGATACGCATCAGCGGAGGAACCCTTCGTAATTGCGCTGCTGGAGCTGGCTCTCGATCTGCTTCACCGTCTCGAGGCCGACACCCACGATGATCAGGATGCTGGTCCCGCCGAAGGGGAAGTTCTGGCTTGCCCCGAAGCCGACCAACGCCATTGTCGGTACGAGAGCGATCAGACCCAGATACAGCGAACCCGGCCAGGTGATCCGGTTGAGCACATAGCTGAGGTACTCAGCGGTCGGTCGGCCAGCCCGGATGCCCGGGATGAAGCCACCATACTTCTTCATGTTGTCGGCGACTTCCTCGGGGTTGAAGGAGATCGCCACGTAGAAGAACGCGAAGAACACGATGAGCAAGAAGTACATCGTGATGTAAATCGGGTGGTCGCCCTTGGTGAGGTTCTGCTGGATCCACTGCTTCCAGTGCGAATTGCCCCCCGCGAACTGCGCCACGAGCGCCGGGATGTAGAGCAGCGAGGAGGCGAAGATGACGGGAATCACACCCGCCTGGTTCACCTTGAGCGGGATGTACGTGGACGTACCGCCGTAGGAACGACGGCCGATCATGCGCTTGGCGTACTGCACCGGGATGCGGCGCTGGGCCTGCTCGACGAAGACGACCAGACCGACCATGACCAGGCCGACCAGGATCACGGTGCCGAACTCGATCCAGCCGCCGGCCAGCGTGCCCTGCTTCTTGATGGCCCACAGCGCGGACGGGAAGGTCGCGGCGATCGAGATGAACATCAGGATCGACATGCCGTTGCCGATGCCGCGGTCGGTGATCAGCTCACCGAGCCACATCACGACGGCCGTACCGGCGGTCATGCAGATGACCATGGTGATCGTCGTGAAGATCGCCTGGTCGGGAACGATGTTCGACGCGACCGAGCAGCCGCTGAAGAGGGCGCCGCTGCGGGCGGTGGCGACCAGGCCGGTGCCCTGCAGGATGGCGAGCGCCACGGTGAGATAGCGGGTGTACTGCGTGATCTTCGCCGTGCCGGCCTGGCCCTCCTTCTTGAGGGCTTCCAGGCGCGGGATGACCACGGTCAGCAGCTGAAGGATGATGCTGGCCGTGATGTACGGCATGATGCCGAGCGCGAAGACCGTGATCTGCAGCAGCGCACCGCCGCTGAACATGTTCACAAGGCCGAACAGGCCCTGGTTGCCCTGTGCCTCGGTCACACACCGCTGGACGGCCTGATAGTTGACGCCGGGGATCGGGATGTGGGTACCGACCCGGTAGACCACGATGATGGCCAGCGTGAAGAGCAGCTTCTTGCGCAGGTCGGGCGTCCTGAACGCCCGGGCGAACGCGGTGAGCACGGTGCCTCCTGCGACCCCCGCGCAACTGCGTCAAGGGTGACGGTCTTGAGGTTCGACGGATACAGACGAATAACTAACGGTCAACTGCCGCTCAGGGTGCCCCATGGGAGGCACCCGGTGAAAGTAGGCAGTGCTGGCCACCTTACCGGCGAGAGCCCCGCCCTAGGAACGACCAACCGGGGATACCCCTTTTGTGGGGTATCCCCGGTCGGGATCGTTCACGTCATCGAGTGGACCTGAGGGACTCAGACCAGCTCGGTGACCGTACCGCCGGCAGCGGTGATCTTCTCCTTGGCGGAGCCGGAGACGGCGTCGACCGTCACCTGCAGCGCCACGGAGATCTCGCCCTGGCCGAGGACCTTGACGAGGCTGTTCTTGCGAACGGCACCCTTGGCCACCAGGCCCTCGACGGTGACCTCGCCACCCTCGGGGTACAGCGCGGCCAGCTTGTCGAGGTTCACGACCTGGAACTCGGTCTTGAACGGGTTCTTGAAGCCCTTCAGCTTCGGGAGGCGCATGTGCAGCGGCATCTGGCCACCCTCGAAGCGCTCCGGAACCTGGTAGCGGGCCTTGGTGCCCTTGGTACCACGACCGGCCGTCTTACCCTTCGACGCCTCACCACGACCGACACGGGTCTTGGCGGTCTTGGCGCCCGGGGCGGGACGGAGGTTGTGGATCTTGAGCGGGTTGTTCTCCGCCATGATCAGTCGACCTCCTCGACCGTCACGAGGTGGCGGACGGTGTGCACCATGCCGCGGAACTCGGGGCGGTCCTCCTTGACGACCTGCGTGTTGATGCCCTTGAGACCAAGGGAGCGCAGGGTGTCACGGTGGTTCTGCTTGCTGCCGATGTAGGACTTGACCTGCGTGATCTTGAGCTGCGCCATGATTACGCACCCGCCCCGGCACGCGCACGCAGCAGAGCCGCGGGAGCGACGTCCTCGAGCGGCAGACCACGGCGGGCCGCGATCTCCTCGGGACGCTGCAGGCCCTTCAGGGCCTCCACGGTCGCGTGCACGATGTTGATGGCGTTGTCGGAGCCGAGCGACTTCGACAGCACGTCGTGGATACCGGCGCACTCGAGCACGGCACGCACCGGACCACCGGCGATCACACCGGTACCCGGAGACGCGGGCTTGAGCAGCACGACGCCGGCAGCCTTCTCACCCTGGATCGGGTGCGGGATGGTGCCCTGGATCCGGGGGACCTTGAAGAAGTGCTTCTTGGCCTCCTCAACGCCCTTGGCGATGGCGGCCGGCACCTCCTTGGCCTTGCCGTATCCGACACCCACGGTGCCGTCACCGTCGCCCACCACGACCAGCGCGGTGAAGCTGAAGCGACGACCACCCTTCACAACCTTGGCGACGCGGTTGATCGCGACGACGCGCTCAACGTACGCGGTCTTCTCGGCGGCAGCAGCGCCGCCGTCACGGCCCTTCCGGTCCCGCCGCTCGCCGCCACCGGCACCGCTTCCGCGGCGCTGGGGTCCAGCCATTGGATTACCTCTCTCTTTCCGCTAGCTACAAGCGGCTCAGAACTTGAGCCCGGCCTCGCGGGCGGCGTCCGCCAGGGCGGCGATGCGCCCGGCGTACTGGTTGCCACCACGGTCGAACACGACGGCCTCGACACCGGCGGCCTTGGCACGCTCGGCGACCAGGGCGCCGACCTGCTTGGCCTGCGCGGACTTGTCGGCCTCGCCGCCACGGATCGACGCGTCCAGAGTGGACGCCGACGCCAGGGTGTGACCCTTCAGGTCGTCGATCACCTGCGCCACGATGTGGCGGTTGGAGCGGGTCACGACCAGACGGGGGCGCTCCGCCGTACCGGAAATGTTCTTGCGGATCCGGATGTGACGGCGCTTGATCGCGGCGCGCTTGTAGGCGTCGCCCTTGAGGATCTTCTGCCCGTATGCCATGGCTTACTTACCCGCCTTTCCGACCTTGCGGCGGATGACTTCGCCCTCGTACTTGACGCCCTTGGCCTTGTACGGGTCGGGCTTGCGCAGCTTGCGGATGTTGGCCGCAACCTCGCCGACCTTCTGCTTGTCGATGCCCTCGACCTGGAAGCGGGTCGGGGTCTCCACCTTGAAGGTGATTCCCTCGGGCGCCTCGACGACGATCGGGTGGCTGTAGCCGAGCGCGAACTCGAGGTTCGAGCCCTTGGCCGTCACGCGGTAACCGACACCGCTGATCTCGAGCTTCTTCACGTAACCCTGGGTCACGCCGGTGATCATGTTCGCCACCAGCGTGCGGGACAGGCCGTGCAGGGCCTTGTTCTGACGCTCGTCGTTGGGGCGGGTCACCTGCAGGGTGCCGTCCTCGCCCTTGACGACCTCGATCGGTGCCGAGACGGTGTGGGTCAGCTCGCCCTTGGGGCCCTTGACCGCGACCGTACGGCCGTCGATGGTGACGTCCACGCCGGCGGGAACCGCGATGGGGAGCTTGCCGATGCGCGACATAGCTGTTTCCTCCGTTCCCTTCTGCTACCAGACGTAGGCGAGGACTTCCCCACCCACGCCCTTCTTGCCGGCCTGCTTGTCGGTGAGGAGCCCGTGCGACGTGGAGATGATCGCCACGCCGAGGCCGCCCAGCACCTTCGGCAGGTTGGTGGACTTCGCGTACACCCGGAGACCGGGCTTGGAGATCCGCTTGATGCCCGCGATGGAGCGCTCACGGTTCGGGCCGAACTTCAGCTCGAGGGTGAGGTTCTTGCCGACCTCGGCGTCCTCGACGCGCCAGCCCGTGATGAAGCCCTCCTGCTGGAGGATCTCCGCGATGTGCGACTTGATCTTGGACGCCGGCATCGTCACGGTGTCGTGGTACGCCGAGTTCGCGTTCCGCAGACGAGTCAGCATGTCTGCGATCGGATCAGTCATGGTCATGAATTGGCCTGTGGCCTTTCTCGCCGGGGTTTCCTATATGCGCCATCCCTCTCCCCGTACTTCTTGAGACGGGACGGGTGCGGTGCGGGGACCTACGGCGTAGTAAGTCGTTCAGGGCGGCAGAGGCCCAACCCTCCTAGCCTAAGCCATGAGGGCGGGGTCCCCTGCCGTCCCGGTTGCTTACCGAGAGGTCCAGGAATCCCTAATAAGGGGATTACCAGGAGCTCTTGGTCACGCCCGGCAGCTCGCCACGGTGAGCCATCTCACGAAGGCACACGCGGCACAGGCCGAACTTGCGGTACACGGAGTGCGGACGGCCGCAGCGCTGGCAGCGCGTGTAGCCACGCACACCGAACTTGGGCTTGCGAGCAGCCTTGGCAATCAGAGCCTTCTTCGCCATCTCGCTCACGCCTCCTTGAACGGGAAGCCGAGGTGACGAAGGAGCGCGCGGCCCTCAGCGTCGTTGGTCGCCGTGGTGACCACGGTGATGTCCATGCCCCGGGTACGGTCGATCTTGTCCTGGTCGATCTCGTGGAACATGACCTGCTCCGTGAGACCGAAGGTGTAGTTGCCACGGCCGTCGAACTGCTTGGGGGACAGGCCGCGGAAGTCGCGGATGCGCGGGAGCGCGAGCGACAGGGTGCGGTCCAGGAACTCCCACATGCGGTCGCCACGGAGCGTGACGTGGGCACCGATCGGCTGGCCCTCACGCAGCTTGAACTGCGCGATGGACTTGCGGGCCTTGGTGACGGCCGGCTTCTGACCGGTGATCGTGGTGAGGTCGCGGATGGCGCCCTCGATCAGCTTGGAGTCGCGGGCGGCGTCGCCCACACCCATGTTGACCACGATCTTGACGAGGCCGGGAACCTGCATGACGTTCTCGTACTTGAACTCGTCACGCAGCTTGCCCGCGATCTCCTCGCGGTACTTCGTCTTCAGACGCGGAGTGGTGGTGGTAGCCATCAGATGTCCTCACCCGTCCGCTTGGCAACGCGGATCTTGTTGCCCTCTTCGTCGAAGCGGTAACCGACACGCGTGACGACCTTGTTGCCGTCCTTCTCCACGACCAGCTGAACGTTGGACACGTGGATCGGGGCCTCGGTGGTCACGATGCCGCCGGCCTGGGAACCGCGAGCGGTCGGACCGGCCTTGGTGTGCTTCTTGACCCGGTTGACACCCTCGACCAGGACACGGTCCTCGCGGGGGTAGGCCGCGATGACCTTGCCCTGCTTGCCCTTGTCCTTACCGGTGATGACCTGGACCAGGTCGCCCTTCTTGATCTTCATGCTTACAGCACCTCCGGAGCCAGCGAGATGATCTTCATGAACTTCTTCTCGCGCAGCTCACGGCCGACCGGGCCGAAGATGCGGGTGCCGCGAGGGTCGCCGTCGTTCTTCAGAATGACGGCGGCGTTCTCGTCGAAGCGGATGTACGAGCCGTCCGGACGACGGCGCTCCTTGACGGTGCGAACGATGACCGCCTTGACGACGTCACCCTTCTTCACGTTGCCACCGGGGATCGCGTCCTTGACGGTGGCGACGATGACGTCACCGATGCCCGCGTAGCGGCGACCGGAGCCACCGAGCACACGGATGCAAAGGATCTCCTTCGCACCAGTGTTGTCGGCGACACGCAGTCGCGACTCCTGCTGGATCACGTCTATCTCCTGTTTGTCTGCCGGTTCCCGGCAGGGGCCGCCTCTTTACGAGGGGAGCCCCTGCCGAGCCTGGCGGAACTGTCCTGCGAGGGATGCCCCGCAGGAGAATTACTTGGCCTTCTCGAGGATCTCGACGACGCGCCAGCGCTTCGTCGCGGACAGCGGCCGGGTCTCCATGAGGAGGACGCGGTCGCCGACACCCGCGGCGTTCTGCTCGTCGTGGGCCTTGAGCTTGTTCGTACGGCGGATGACCTTGCCGTACAGCGCGTGCTTCACACGGTCCTCGACGGCGACGACGACGGTCTTGTCCATCTTGTCGCTGACGACCAGACCCTCACGGGTCTTGCGGAATCCGCGTGCCTCGGTGTTCTCAGTCACGTTGCTCTCGCTCATCAGGCGCTCTCCACCGTCTCGATGCCCAGCTCGCGCTCACGCATCAGGGTGTAGATCCGCGCGATGTCCTTACGGACGGCCTTCAGCCGACCGTGGTTCTCGAGCTGACCCGTCGCCGCCTGGAAGCGGAGGTTGAACAGCTCTTCCTTGGCCTCGCGGAGCTTAGCCAGAAGCTCCTCGTTGCCCAGCTCGCGCAGCTCGGACGCCTTGGTACCGGCCGACATCACGCTTCACCTGCCTCGCGCTTGACGATCCGGCACTTCATCGGCAGCTTGTGGGCCGCACGGGTCAGCGCCTCACGGGCGATCTTCTCGTTGGGGTACGACAGCTCGAACATCACACGTCCGGGCTTGACGTTGGCGATCCACCACTCCGGAGAACCCTTACCGGAACCCATGCGGGTCTCGGCCGGCTTCTTGGTGAGGGGACGGTCCGGGTAGATGTTGATCCAGACCTTGCCGCCACGCTTGATGTGGCGGGTCATCGCGATACGAGCCGCCTCGATCTGGCGGTTCGTCACGTAGGCCGGGGTCAGCGCCTGGATGCCGTACTCGCCGAACGCAACCTGCGTTCCACCCTTGGACATTCCGTTGCGCTTCGGGTGGTGCTGCTTGCGGTGCTTGACCCTACGGGGGATCAGCATGACGGTCAGGCCTCCGTTCCGGTGCTCTCAGCCGGAGCGGCGGCGGGAGCCTCGGCCTTGGGGGCCTCGGCGCCGGCAGCCTGCTGCGGCTTGCGACCGCGCCGCTCGCCACCGCGGCCACCACGGGCCGGGCGGTCGGCGCCACCGCGGGCCGGGCGGTTACCCGCACGGGCGGCAGCGTTCTCGGCGCGGACCTCGGCGATGTTCTTGACGTCGCCCTTGTAGATCCAGACCTTCACACCGATGCGGCCGAAGGTCGTCTTGGCCTCGAAGAAGCCGTAGTCCACGTTCGCGCGGAGCGTGTGCAGGGGCACGCGGCCCTCGCGGTAGAACTCCGAGCGGGACATCTCGGCGCCGCCGAGGCGGCCACCGCACTGGATCTTGATGCCCTTGGCGCCCGCCTTCATCGCCGACTGCATGCTCTTGCGCATGGCACGGCGGAAGGAGACGCGGGAGGACAGCTGCTCGGCGACGGCCTGGGCCACCAGCTGAGCGTCCGTCTCCGGGTTCTTGACCTCGAGGATGTTCAGCTGGACCTGCTTGCCGGTCAGCTTCTCCAGGTCACCGCGGATGCGGTCGGCCTCGGCGCCGCGGCGGCCGATGACGATGCCCGGGCGAGCCGTGTGGATGTCCACGCGGACGCGGTCACGGGTGCGCTCGATCTCAACCTTCGAGATACCGGCGCGCTCCATGCCGGACGTCATCATCCGACGGATGGCGACGTCTTCCTTGACGTAGTCCTTGTACAGCTTGTCGGCGTACCAACGCGACTTGAAGTCGGTCGTGACACCGAGGCGGAACCCATGCGGGTTAACCTTCTGGCCCATTACCGGGTTCCTTCCTTGCTGCTGACGACCACGGTGATGTGGCTGGTCCGCTTGCGGATCCGGTAGGCGCGGCCCTGGGCACGCGGACGGAACCGCTTCAGGGTCGGGCCCTCGTCGACGTAGGCCTCGGAGATGTAGAGGCTGTCGGCGTCGGTGTGGTCGTAGTTGTGCGCGGCGTTGGCAATGGCGCTGTCGAGCACCTTGCCGACCGGCACGGAGGCGGCCTGCGGAGCGAATCGCAGGACGGCCTGGGCCTCCGTGGCGTCCATGCCACGGATGAGGTCCACCACGCGGCGGGCCTTCATGGGCGTGACGCGGATGTACCGCGCCTGGGCCCTGGCTTCCATGGTTGTCCCTTCAGTTACTTACGTGTCTGAATGCGATCCGCTGCTAGCGGCGCTTCGACTTCCGGTCTTCCTTGACGTGACCCCGGAAGGTGCGCGTCGGCGAGAACTCGCCGAGCTTGTGGCCGACCATCGACTCGGTGACGAACACCGGGATGTGGGTCTTGCCGTTGTGCACCGCGATCGTGTGGCCGAGCATGGCCGGGACGATCATCGAGCGACGGGACCAGGTCTTGATGACGTTCTTGGTACCGGCTTCGTTCTGGACGTCCACCTTCTTGATCAGGTGGTCGTCGACGAAGGGTCCCTTCTTCAAGCTACGAGGCATCTCAACCCGTCCTTAGCGCTTCTTGTTCGTCTTGCGGCGGCGGACGATGTACTTGTTCGACGCCTTCTTGGGCGAACGAGTACGGCCTTCCTTCTTGCCCCACGGGGACACAGGGTGGCGACCACCGGACGTCCGGCCCTCACCACCACCGTGCGGGTGGTCAACCGGGTTCATCACGACACCACGGACGGTCGGGCGAACGCCCAGCCACCGCTTACGGCCGGCCTTACCCCAGTTGATGTTGCTCTGCTCGGCGTTGCCGACCTCACCGATGGTGGCGCGGCAGCGGACGTCGACGAGGCGGACCTCGCCGGACGGCATGCGCAGGTGGGCGTAGGAGCCCTCCTTCGCGAGCAGCTGCACGGAGGCACCGGCGGAGCGGGCGAACTTGGCACCGCCACCGGGACGGAGCTCGATCGCGTGGATCGTGGTACCGACCGGGATGTTGCGGAGGGCCAGGTTGTTGCCCGGCTTGATGTCGGCCCCGGGACCGTTCTCGACGCGGTCACCCTGCTGCAGGTTGCGCGGGGCGAGGATGTAGCGCTTCTCGCCGTCGGCGTAGTGCAGCAGCGCGATGCGCGCGGTGCGGTTGGGGTCGTACTCGATGTGCGCGACCTTCGCCGGCACGCCGTCCTTGTCGTGACGACGGAAGTCGATCACTCGGTAGGCGCGCTTGTGTCCGCCACCCTGGTGGCGAACGGTCACACGACCGGCGTTGTTACGGCCGCCCTTGCTGTGCAGGGGGCGGACCAGCGACTTCTCCGGCGTGGACCGCGTGACCTCGACGAAGTCGGCGACGCTGGCGCCACGACGGCCCGGCGTAGTCGGCTTGTACTTGCGGATTCCCATTTCTCAGTCCTCGTCCGATATCGGACGATCCGGACCGCCCTTAGGCGGTCGGACCGCCGAAGATGTCGATACGGTCGCCCTCGGCGAGGGTCACGATCGCGCGCTTGGTGGCGGCACGCTGACCGAAGCCGGTCTTCGTGCGCTTGCGCTTGCCCTGGCGGTTGATCGTGTTGACCCCGGTGACCTTGACCTCGAAGACCGCCTGGACGGCCTGCTTGATCTGGGTCTTGTTGGCGCCCGGGGCGACGACGAACGTGTACTTGTTCTCGTCGAGGAGCGCGTAGCTCTTCTCGGAGACAACCGGCTTGAGCAGCACGTCACGGGGGTCCGTGAAGGACTTGCTCAGCGGGGTCTCGACGGTGTTCTTGCCCTCGGCGGCGTGACGGCGCGCCTTGGCGACGCGCGCGGCCTTGGCGGCCTTGGCGGCCTTCGAGGCGATAGCGGGGTGACGGATGGCCATCAGACCTCGCTCCCTTCGGTGTCGTTGGCCTTCGGGCCGGCGACGAAGGACTCGAAAGCGGCCTGGGTGAAGACCACGTCGTCCGAGACGAGAACGTCGTACGTGTTCAGCTGGCCCGGCTCCAGGATGTGGACCTGGGGCAGGTTGCGGGCGGACAGCCACGCGGCCTCGTCGGCGCGCTCGACGACCAGGAGCAGGTTCTTGCGCTCCGAGATCTTGCCGAACAGCGACTTGGCGGCCTTCGTGCTGGGGTTCGCGCCCTCGACCACGCCGGAGACGACGTGGATGCGGTTGTGGCGGGCCCGGTCGGTGAGGGCGTGGCGCAGGGCCGCGGCCTTCATCTTCTTCGGGGTCCGCTGCGAGTAGTCACGCGGCTGCGGGCCGTGGACGACGCCACCGCCGGCGAACTGCGGCGCACGGGTCGAGCCCTGACGGGCGCGGCCGGTGCCCTTCTGGCGGTACGGCTTCTTGCCGCCACCGCGAACCTCGCCACGGGTCTTGGTCTTGTGCGTGCCCTGACGGGCCGCGGCCAGCTGCGCGACGACGACCTGGTGAAGCAGCGGAACGCTGATCTTCTCTACGTCGAAGATCTCCGCGGGGAGCTCGACGGTACCGGCCTTGTCGCCCGCCGGCGAAAGGATGTCAACAGTGCTCATCGGTTACCTCAGGCCCCCTTGGCCGCGGTGCGGACCAGGACGAGGCCGCCGTTCGGACCGGGAACCGCGCCCTTGATGAGCAGCAGACCCTTCTCCGCGTCAACGGCGTGGACGGTCAGGTTCTGGGTGGTGACCCGCTCGTTGCCCATGCGACCCGCCATGCGGAGGCCCTTGAACACGCGGCCCGGGGTGGCGCAGCCACCGATGGAACCGGGGGAGCGGTGCTTGCGCTGGGTGCCGTGTCCGGCGCCGAGGCCCTTGAAGTTGTGACGCTTCATGACACCGGCGAAGCCCTTGCCCTTGCTCTTGCCGGTGACGTCGACCTTCACGCCGGCCTCGAAGACCTCGGCGGTGATTTCCTGACCGAGCGTGTACTCGGCGGCATCAGCCGTACGGATCTCGACAAGGTGACGGCGCGGGGTGACGTCGGCCTTGGCGAAGTGGCCCTTGAGGGGCTTGTTCACCTTGCGCGGGTCGATCTCGCCGAAGGCGATCTGGACCGACTCGTAGCCGTCGACGTCGTTCGTACGGACCTGGGTGACGACGTTGGGGCCGGCCTTGACGACGGTGACCGGAACAACACGGTTGTTCTCGTCCCACACCTGCGTCATGCCGAGCTTCTCGCCCAGGATGCCCTTGATCTGCTTAGCCATTCTCAGCCCACCAGCCTCAGAGCTTGATCTCGATGTCGACACCGGCCGGGAGGTCGAGTCGCATCAGAGAGTCAACGGTCTTGGGGGTCGGGTCGAGAATGTCGATCAGGCGCTTGTGCGTGCGCATCTCGAAGTGCTCGCGCGAGTCCTTGTACTTGTGCGGCGACTTGATGACGCAGTACACGTTCTTCTCAGTGGGCAGCGGCACCGGGCCCGCGACCGACGCACCAGTGCGGGTCACCGTCTCGACGATCTTCTTCGCCGAAGAGTCGATGACCTCGTGGTCGTAGGCCTTGAGCCGGATGCGGATCTTCTGTCCCGCCATGGCTACTCAGTAGTCCTGTCTCTTCTCACGCTCTGGAACCCGGCGGATTCCTTCTGCTGCCTTCGTTTCTCCGACCCACGCGGTCGGGCGTGTCGCTCTCCCGCTGACACAGATGCCCCTTGTTCGAACATCCCTGCGGGGAATGCGACGGCCCTTCCGGAACCGCGGACCGGGGACCTCAGGCCCACCGGGCGCCTGGCCGGTGCCGCGCCCACACTTCCCGGAAGATTCCCGTACGTCCGCCCCAGTGCTGCCATTCAGGCAGTTAGGGCGACGAGTACTGTGGGACTCGCTTCCAGTCCTCCCGGCGGGAGGCGCGCAGCATCAACACTCGACCGAGCAACTCGGACAGTCTGCCATATGGGGCGGGGAGCTGGCCAATCGAGGCGAAGAGATTACCCCGAGGGTGACGTAGGTCAAACCGGGGGTGTGCACGTCAGTACTGGGTGTCGAGGTCCGTACCCTTGGGCGCCCGCCAGCAGCCGGATACGACGTTGATCAGGATTTTCGGCTCCTCCTCGTGGCCGGCCGTCGGGCTGGACACCCAGAGTTCCGCGTTCACGGAGAAGGGCTCGGACCGAGAGTCGGCCGTCAGCTCAAGCGTCTTGTCCTTGCTCTTGTTGGGGCCGTACTGAACGATCTTCCACCCCTTGCCGAGGAGGCCTTCCTTGAGGCGTTGGAAGCTGGCCTTGAGCTCATCCTCGGAGACGTCGTAGACGGACCAGGGGTGAACGGTCTTGTAGATATGCCCGGGGTCCTCGTCGCAGGGCGCGACACTGGGTCCCGGTTCGGTGACCTTGCCAGCCCGAATACCGATCAGCTCGTACATCTGGCTGGACACGGCCTTCGCCTTGTCCTTGGCCTTGTCCGGATCCAGGGTGGTGGCCCGTGATCCGCTGGTCTCGTGCCCTGACGGGGAGGCTTCGCTGTGGTTCATGGTGTGTGAACAACCTGTTCCGATGAGGGAGAGAACGGCGCCGGCGATGGCGACTCCCTCACAGCGCTGCCCGTCTTCTGACGTGGGTCGACCCGCGGCGTGAGGTGTGCTGGACTGGCCGCAGATCAGAATTGGGGGAGACATGACAGCCGAGGAAACGACGGAAACAGCCGGATCCACCGAGGGACGCTCCGGGGATCTCCGCCGGGACGGCGACCGCATCGAGAACTGGTCGATGGCGTGGACGCTGTTGGCATTGGTGATGTGGGGATGGTTCGCCTACCTGCTGCTCGCGGACTACGGTCCCGAGAACTCGGCGTCCGGCGAGACCCGCAGCGCGTGCCGGGGCCCGCTGCTCGACCCCTCGTCGATGAACGACGTCTGCGGCGAGGACCACCTGCGCCAGTGGCCGACGCTGCTGGGCTTCCTCGCGCTCGCCCTCCTGCCCACCGTCCTGGCGGCGGCGACCACGGTGTACGCCAAGGTTCTGTCCCGGCTGGCCGACCAGGCAAAAGCCCGGTCCTAGGCGGAGGTCCGCTGGGCCGCTCTCAGCGGTCCTCCCAGTTGACGAAGTAACCCACGACAGCGAGCACGCCGAAGATCCCCAAGCCGAAGGTGCCGAGGATCGTCCAGATCCCCTTCCCGTCCCACGCGGAGCGCACCCCGCCGGCGAGCCCGCCGACGGCCATGCACATGCCGAGGACGAGAAAACGCGAACCGCCCCGGGGCCTCAGCCAGTGCCGCAGGTCCGGGCGACGGCGCCCGCGCGTGGGAGGGCCAGCGGAGTGCGTCATCGGTACCTCACCGTTGCGCGATCCCGGCGCTCAATACACCCGGCCAGGCGGCTGTGGGCCCCACTGCGGCGAAGGGGCCCACGCGGCGGCGAGCCGTCGGCGGTGGCGGCTGCGGCGGACGGCGGTGACGACGATGATGGTCACGGCTGTGGCGAACGCGGCGATGAAGCAGCCGATCGCCGCGGCGATGCTGCCGATCGTGGCACCCACCCGGGGCCTGTCCCCCAGCGCGAACTCGGCCGGCAGTTCCGACGTGCAGGTGAGCGTGTAGTCGCCGCTGCTGCCCGGCTTCACCTCGAAGACGCGGTCCCAGGTGCGGGAGCCGACGGTGATGCGGAAGGTGCTGCCCGGCTGCGTCATCGACCCTGACCGCATCTCCGGGATCCGGCAGTCGACGTGCCCCTGCCCGGACTGGGAGACGTAGATCGCCTTGGTCTCTCCCTGGACGAAGCTGAACGTCCGCGCGTCGCCGCTGGAGAAGCTGTGGGCGGTGTCGATCGATCCCACCGTGTTCTTCACCGTCACCACGATGAAGGCGGTACCGACACCAGCCAGCACGAGACCCAGCAGTGCAGCTACCAGGTACCAGATGCGCCGGGGCCGCAAGTCCCTGGCCGGGATGGCCGGCGGCGGGATCGGCGGGCCGCCGTACGGGGTTCCCCAGGGCAGACTCATGGACGGGCGGCCTCGGCCGCGTACGGCAGGAAGCCGGCCCAGGCGGTAGGCGTGACGGCGAGCTGCGGGCCTTCGGCGTTCTTGGAGTCGCGGATGTGGATGGTGGTGGGGGTGGGGGCGACTTCGAGGCAGTCGCCGGGCTCGCTGCTGCTGCTGTAGCTGCTCTTGAACCAGTGGAGCGCGACTTCGACGCAGTCGCCGGGTTCGGCGCTGCTGCTGTAGCTGCTCTTGAACCAGTGGAGGTCCGCGGTGCTCATAGTCTCCCCAGCGCTCGCTCGATAAAGGCCTGCGACTCCCTCGGCGTGAGAGCCTGCGCCCGGATCATGCCATAGCGCAGTTCAAGGATCCGGAGGTCCTTGGGGCTTGAGATCGGGCGGCCGTTGAACGCGCCGTCGGAACGTCCGATCGCCGTGCCGTCAGAGAACTTCAGCACCTCCACCAGGCCCGACGCCGCCCCAGCGTTCTCTTGCCGGTCGGTCGGCATGACCTGGAGTGTGACGTTCCTCAACTGCCCCACCTCCAAGAGGTGTTCGAGTTGTCGGCGCAGCACCATCTTCCCACCGTAGGGACGTTCGAGCGTCACCTGTTCCTGGACGAAACTGAGCGTCGGCGCGGGATCCCGCCGCTCGAAGACGGCCTTTCGAGCCATGCGCGCGGCAGTTTCCCGCTCCACGACGTCTTCGGCGAGTGCGGGCTGCCTCATCTCGTACATCGCTCGCGCGTACTCGGGCGTCTGCAACAGGCCATGGATGTTGTGGTTGCTGTACAGCAGCATCTCCACGGCCCGCCCCTCCATGTCCGCCAGCTCCCGGACCTTCTTCGGGTACCGGGCCTTCTCCATGTCCTTCATGAAGGCCCGCAGATGCCCCTGCGCCTTCAGCAGCTGGTCCGCCCTGTCCAGGAACTCCGGCCGGGGAATGCGGGCGCCCCGCTCCATCTTCCGGATCATGTCCTCGCCGTACCCCATGGCGTCGGCCAGCTCGGACACCGTCACCCCGGCCGCCTCCCGGCAGACCTTGAGCAGCCGCCCCACCGCCTGCACCACGGGCTCGATCTCGTCCCCCGGCTCGACGTCCCAACCGGCCTCGTCCACACCCTCGCCCATGGCTCCTCCTCCGACGCGCACTCGTACCCGTACAACGCCCGAGACAGCCGGGACAGCCGAGACAAAGCGGGGACAGTCACCGTACGTAGAAGCGTTGTCACTCCCCTAAGAAAGCAGGTTCCGCCACGCTCAGTGACATGAATCAAGAGATGGCTGCCCCTGAAAACCAACTCAGCAGCAACATCCCCAACTTCAGCGTCCGCCTGTCTCCCACACCACGCGGCGCCCGTCTCGCCCGCCTGCTCACCGAACAGCAACTCCGCAGCTGGGGGCTTCCGTTGGAGAAGGCGACGCAGATCGTCGCCGAGCTGGCTGCCAACGCCGCCACCCACGGCCGTGTCCCCGGCCGTGACTTCCAGTTGCTGCTCTACGTCGTCGGCGACACACTCCGCATCGAGATCACCGACACGCGCAGTGACCGCCTGCCCCGGCTCCAACCCCCGGTCTCGGACGGCGAATCGGGCCGCGGACTGGTCCTCGTCGAAGCCCTCGCCGACCGCTGGGGCGTCACCCATGGACGGCATCCGCGCAAGACCGTCTGGGCCGAGGTCACCTTCCCCGCACCGGTAGCCGGTGGGCCGTGCTCCGGTGCCATGGGCGGCCCTTCCCAAGGAAGAAATCGAGGATGAAAGAACCCCACCAAACCCCACCCCTCCCGCCGGCGACGCAAACTCACCCCTGGCGTGCCCCCGTACGCCCAGTCCCGCGTTGCCGCCAACAAGCACCCGAACCGGCGGCGACCCGCATCGCCGCCGCCCTGCGCGAGCTGGGGCCCCCGGTTACCCGCGCCGCGAAAGGTCCGCGTCCCCGGCGGCCGTATCGTCACCCGCGCCGTCTCCTGCAACCAGCCGGGCCGACACCGCGACTCGTCCGCAGCACCACCGACCCAGGCCCCGGCTCGCCGCGCGGCCACCGCCCCGCAGCAGAAGCCCGCACGCCGCGCAGCCCTCCCCGCCGTGCCGAAGCCCGCGTGCCCCTCCCCCGCCCTGCTCCAGGCGGCCACCGACGTCCTCGCCAGCCTGCGCCGCACGGACCCCCGCCGGCGTCTGGAGAGGGTGATGCCGGACGAGCTGCTGGCCCACAACGGCACACCCGATGTGGAGGACGAGCCCGAGGGCATCATGCGGCACCCCGACGTCATGGTCATCGCCTGGACCGATCTCAACGTCGAAGGCTCCATCGACCCGCATACGGTCGCCGCCGCCATCGAGGTCGTCTCCCGCTCCAGCCCGGAGAACGACTGGGCGGGCAAACTGCGCGACTACCCCCTGATCGGCATCCCGGTCTACGCGGTCTTCGACCCCCGCACCGACACCGGCGCCGCAAAGCGAAGAGGCCCGTACGACCGGAGTCGTACGGGCCTCCTCTCAGGTCAATCAGTGACCTTCAAGCAAGCGGAACTTACTTGACGATCTTGGTGACCTGGCCGGCGCCCACGGTGCGGCCACCCTCACGGATGGCGAACTTCAGGCCCTCTTCCATGGCGACCGGCTGGATCAGCTGGACGGACATCTCGGTGTTGTCGCCCGGCATGACCATCTCGGTGCCCTCGGGGAGGGTCACAACGCCCGTCACGTCCGTCGTACGGAAGTAGAACTGCGGACGGTAGTTGTTGAAGAACGGCGTGTGGCGGCCACCCTCGTCCTTGGACAGGATGTAGGCCTGGGCCTCGAACTCGGTGTGCGGGGTGACCGAACCCGGCTTGATGATGACCTGGCCGCGCTCGACGTCCTCGCGCTTGATGCCGCGGAGGAGCAGACCGACGTTCTCACCGGCCTGGCCCTCGTCGAGCAGCTTGCGGAACATCTCGATACCGGTGACCGTGGTGGTGGTCTTCTCGGTCTTGATGCCGATGATGTCGACGGTCTCGTTGACCTTCAGGACACCACGCTCGATACGGCCGGTGACGACCGTACCGCGACCGGTGATCGTGAAGACGTCCTCGATCGGCATGAGGAACGGCTTGTCGACGTCGCGCTCCGGCTGCGGGATCGACTCGTCGACGGCGTTCATCAGGTTGAGGACGGAGTCCACCCACTCCTTCTCGCCCTCCAGCGCCTTCAGCGCGGAGACGCGGACGACCGGCAGGTCGTCGCCCGGGAACTCGTACTCGGAGAGGAGCTCACGGACCTCGAGCTCGACGAGCTCCATGATCTCCTCGTCGTCCACCATGTCGGCCTTGTTCAGGGCGACGACGATGTACGGAACGCCGACCTGGCGGGCCAGGAGCACGTGCTCCTTGGTCTGCGGCATCGGGCCGTCGGTCGCGGCGACCACCAGGATCGCGCCGTCCATCTGGGCGGCACCGGTGATCATGTTCTTGATGTAGTCCGCGTGACCGGGGCAGTCGACGTGGGCGTAGTGACGCGCCTCGGTCTGGTACTCGACGTGCGCGATGGAGATGGTGATACCGCGCTGACGCTCCTCGGGCGCCTTGTCGATGTTGTCGAACGGGGTGGCCTCGTTCAGGTCCGGGTACGCGTCGTGCAGCACCTTGGTAATGGCGGCCGTGAGGGTCGTCTTACCGTGGTCGATGTGACCGATGGTGCCGATGTTGACGTGCGGCTTAGTCCGCTCGAACTTCGCCTTCGCCACTGGGGTCCTCCTGTGGAGTGGTTCTGTACGCCTTACTTCATCGGCGCCAGGTGATCTTTGCTGGGAAGCCCGGAACCCGGGGCATTCATCCAGGATTGCGGCTGAATGCCCCTTGAGGCTCCGGAGTCAAGCCTAAAGCGTGTGAACGCGGTGCGTTACTCGCCCTTGGCCTTCGCGATGATCTCCTCGGCGACGTTCCGCGGAACCTCGGCGTAGGAGTCGAACTGCATCGAGTAGCTTGCGCGACCCGACGTCTTGCTGCGGAGGTCGCCGACGTAGCCGAACATCTCCGACAGGGGCACGAGGCCCTTCACGACGCGGGCACCAGCCCGCTCCTCCATGGCCTGGATCTGGCCACGGCGGGAGTTGATGTCGCCGATGACCTCGCCCATGTAGTCCTCGGGCGTGGTGACCTCGACGGCCATCATCGGCTCAAGAAGCACGGGGCTGGCCTTGCGCGCGGCCTCCTTGAAGGCCTGCGAACCGGCGATCTTGAAGGCGAGCTCGGAGGAGTCGACCTCGTGGTAGCCACCGTCGATCAGGATGACGCGCACGCCGGTCATCTCGTAACCGGCGAGGATGCCGAACTGCATGGCCTCCTGCGCACCGGCGTCGACCGAAGGGATGTACTCCTTCGGGATACGACCACCGGTCACCTTGTTCACGAACTCGTACGAGGCGTCGCCGCCCTCGATGGGCTCGATCGCGATCTGCACCTTGGCGAACTGACCGGTACCACCGGTCTGCTTCTTGTGGGTGTAGTCGACGCGCTCGACGGCCTTGCGGATCGTCTCGCGGTAGGCCACCTGCGGCTTGCCGACGTTGGCCTCGACCTTGAACTCACGGCGCATACGGTCGACCAGCACCTCGAGGTGCAGCTCGCCCATGCCACCGATGATGGTCTGGCCGGTCTCCTCGTCCGAGTGGACCTGGAAGGACGGGTCCTCCTCGGCCAGACGCTGGATCGCGACGCCGAGCTTCTCCTGGTCGCCCTTCGACTTGGGCTCGATGGCGACCTGGATGACCGGCGCCGGGAAGTCCATGGACTCCAGGATGACCGGGTTCTTGTCGTCGGACAGCGTCTCACCGGTGGTGGTCTGCTTCAGGCCCATGACGGCGACGATGTCGCCGGCGCCCACCGACTCGATCTCCTCACGCTTGTTGGCGTGCATGCGGTAGATCTTGCCGATGCGCTCCTTCTTGCCCTTGACGGAGTTCAGCACCGAAGAGCCGGACTCCAGGCGGCCCGAGTAAACCCGGACGAAGGTGAGCTTGCCGAGGTGCGGGTCGCTCATGATCTTGAACGCCAGCGCCGACAGCGGCTCGTCGTCGGACGGCTTGCGCTTGATGACCGTCTCCGGGTCCTTGACGTCGTGGCCCTCGATGGCCTCGATGTCGACCGGGGACGGCAGGTAGCGCACGACCGCGTCGAGCAGGGGCTGGACGCCCTTGTTCTTGAACGCGGTGCCACAGAACACCGGGGTGACCGTGGTGCCGGTGCCCTTGCCGGACGCGATGGTGATACGACGGACCGCGGCGTACAGCTGCTCCTCGGTGGGCTCCGTGCCCTCCAGGTACAGCTCCATGATCTCTTCGTCGTTCTCGGCCACGGCCTCGACCAGCTTGCCGCGGTACTCCTCGGCAGCCTCGGTGTGGGTGTCCGGGATGTCGACGACGTCGTACATCTCGCCCTTGGTGGCCTCGGCGGACCACACGAGCGCCTTCATGCGGACCAGGTCCACGACGCCCTTGAAGTCGGCCTCGGCACCGATCGGCAGCTGCATGACGATCGGCTGCGCGCCCAGGCGGTCGCTGATCATGTCGACACAGCGGTGGAACTCGGCACCGGTACGGTCGAGCTTGTTGACGAAGCAGATACGCGGAACGCCGTAGCGGTCCGCCTGACGCCACACCGTCTCGGACTGGGGCTCAACGCCGGCGACGCCGTCGAACACCGTCACGGCACCGTCGAGCACGCGCAGGGAGCGCTCCACCTCGACGGTGAAGTCGACGTGACCCGGGGTGTCGATGATGTTGATGGTGTGGTCGACGTCTTCCAGCGGCCAGTGACAGGTGGTGGCAGCAGAGGTGATCGTGATGCCACGCTCCTGCTCCTGCTCCATCCAGTCCATGGTGGCAGCGCCGTCGTGGACCTCACCGATCTTGTAAGACACACCGGTGTAGAACAGGATCCGCTCGGTGGTGGTCGTCTTGCCCGCGTCGATGTGGGCCATGATGCCGATGTTGCGCACCTTGGCCAGGTCAAGTGAAGTGGTAGCCATAAGGCTTCAGTCTTCTCTCGGTCTCGATGTGGGTAGCGACTACCAGCGGTAGTGCGCGAAGGCCTTGTTGGACTCGGCCATCTTGTGGGTGTCCTCGCGCTTCTTCACGGCCGCACCGAGGCCGTTCGAGGCGTCGAGAAGCTCGTTGAGGAGACGCTCGGTCATGGTCTTCTCGCGACGGGCGCGGGAGTAACCGACCAGCCAGCGCAGCGCCAGGGTGTTGGCACGGCCGGGCTTGACCTCGATCGGAACCTGGTACGTCGCACCACCGACACGGCGGGACTTGACCTCGAGGGTCGGCTTGATGTTCTCCAGCGCGCGCTTCAGCGTGATGATCGGGTCGTTGCCCGTCTTCTCACGCAGACCCTCCATGGCGCCGTAGACGATGCGCTCGGCGGTGGAGCGCTTGCCGTTCAGCAGCACCTTGTTGATGAGCGACGTCACCAGAGGAGAACCGTAGACCGGGTCAATGATGACCGGGCGCTTCGGGGCGGGGCCCTTACGAGGCATTCTTACTTCTCCTTCTTGGCGCCGTAGCGGGAACGGGCCTGCTTGCGGTTCTTGACACCCTGGGTGTCGAGGGAGCCACGGATGATCTTGTAGCGAACACCCGGCAGGTCCTTCACACGGCCGCCGCGCACGAGCACGATGGAGTGCTCCTGCAGGTTGTGTCCCTCACCCGGAATGTAAGCAGTGACCTCGATCCCGCTGGTCAGACGCACACGCGCGACCTTACGCAGGGCCGAGTTCGGCTTCTTCGGGGTGGTCGTGAACACACGCGTGCAGACGCCACGACGCTGAGGGGAACCCTCGAGTGCGGGCGTCTTGTTCTTTTCGACCTTGTCCTGCCGGCCCTTACGGACCAGCTGCTGGATCGTAGGCACTACTTCTCCGGTTTCTGTGTGCCGATGGGTACAGCTAACCTGGAACTTCGCCGACCCACGCGGTCGGGTGTGTCGTATCCCGCAGACTCTCGCCGCAAGGCGAGAAGGGCGCAGATTACGGTGGCCGCTCGCGGCTCGCCATGCGGTTTGAAGGCACGCACGAGAGCCAGGGCACACCCCAGGCACAAGGTCTGAGCGTACCTACCTCATCCAGCTGGGTCAAAACGAATGGGCTGGGCGCGAAGAACATCCGGGCTAGGATCCACCGCAGATGTCCGGGCAAGGGGCCCGAGAAGGCTGTGATGGGGTTCAGATGGCTGTCGGTAAGGTTCTTCGGTTCGACGGGGTGCGGGGCTACGGGTTCATCGCTCCCGAGCACGGCGGCGAGGACGTCTTCCTGCACGCGAACGATCTGCTGATACCGGAGTCCTCCCTGCGGTCCGGGACGTGGGTCGAGTTCGAGATCGAGGAAGGCGACCGCGGCCCCAAGGCGTCTTCCGTCCGGCTCGCCGACCGGGCGCAGCCGCCCCTGACGCCTCCGCCGGCGCGGCTCCAGGTGCCGCCGTCCGTGCAGGCCTTCACCGCCCAGCTGGACGACGGGGAAGACCCCACGTGCGATGTGCTCAGCGTCGCGGAGTACAGCTTCGAGGTGACCGAACTCCTGCTGACCTCGGCCCCCTGGCTGACCGGGGAACAGATCACGCAGCTTCGCCGGCAGCTGGTGCAGCTCAGCAAGAGCCACGGCTGGGTCGAGGGCTGACACTTCCATCACGCGCACGAACGCCGAAGGGCGGCCACCCCCCACGGGGAGTGGCCGCCCTTCGGCGCATGCTGCCGCTTACTGGTTGTACGGACCGTAGTCGTAGTCCTCCAGCGGAACGGCCTGGCCGGAGCCGGTGCCGAACGGCGAGTAGTCGATGTCGTCGTAGCCGACGGCCGAGTACATCGCGGCCTTGGCCTCCTCGGTCGGCTCGACCCGGATGTTGCGGTAGCGGGACAGGCCCGTACCGGCCGGGATGAGCTTACCGATGATGACGTTCTCCTTGAGGCCGATGAGGCTGTCGGACTTGGCGTTGATCGCCGCATCCGTCAGGACTCGGGTCGTCTCCTGGAAGGAGGCGGCCGACAGCCAGGACTCCGTCGCCAGCGAGGCCTTGGTGATACCCATCAGCTGCGGACGACCGGAGGCCGGGTGACCGCCCTCCTGGACCACACGACGGTTCTCGGTCTCGAACTTCGAGCGCTCGACCAGCTCGCCGGGCAGCAGCTCGGCGTCGCCGGACTCGATGATCGTCACACGGCGCAGCATCTGCCGGATGATGATCTCGATGTGCTTGTCGTGGATCGACACACCCTGCGAGTTGTAGACCTTCTGGACCTCGCCGACCAGGTGGACCTGGACGGCACGCTGGCCCAGGATGCGCAGCACGTCGTGCGGGTTGGTGGCACCCACGGTGAGCTGCTGGCCCACCTCGACGTGCTCGCCCTCGCTGACCAGGACCTTGGCACGCTTCGAGATCGGGTACGCCGTCTCGTCGCTGCCGTCGTCCGGGGTGACGACGAGCTTCTTGGTCTTCTCGGTCTCCTCGATACGCACGCGGCCGGAGGCCTCGGAGATCGGGGCGACACCCTTCGGGGTACGGGCCTCGAAGAGCTCGACGACACGCGGCAGACCCTGGGTGATGTCGTCACCGGCCACACCACCGGTGTGGAAGGTACGCATCGTCAGCTGGGTACCGGGCTCACCGATGGACTGGGCGGCGATGATGCCGACCGCCTCACCGATGTCGACCAGCTTGCCGGTGGCCAGCGAACGGCCGTAGCACATCGCGCAGGTGCCGACGGCGGACTCACAGGTCAGGACCGAGCGGGTCTTGACCTCCGCGACGTTGTTCTTGACCAGCTCGTCGATGAGCACGTCGCCCAGGTCGGTACCGGCCGGGGCCAGCACCTTGCCGTCGACCACGATGTCCTCGGCGAGGCAGCGCGCGTACACGGACGTCTCGACGTCGTCCGCCTTGCGCAGCACGCCGTCCGCGCCGACCTCCGCGATGTGGAGCTTGAGACCGCGCTCGGTGCCGCAGTCCTCCTCGCGGATGATGACGTCCTGGGAGACGTCGACCAGACGACGGGTGAGGTAACCCGAGTCGGCGGTACGCAGGGCGGTGTCCGCCAGACCCTTACGGGCACCGTGCGTGGAGATGAAGTACTCCAGCACGGACAGGCCCTCACGGAACGAGGCCTTGATCGGACGCGGGATCGTCTCGTTCTTCGCGTTCGACACCAGACCACGCATACCGGCAATCTGACGCATCTGCATCATGTTGCCTCGCGCACCCGAGTTGACCATCATCGAGACCGGGTTGGTCTTCGGGAAGTTCGCGTTCATGGCCTCGGCGACCTCGTTGGTCGCCTTGGTCCAGATCGCGATGAGCTCCTGCGTGCGCTCTTCCTTGGTGATCAGACCGCGCTCGTACTGCTTCTGGACCTTCTCGTCCTGCGCCTCGTAGCCCTTGACGATCTCCTTCTTCGCGTCGGGAACGACGACGTCGGAGATGGCGACGGTGACACCGGAACGGGTGGCCCAGTAGAAGCCGGAAGCCTTCAGGTTGTCGAGCGTCGCCGCCACGATGACCTTCGGGTAGCGCTCGGCGAGGTCGTTGACGATCTCGGAGAGCTGCTTCTTGCCGACCTCGTAGTCGACGAACGGGTAGTCCTCGGGCAGCAGCTCGTTGAAGAGCGCGCGGCCCAGCGTGGTGTTCAGCCGGAAGCTGTCACCCTGCTGCCACTCCGGCTCGCCCTCCTCGCGGGCCGGCGGGGTCCAGCCGCGCGGCGGGATGGTGCCCACCGGGAAGCGGATGTCCACGCGCGACTGCAGCGAGAGCTCGCCGGCGTCGAACGCCATGATCGCCTCGGCCACGGACGCGAACGAGCGGCCCTCGCCCTTGACGTCACGCATCTCGCCGTCGGTGGTGAGGAAGAACAGACCGAGGACCATGTCCTGGGTCGGCATCGTCACCGGACGGCCGTCGGCCGGCTTGAGGATGTTGTTCGAGGACAGCATCAGGATGCGGGCCTCGGCCTGCGCCTCCGCGGACAGCGGCAGGTGCACGGCCATCTGGTCACCGTCGAAGTCCGCGTTGAACGCGGTGCAGACGAGCGGGTGGATCTGGATGGCCTTGCCCTCGACCAGCTGCGGCTCGAAGGCCTGGATACCGAGGCGGTGCAGGGTGGGAGCACGGTTCAGCAGAACCGGGTGCTCGGCGATGACCTCTTCGAGGACGTCGTACACGACCGTACGGCCGCGCTCCACCATGCGCTTGGCGCTCTTAATGTTCTGCGCGTGGTTCAGGTCGACCAGGCGCTTCATCACGAACGGCTTGAAGAGTTCCAGCGCCATGGCCTTGGGCAGACCGCACTGGTGCAGCTTCAGCTGCGGACCGACGACGATGACGGAACGCGCCGAGTAGTCGACACGCTTGCCGAGCAGGTTCTGACGGAAGCGACCCTGCTTGCCCTTCAGCATGTCGCTGAGGGACTTCAGCGGGCGGTTGCCGGGGCCCGTCACCGGGCGACCGCGGCGGCCGTTGTCGAAGAGTGCGTCGACGGCCTCCTGGAGCATGCGCTTCTCGTTGTTCACGATGATCTCGGGCGCACCGAGGTCGAGAAGCCGCTTCAGGCGGTTGTTGCGGTTGATGACACGGCGGTACAGGTCGTTCAGGTCGGAGGTCGCGAAGCGGCCACCGTCCAGCTGCACCATCGGACGCAGGTCCGGCGGGATGACCGGGACGCAGTCCAGGACCATGCCCTTGGGGCTGTTGGACGTCTGCAGGAACGCGGAGACGACCTTCAGCCGCTTGAGGGCACGGGTCTTCTTCTGGCCCTTGCCGGTGCGGATGATCTCGCGGAGACGCTCGGCCTCCTCCTCGAGGTCGAAGGACTCCAGGCGCTTCTGCAGCGCCGCGGCACCCATCGAGCCGTCGAAGTACGTGCCGAAGCGGTCACGCAGCTCGCGGTAGAGCAGCTCGTCGCCCTCGAGGTCCTGGACCTTGAGGTTCTTGAACCGGGTCCACACCTCGTCGAGGCGGTCGATCTCGCGCTGCGCACGGTCGCGCAGCTGCTTCATCTCGCGCTCGGCACCCTCGCGCACCTTGCGGCGCACGTCGGCCTTGGCGCCCTCGGCCTCCAGCTCGGCCAGGTCGGTCTCGAGCTTCTTGGCGCGGGCCTCCAGGTCGGCGTCCCGGCGGTTCTCGATCTGCTGGCGCTCGACCGAGACGTGCGCCTCCAGGGAGGGCAGGTCGCGGGTACGGCGCTCCTCGTCGACGTACGTGATCATGTACGCGGCGAAGTAGATGACCTTCTCGAGGTCCTTCGGCGCCAGGTCCAGCAGGTAGCCGAGGCGCGACGGGACACCCTTGAAGTACCAGATGTGCGTGACGGGCGCGGCCAGCTCGATGTGGCCCATCCGCTCACGGCGCACCTTGGCGCGCGTGACCTCGACGCCACAGCGCTCGCAGATGATGCCCTTGAAGCGGACGCGCTTGTACTTGCCGCAGTAGCACTCCCAGTCCCGGGTCGGACCGAAGATCTTCTCGCAGAAGAGTCCGTCCTTTTCGGGCTTCAGGGTGCGGTAGTTGATGGTCTCGGGCTTCTTGACCTCGCCGTGGCTCCACTGACGGATGTCGTCAGCGGTGGCCAGGCCGATCCGGAGCTCGTCGAAGAAGTTGACGTCGAGCACTATGCGTCAATCCCTCTCAGGGTCGAAAGTCTGTGGTCTGAAACGGGGGCCTGGGGGTCGGCGGGGCCCTGTGGGTGAGGGCCCCGCCGGACTCCCGTCAGACCTCTTCGACGCTGCTCGGCTCGCGCCGGGACAGGTCGATACCGAGCTCCTCCGCAGCGCGGAAGACGTCCTCGTCGGTGTCACGCATCTCGATGGACATACCGTCGCTGGACAGCACCTCCACGTTCAGGCAGAGCGACTGCATCTCCTTGATGAGCACCTTGAAGGACTCGGGGATGCCGGGCTCGGGGATGTTCTCGCCCTTGACGATGGCCTCGTAGACCTTCACGCGGCCGGTGACGTCGTCGGACTTGATGGTCAGCAGCTCCTGGAGGGCGTACGCGGCGCCGTAGGCCTCGAGGGCCCACACCTCCATCTCACCGAAGCGCTGGCCACCGAACTGCGCCTTACCACCCAGCGGCTGCTGGGTGATCATCGAGTACGGACCGGTCGAGCGGGCGTGCAGCTTGTCGTCGACCAGGTGGTGCAGCTTCAGGATGTACATGTAGCCGACCGAGATCGGGTCCGGGAACGGCTCACCGCTACGGCCGTCGAACAGCCGCGCCTTGCCGGACGGAAGCACCATGCGCTCGCCGTCGCGGTTCGGGATGGTGTGCTGCAGCAGACCCGCCAGCTCGTCCTCACGGGCACCGTCGAAGACCGGGGTCGCGACGTTGGTGCGCGGGGCGACCTGGTCGGCGCCGATGGCCTGCAGGCGCTGGGCCCACTCGTCCGCGAGGCCGGAGACGTCCCAGCCGCGGCTGGCGAGCCAGCCGAGGTGGATCTCCAGGACCTGTCCCGGGTTCATTCGGGACGGCACACCCAGCGGGTTGAGGATGATGTCGACCGGAGTTCCGTCCTCGAGGAACGGCATGTCCTCGATGGGAAGGATCTTCGAGATGACACCCTTGTTGCCGTGACGGCCGGCGAGCTTGTCACCGTCGGTGATCTTGCGCTTCTGGGCGACGTAGACGCGGACCAGCTGGTTCACGCCCGGCGGCAGCTCGTCGCCCTCCTCGCGGTCGAAGACGCGCACACCGATGACCTTGCCGGTCTCGCCGTGCGGCACCTTCAGCGAGGTGTCACGGACCTCACGGGCCTTCTCACCGAAGATCGCGCGCAGCAGGCGCTCCTCCGGGGTCAGCTCCGTCTCACCCTTCGGGGTCACCTTGCCGACGAGGATGTCGCCGGCGATGACCTCGGCACCGATGCGGATGATGCCGCGCTCGTCGAGGTCGGCGAGGACCTCCTCGGAGACGTTCGGGATGTCCCGGGTGATCTCCTCGGGGCCGAGCTTGGTATCACGGGCGTCGACCTCGTGCTCCTCGATGTGGATCGAGGAGAGGACGTCGTCCTGCACGAGGCGCTGCGACAGGATGATCGCGTCCTCGTAGTTGTGACCCTCCCACGGCATGAACGCCACGAGCAGGTTCTTGCCCAGGGCCATCTCGCCGTTCTGGGTGGCCGGGCCGTCGGCGAGGACCTGGCCCTCGATGACACGGTCGCCCTCGTTGACGACGACCTTCTGGTTGACCGAGGTGCCCTGGTTGGACCGGGAGAACTTGTGCAGGCGGTACGTGATGTACGTGCCGTCGTCGTTGGCGGTGGTGATGTAGTCCGCGGAGACCTCCTGGACCACACCGTCCTTCTCGGCCTTGACCACGTCGCCGGCGTCGACCGCGGAGCGGTACTCCATGCCGGTGCCGACGAGCGGGGCCTCGGACTTAATCAGCGGCACGGCCTGACGCATCATGTTCGCGCCCATGAGGGCACGGTTGGCGTCGTCGTGCTCGAGGAAGGGGATCATGGCGGTCGCGACCGACACCATCTGGCGCGGCGAGACGTCCATGTAGTCCACGTCCTCGCCGCCGACGTAGTCGACCTCGCCGCCACGGCGGCGGACCAGCACGCGGGCCTCGGCGAACCGCATCTCGTCGGTCAGCGGCGCGTTGGCCTGCGCGATGACGAAGCGGTCCTCCTCGTCGGCGGTCAGGTAGTCGACCTCGTCGGTGACCTGGCCCTCGACGACCTTGCGGTACGGCGTCTCGATGAAACCGAACGCGTTGACCCGGCCGTAGGAGGCGAGCGAGCCGATCAGACCGATGTTCGGGCCTTCCGGCGTCTCGATCGGGCACATGCGGCCGTAGTGCGAGGGGTGCACGTCACGGACCTCGAAGCCGGCCCGCTCACGGGAGAGACCACCCGGGCCGAGGGCGTTCAGACGACGCTTGTGCGTCAGCCCCGACAGCGGGTTGTTCTGGTCCATGAACTGGGACAGCTGCGAGGTACCGAAGAACTCCTTGATCGACGCCACGACCGGGCGGATGTTGATCAGGGTCTGCGGCGTGATCGCCTCGACGTCCTGCGTGGTCATGCGCTCACGCACGACACGCTCCATACGGGCGAGACCCGTACGGACCTGGTTCTGGATCAGCTCGCCGACGCTGCGGATACGACGGTTGCCGAAGTGGTCGATGTCGTCGGTCTCGACCATGATCGAGCGGCCGGACTCGCCGAGCGTCTCGGTCTCGCCGGCGTGCAGCTTCACCAGGTACTTGATGGTGGCGATGATGTCGTCGGTGGTGAGCACACCGGCGTCCAGCGGCTCGTCCGCACCGAGCTTCTTGTTCACCTTGTAGCGGCCGACCTTGGCGAGGTCGTAGCGCTTGGGGTTGAAGTAGAGGTTCTCCAGCAGCGTCTGCGCGGCCTCACGCGTGGGGGGCTCGCCCGGACGCAGCTTGCGGTAGATGTCGAGCAGCGCGTCGTCCTGGCCCTGGGTGTGGTCCTTCTCCAGGGTGGCGCGCATGGACTCGTACTCGCCGAACTCCTCGAGGATCTGCTCGGTCGTCCAGCCGAGCGCCTTGAGCAGCACGGTGACCGACTGCTTGCGCTTGCGGTCGATGCGGACACCGACCATGTCACGCTTGTCGATCTCCATCTCCAGCCAGGCACCCCGGGACGGGATGATCTTGGCGGAGAAGATGTCCTTGTCGGACGTCTTGTCGATGCTGGAGTCGAAGTAGACACCGGGGGAACGGACCAGCTGAGACACAACGACACGCTCGGTGCCGTTGATGACGAAGGTGCCCTTGTTCGTCATGAGCGGGAAGTCGCCCATGAAGACCGTCTGGGACTTGATCTCACCGGTCTCGTTGTTGGTGAACTCGGCGGTGACGAAGAGCGGGGCGGCGTACGTGAAGTCGCGCTCCTTGCACTCGTCGATGGAGTTCTTCGGCGGCTCGAAGCGGTGGTCCCGGAACGTCAGGGACATCGACCCGGAGAAGTCCTCGATCGGGGAGATCTCCTCGAAGATCTCCTCCAGACCGGACTTGGTGGGGACGTCCTGACCGTTCTCCAGAGCCTCCTCGACCCGACTCTGCCAAGCGGTGTTGCCGAGCAGCCAGTCGAAGCTCTCGGTCTGCAGCGCGAGCAGGTTCGGAACCTCGAGAGGCTCCTTGATCTTTGCAAAGGAAATGCGCAGCGGGGCGGTGCTGGCGCCGTTGTTCGTATTCGCGGTCGAGGCGTTGCGCGAGGCGGCCAAGAGGGGGTCCTTCCGAGGGCTCGGACTCACTACGCGCGTACCGGCCCCTCTCCCGTACACAGAGACAGAAACCCCAGGTCAAGGTGGCTTCGGTCATCAGTGCTCGAGTGAGGGCAGACCCCTGGTGACGGGCAGGGGACAGCTAACAGGCAGCGCAAAGGGTCAGTGTAGCCACTTGGCACACTGATGTCCAGTGCGGGTTTGTCGAGACCCTCGCTGTGCTCACCGCTCTTGTCAACGCCCTCGGCATGCCTGCCCTCAACGCACGTTGATACTGCCCTCTTCGCCGTCGATCCATGCCTCGGATTCGGATCCTTGTGACGACGCGTCCTGAGAATTGCGCGCTGCGTGCGGTTCGTCAAGGCCCCTCAGTCCAAACGAGACTGGCCGGAGACACGACGAAGATCACCATACCCCTCGCCGTCGCGAGTGCAAGGCAACCCAGGTCGCTCCCCCGGATACGCCGAAGAGCGACCACCCGGATGGATGATCGCTCTTCGGTGCGTTCGCGTTACAGCCCTGCGGGGCACTTTTCAGAGTGCTACGGGGCTGCGCTCAGCGCGCGTCCGAGTCCTGGGGACCCGAGAGGTCTTACTTGACCTCGACGGAGGCGCCGGCGCCCTTGAGGGCCTCGGCGGCCTTGTCGGCGGCTTCCTTGTTGACCTTCTCGAGGACCGGCTTCGGGGTGCCGTCGACGAGGTCCTTGGCCTCCTTCAGACCCAGGGAGGTCAGCTCACGCACGACCTTGATGACCTGGATCTTCTTCTCGCCGGCGCCGGTGAGGATGACGTCGAACTCGTCCTTCTCCTCCTCGGCCTCGGCGGCAGCGCCACCGGCGACACCGCCGGCCATGACGACCGGGGCGGCAGCGGCAGCGGTGACGTCGAACTTGTCCTCGAAGGCCTTCACGAACTCGGAGAGCTCGATGAGGGTCATCTCCTCGAACTGGGCAAGCAGCTCGTCCTGGGTGAGCTTCGCCATGATGGCGGGTCCTTCCACTAAATCGGCAGGTGCCGGATGTACTGGGTAAGGCGGGCGTACGTCGGCCCGCTGCGACCCGCGCCGTTGGTGCGGGTCAGAAAGCGAGCCGAATTACTCGGCACCGCCCTGCTCGGCCTGCTTGGCGCGCAGCGCGTCCACGGTGCGGACGAGCTTCGACGGCAGCGCCTGGAAGACGGAGGCAGCCTGGGACTGCTTCGCCTTGAAGGCACCGGCCAGCTTGCTGAGCAGAACCTCGCGGGACTCGAGGTCCGCAAGCTTCTTGATCTCGTCGGCGGACAGCGCCTTGCCGTCAAGGACACCGCCCTTGATGACGAGATTCGGGTTGTCCTTGGCGAAGTCACGCAGACCCTTCGCCGACTCCACCGGGTCACCGGTGACGAAGGCGACGGCCGTCGGACCAGCGAAGAGCTGGTCGTCCAGCGTGATCCCGGCCTCGTTGGCCGCAATCTTGGTCAGCGTGTTCTTCACCACGGCGTACTGGGCGTTCTCACCGAGCGACCGGCGCAGCGTCTTGAGCTGCGCCACGGTGAGACCGCGGTACTCGGTCAGCACGGCGGCGTTGGAGCTGCGGAACTTGTCCGTCAGCTCCGCAACCGCGGCAGCCTTGTCGGGCCTCGCCATAGAGCCTCGGCCTCCTTCCGGGTGATTCGGACCGCGCGGACCCGAAGGAGGACTGGGGAAAACGAAACGCCCCGGCGCAGGTGCACGGGGCGGACTCGACCGGCGCACACGCGCTCTGCGCGCGCACTCCCGGGAGTTCTTCCACTGTCACCTGCGCGGGTCGCCCACTTTTCAGCGGATCCTTCGGCCACCGCGCCCTCGTTCGAGCGCACGGCAACGACCAGCGGTCTTTGGCTTCTGCAAGAGAGTACGGGACCCGGGCGCCGTCGAGCAAATCGACCTGTAACCGCCCCTCCACGGGGCCCATCAGCGGACCCTCCGACACGGCTGCCGTACGCGGCCCGGCCTCACCCCGCCACCGGCCCCCGGACGAGGTCCAGCGACGAGGTCCAGCGACGAGGTCCAGCGACGAGGTCCGGCCGCGAGCCCGCACCGACCCCGTGCGCGGCTCCACCGCAGGGTCTCGCGCCCGTGCTCCGCAGCCGCGGCCCGTCCGGCCCCAGGCCCGCCCTGGGGGCTTCAGTCGGCGTCTGAGTCCGGCGACGGGGAGCGTGCTGGTGCAGTGAGGGGTGCGGCGCGTGGTGCGGTGCTTGGTGCGGTGCTTGGTGCGGGTCGCCGCGACGGTCCCGGTGCCGGTGCGGCGGATGTGCTCGGCCGCAGCGCGGGACGCGGCATCGCGGGCAGGATTGCGGCCTCGTCGCGCAGGCAAGCGGTCATGTCCACGGGCAGGCCACCGCCGGAGCGGAAGTCCGGCGGTGGGGCCGACGTCGAGCCGGTGCCGGCCGTGGATCTTCCGGACCTCGTCGGCGGCTCCGCTCGCGGCAGGCGCCCGGTCGACCAGGCGCAGTCCGAGGGTGCCGGGCTGTCCGCCGTCGAGGGTCGTCATCCGCACACGGCCCGCCGAGGGCTCGGCCGAGCGTGCCGCGCGGGCTACGGCAGGCGCTGTGGGGCCGCCTGTGACCTGCTCGCCCGACGCGGCCGCCGTACAGGGCCGTGCCGGTGCTTCAGGAGAGGGTGCCGGTGCCGGAACCGCTCGACGTGTTCCCCGACCCGTGGGTCCGGAGGGACTTCATCAGGTCCTTGAAGTCCTTGGTGTCACTGGCCGACGGCGTCTCGGCGGAGACCGGCACACCGTAGTCGCTGTAGGAGGCGGTGCTGGTCAGGGCGCCCTTGGCGGTGTCCGCCTTCTCGGTCTTCTTCACCAGCAGGTTCTGGTCGTTGATCCAGATGTCGACGGAGTCGGTGGTAATGCCCGCCTGGCCGAGCTGCTTCTTCAGCGCCGCCAGCTGGTCCGCGCTGAGGTTGCTGCTCCGGCCCGCGAGGTCGGCGACGTTCACCGTGCCCGCGTAGTGCCTGGTGTGGACACCGGAGACCGTCTCCTCGCCGACCTTCTTCACGTCACCGGAGGCCAGCAGCATCTTCACGGCCTGGTTCGGCGACGAGCTCTGGGCCTGGTCCTTCAGGTACGAACCGGACGCGCCGGCGAACTTGGCGAGGTCGTCGTACGCGTACCTGACCCAGTGCTTGCCGCCCATCTGCTGGGCGAACTCCTCGCTCATCTTCACGTAGTAGGCGTCCGGCAGATAGCGGGCCTGCATCGACGGGGTACCGGCCTTGCGCATCATCTGGGCCATCTGCCCGCCGGTGTACGTCATGGTGAGGTTGCCCTTGACGCCGTGGCCCCAGGCGAGGGCGCCGTCCCCGGTCACCGACATCAGGTTGCCCAGGGACATGGTGGAGTGCACCTTGGCCGAGTCCGCCTTGTCGGTGGACTGCTCGGCCGTCCGCAGGACGGCGGCGACGGGGCTGAGGTGGATCGCGCCACCGCCGGCCGCCTTGCCGCCCTTCCCGGAGTCCGAGGAGCCGCAGGCGGCCACCCCGGTCAGCGCGGCCACCACCGCCACGGAGAGGGTCATCCGGCGCGCCGTCGTGCTCTTCATCTTGTCCTACCCCCATGCAAGTCGAGTGCCTGCACCGTAGCCCAGGCCACTGACAGTCGTCCCAGAGCCCCTGCGAAGGGAGCTCGTACGAAGACTCGTACGAAGAAAGGACGGGCCCCGCACCTGGAAGGTTGCAGGGCCCGCCCTTACTCACGCGTACCTGACGCGGCTACCGGGCTGAGCGGAGGGCTCAGACGGCGGCCGGGTCCTCCTCGACGAGGAGGTTGCGGGTGCGGTTCGGGTCGACCGGAATGCCGGGGCCCATCGTGGTGGTGATGGCGGCCTTCTTGATGTAGCGACCCTTGGCGGCGGACGGCTTCAGACGGAGGATCTCCTCCAGCGCGGCGCCGTAGTTCTCCACCAGCTTGGCGTCGTCGAAGGACGCCTTGCCGATGATGAAGTGCAGGTTCGAGTGCTTGTCGACGCGGAACTCGATCTTGCCGCCCTTGATCTCGGTCACGGCCTTGGCGGTGTCCGGGGTCACGGTGCCGGTCTTCGGGTTCGGCATCAGACCACGCGGGCCGAGGACGCGGCCGAGGCGGCCGACCTTGCCCATGAGGTCCGGGGTGGCGACGACGGCGTCGAAGTCCAGACGGCCCTTCGCCACCTCGTCGATCAGCTCGTCGGCACCGACGATGTCGGCGCCCGCGGCACGCGCGGCCTCGGCACGGTCACCGGTCGCGAAGACCAGGACCCGGGCGGTCTTACCGGTGCCGTGCGGAAGGTTCACGGTGCCACGGACCATCTGGTCGGCCTTGCGCGGGTCGACACCCAGACGGAAGGCGACCTCGACGGTGCCGTCGAACTTGGTCGTGGAGGTCTCCTTGGCGAGACGGACGGCCTCGAGCGGGGCGTACAGCTTCTCCCGGTCGACCTTGGCGTCCGCAGCGCGGAGAGCCTTGCTGCGCTTGCTCACAACTTGCTCCTGTGTGTTCTGAAAGGAGTCGTGGTCCCTGGGCCGAGCAGGCCCTGCCACGTGCGACCGGCTACGGCCGCATGACTGCTACGAAGGTGGGGATCAGCCCTCGACCGTGATGCCCATGGAGCGGGCGGTGCCGGCGATGATCTTCGACGCGGCGTCCAGGTCGTTGGCGTTGAGGTCGGGCATCTTGGTCTGGGCGATCTCGCGGACCTGCGCCTCGGTGATCTTGGCGACCTTGGTCTTGTGCGGCTCGCCGGAGCCCTTCTCGACGCCAGCGGCCTTGAGGATCATCTTCGCGGCCGGCGGGGTCTTGGTGACGAAGGTGAAGGAGCGGTCCTCGTAGACCGTGATCTCCACCGGGATGACCCAGCCACGCTGCGACTCGGTCGCGGCGTTGTAGGCCTTGCAGAACTCCATGATGTTGACGCCGTGCTGACCGAGCGCGGGGCCGACCGGCGGGGCGGGGTTCGCCGCACCGGCGTTGATCTGGAGCTTGATGAGCCCCGTGACCTTCTTCTTCTTGGGAGGCATAGCTCTCCGGGTCCTTTCATTCGGGTCCATGCCCGCGCGAGGATCGCGACCCTGACGCAGGCATACCGCACAACGATAACGGGTATAGATGCGCGGCCAAAAACCGAGCAGGTCAGACCGGCTGTGGACAGCCCGCCTGACCTGCGCGGAAGAGCGACGTCCAGAAATGGACTAGTTCTTCTGGATCAGTTCTTCTGGATCTGGTCGAAGGACAGCTCGACCGGCGTCTCGCGGCCGAAGATCTCCACCAGGCCCTTGACCTTCTTCGAGTCGGGGTTGATCTCGTTGATGGTCGCCTGCAGCGTGGCGAACGGGCCGTCGGTGACGGTGACCGAGTCGCCGACCTCGAAGTCCAGCACCTGGACCTCGACCTTGCGCTGCGGAGCGGGCTTGCCCTCGGCCTCGGCGGCCTCGCGGGCGGCCTTCTCCTCGGCCTCCGGGGCGAGCATCTTGACGATCTCGTCCAGGGTCAGCGGGTACGGGTCGTAGGCGTTGCCGACGAAGCCGGTGACACCCGGGGTGTTGCGGACGACGCCCCAGGACTCATTGGTCAGGTCCATGCGGACCAGGACGTAACCCGGCAGCTTGTTCTGCTTGATCGTCTTGCGGTCGCCGTTCTTGATCTGGACGACCTCTTCCTGCGGCACCTCGGCCTGGAAGATGTAGTCCTCGACGTTCAGCGAGACGGCGCGCTGCTCCAGGTTGGTCTTCACGCGGTTCTCGTAACCGGCGTAGGTGTGGATGACATACCACTCGCCGGGCAGGGTGCGCAGTTCCTCGCGCAGGGCCTGGACGGGGTCGACGGGCGCGGCCGGCTCCTCCTCGGCAGCTTCCTCGGCCTCGGCCTCGGCAGCGGCTTCCTCGCCGGCTTCCTCGTCCTCTTCGTCCTCGACGTTCAGGGCAGCCTCTTCAGCCGGCTCCCCCGCCTCGGCCTCGGCAGCCTCGAACTCGTCCTGCTCGTCCGCGCCCTCGACGATGTCGAGCTCGTCGTCCACCATCTCGGCAGCGGTCGCGCGCGACTCGATGGCGTCGTCGTTCAGGTTCGGGTCAGACACGGTGGCTGCTTCTTCCTGGATACATAGGGGTGGAACATGCGAAAAGGGGCGCCGGTACCACGGCGCCCTTCGCTCTTGGCTCAGCCGAAGACGTACTTGGCCGCGTGGTTGAGCCCATAGTCAATCACGGTCACCAGCGCGATCATGATGGCAACAAAGAAGATCACCACGGTGGTGTACGACGTCAGCTGGTTGCGCGTCGGCCAGACGACCTTGCGGAGCTCCGCGATGATCTGGCGGTAGAAGGTGGCCAGGCGCTTCAGCGGGCCCTTCTTGGCGCGCTTGCCGCCCTTGCGGGCCTTCTTCTTGGACTCCGGCAGCTCGTCCTGGGCGTCAGGCGTGTCGATGGAGCCCACGGCGTCCGTCATTCGTCCTCACCTGGTCCCGGGTCGTGGCCGTGCCGCGCCCGGTTTCTGAGCCGCACGGCGGTGCATTGCTGCTGTACGTACATGCGCACACATCCTGGCGGTGTGTGTAGCAGGGCCGGAGGGACTTGAACCCCCAACCGCCGGTTTTGGAGACCGGTGCTCTACCAATTGAGCTACGACCCTTTGTGTGCCCCCCAACGTACCGCATCCGGCCGGGTGCGCGGTGTGCACCGGTTGGGGCGGTGGCTGCTGAAGGCCAACGAGGTGAGAGTGTACGTGGTCCACGGCCCGGCGTCGAACAGAATGCGCCCGTCCGGAGCCACATGACCAAAGATCGTCCTGGCCGGGGGCCGGATTCGGACCCGTGTTCACGCCTCGACCCCTTGATGTTCAGTCTGTGAAACCCACATGCCGGGGGGATTTCCGGTCTGGAACGATGGGCTCCATGAGCGCTGCAACCCCACCCACCGAGCGCCGGGTCTCCGCCCGAGTCGGCGCGATCTCCGAGTCCGCCACCCTCGCCGTGGACGCCAAGGCCAAGGCCCTGAAGGCCGCCGGGCGTCCGGTGATCGGCTTCGGCGCCGGTGAGCCCGACTTCCCGACCCCGGAGTACATCGTCGAGGCGGCCGTCGAGGCCTGCAAGAACCCCAAGTACCACCGCTACACCCCGGCCGGCGGCCTGCCCGAGCTGAAGGCCGCGATCGCCGCGAAGACGCTGCGCGACTCCGGCTGGGAGCCCGACGTCTCGCAGATCCTCGTCACCAACGGCGGCAAGCAGGCCATCTACGAGGCCTTCGCCGCGATCCTCGACCCGGGCGACGAGGTCATCGTCCCGGCGCCGTACTGGACGACGTACCCGGAGTCGATCCGCCTCGCGGGCGGTGTCCCGGTGGAGGTCGTGGCCGACGAGACCACCGGCTACCGGGTCAGCGTGGAGCAGCTGGAGGCGGCGCGTACGGAGAAGACGAAGGTCGTCCTCTTCGTCTCCCCGTCCAACCCGACCGGCGCGGTCTACTCCGAGGCCGAGACCGAGGCGATCGGCCGCTGGGCCGTCGAGCACGGCCTGTGGGTGCTCACCGACGAGATCTACGAGCACCTGGTCTACGGCGACGCCGCCGCCGTGTCCGTGCCCGCGCTGCTGCCGGAGCTGCGCGACAAGTGCGTCGTGGTCAACGGTGTCGCGAAGACGTACGCCATGACCGGCTGGCGCGTGGGCTGGGTCATCGGCCCGAAGGACGTCGTCAAGGCCGCGACGAACCTCCAGTCGCACGCCACCTCGAACGTCTCCAACGTGGCCCAGGTGGCCGCCCTGGCCGCCGTATCCGGGGACCTGGACGCCGTGGCGACGATGCGCGAGGCCTTCGACCGGCGCCGCAGGACGATCGTGCGGATGCTGAACGAGATCGACGGCGTGCTCTGCCCGGAGCCCGAGGGCGCCTTCTACGCCTACCCGTCGGTCAAGGCCCTCCTGGGCAAGGAGATCCGCGGCAAGCGCCCGCAGGACACCGTCGAGCTGGCCGCGCTGATCCTGGAGGAGGCCGAGGTCGCGGTCGTCCCCGGTGAGGCCTTCGGCACGCCCGGCTACCTGCGCCTGTCGTACGCGCTCGGTGACGAGGACCTCGTCGAGGGCGTGAGCCGCCTCCAGAAGCTGCTGGCGGAGGCCAGGGACTGAGTGGTCCATTTTTGGACAGGGGCACCTCCGGTTTTCCGGAGGTGCCCCTGATTCGTTTGTGCGAGCAAGACCACGTACGGGGAAACGGCTACCGGTGTGACGGGTGCGTACGGCAGGATCCTGGAATGGAGCGTGTACGTGACCTCTCTGAGCTGCCGAAGGCCCATCTGCACCTGCACTTCACCGGGTCGATGCGGCCGGGAACCGTTCTGGAACTGGCCGACAAGTACGGCGTACGACTGCCCGAGACCCTGACCGAAGCCCTGACCAGCGGCGAACCGCCGAAGCTGCGGGCCACCGACGAGCGGGGCTGGTTCCGTTTCCAGCGGCTGTACGACGCGGCGCGCTCTTGTGTGCGTGAGCCGGAGGACATCCGGCGCCTGGTCCGGGAGGCGGCCGAGGAGGACCTGCGGGACGGCTCGGGCTGGCTGGAGATCCAGGTGGACCCGACGTCGTACGCACCCCGGCTGGGCGGGCTGATCCCGGCGCTGGAGATCATCCTGGACGCGGTGGACGCGGCGTCCAGGGAGACCGGGCTCGGTATGCGGGTCCTGGTGGCCGCGAACCGCATGAAGCACCCGCTGGACGCCCGTACGCTGGCCCGGCTGGCCGTGCGGTACGCGGACCGCGGCGTGGTCGGCTTCGGGCTCTCCAACGACGAGCGGCGGGGCATGGCGCGGGACTTCGACCGGGCCTTCCACATCGCGCGCGAGGGCGGTCTGCTGTCGGCCCCGCACGGCGGCGAGCTGACCGGCCCGGCCTCGGTGCGCGACTGCCTGGACGACCTGCACGCCTCGCGGCTCGGTCACGGGGTGCGCGCGGCGGAGGACCCGTGGCTGCTGAAGCGGCTGGCCGACCGGGGCGTGACCTGCGAGGTGTGCCCGGCGTCGAACGTGGCGCTCGGTGTGTACGAGAAGCCCGAGGACGTGCCGCTGAGGACGCTCTTCGAGGCCGGCGTCCCGATGGCGCTCGGCGCCGACGACCCGCTGCTGTTCGGCTCCCGGCTGGCCGCCCAGTACGAGATCGCCCGCCATGCCCACGGCTTCTCGGACGCCGAACTCGCGGAGCTGGCGCGCCAGTCGGTACGGGGCTCGGCCGCCCCCGAGGACGTCAAGGCGCGGCTGCTGGCCGGCGTCGACGACTGGCTGGCCCGTCCGGCCGCCTGAAGCAGGCGTAGGGCCGCCATCAGCGTGGCGTGTCCCTTGGCGACGTTCTTCTGAGCACCATCGTGGGCGCAGAGCCGCGCTTGCCGTCCTCACCGGCCCGTGGCCCGCCGCGTGCGCGCACAGGTGGCCGTCTCGGCGAACAGGCCCCGGCTGCCGAAGAAGAGGCAGAACGTACACGCGCGCGTGGCGTACCGCAGCACGTCTGGCGTTTGTCATGCCCTCGGCGTGGGGCTCACGTGGAGGCCGGTGTGACGGAGATTCCGCCCAGCAGCGTCTTCGCGAGCCGCGCGGCGAAGTCGCCGACCGGCGGCCGCTGCCCCGTCTCCGTCGCGTCGTAGGCGAACGCGCGCTGCGCGCAGGCGCCCAGCAGCATCGAGGCGGCCGCGAAGGTGTCGGCGTCGGCGCGGACGCGGCCGGCGGCCTGTTGGGCGCGGAGGTAGGCGTCCAGGTCCTGGATGGGCTGGTGCGGGCCGGCGCCGAGCTTGCGCAGTGCGTCGTCGTGGCGCTCCTTGAGCTGGGTCTCGGCGTACAGGGAGGCGGCGATCGGGAAGCTCTGCTCGTAGAAGAGGGCGGCCCGGCGGGCGATCTCGGTGAGGTTGCCTTCCAGGGTGCCCTGTCCCGGTTCGGCGGCGAGGCTGTCCAGCAGCGGGGTGAGCCGGGGAAGCCGCTCGGTGAGCACACGGACGAACAGGTCTTCCTTGCTGTCGAAGTACTTGTAGAGGGCCGCTTCGGAGCAGCCGGCCGCGCGGGCGATCTCCTTGGTGGTGGCGCGGGCGAGTCCGACGGTGAGCATGAGCTCGTGAGCGGCGTCGAGGATGCGGACACGCGCCGGCTTCTGCTCCATGGGGGTCCAATCGGGCTTGACGAATGGGTGAGTACTTACCCACTCTAGGACGAGCAGGGGTGAGTGAACACTCACCCACCTACTCGGGGTACGGAGTACTCATGAACCTCACCGTTTTCGGCGCCACCGGCGGCATCGGCCGGGAGATCGTGCGTCAGGCGCTCGGCGCGGGCCACCGGGTGACCGCCGTGGTCCGCGATCCGGCCCGGCTGGACATCAGGGGGGACGCGTTGGAGGTGTTCCGCGCCGATCTGACCGACCCCGAGGTACTGCGTGCCGCCGTCAGCGGCCGTGACGCGGTCCTCTCCGGCCTGGGCGCGCGCAGCCGCAAGGACGCCGGGGTCGCCACCCGGCTGACCCGTACCGTGCTGCGCGCCATGGAGGCGGAGGACGTACGACGGCTGGTCGTGGTCAGCGCCGCCCCTGTCGGCCCGGCTCCCGCGGACGACGGCCCGCTGGACCGTGCCGCGCGCGGCCTGGTGTCGGCCATCCTCAAGGACGTCTACGCCGACCTGCGCGAGATGGAGGCCGAAGTGGCCCGCAGCGGCACCGACTGGACGTCCGTACGACCGCCGCGCCTGCAGGACAAGCCGCTCACCGGCCGCTACCGCACCGTCGTCGGCGGCTTCCCGCGCAAGGGCCGCTTCATCGCACGTGCGGACGTCGCGCACGCGATGCTGGCGATGATCGACGACCGGGGAACGGTGAAACAGGGGGTCGGGGTGGCGTACTGAACGCCGCCTACAGGCTGACGCCGACGGTCACCGGTTCGTTGACGAGCGTGACCCCGAAGGCCTCGCGGACGCCCGCGACCACCTCACGGGCCAGCGCCAGCAGGTCCTCGGTGGTGGCCTCGCCCCGGTTGGTGAGGGCGAGGGTGTGCTTGGTGGAGATGCGGGCCGGGCCGGTGCCGTAGCCCTTGGTGAAGCCCGCCTTGTCGATCAGCCAGGCCGCGGAGGTCTTCGTACGGCCCTCCCCCGCCGGGTAGGCGGGCGGCTCGGCACCGTCCCCGAGCCGCTCGCGCACGCGCGCGTGGAATGCGGCGAACTGCTCGTCGGTGAGGATCGGGTTGGTGAAGAAGGACCCCGCGGACCAGGTGTCGTGGTCCTGGGGGTCGAGGACCATGCCTTTCCCGCTCCGCAGCTTCAGCACGGTCTCGCGGGCGTCGGCCAGCGGCACCCGGTCGCCGGGCTCGGCGCCGAGCGCGCGCGCCGCCTCGGCGTACTTCACGGGCGCGGACAGCCCGGCAGCGTCCTCCAGCTCGAAGCGGACGCGCAGCACCACATAGCGCTCGGGGTCGGCTTTGAAGCGGCTGTGGCGGTACGAGAAGGCGCACTCCTCGTTCGTCAGCGTGACGGTCTCGCCGGCGCGCCGGTCGTAGGCGATGACCTCGGTGATGGTGGAGGAGACCTCCTGGCCGTAGGCACCCACGTTCTGGATCGGGGTGGCGCCCGCGGACCCGGGGATGCCGGCCAGGCACTCGATACCGGCGAGCCCGGCCTCGACCGTGCGGGCGACGGCGTCCGTCCACACCTCGCCGGCCGCCAGCTCCAGGGTCGTGCCGCGCAGTTCGACACCGCGGGTGGCGATGCGCAGGGCGGTGCCGTCGAAGCCCTTGTCGCCGATGACCAGGTTCGATCCGCCGCCGATGACCAGCAGCGGCGTCCCGCTGTCGTCGGCCTCACGGACGGCGGCGATCACGTCGGCGTCGGTCACCGCGGTGACCAGCCGCGTCGCGGGACCGCCCAGCCGGAAGGTGGTCAGCGGGGCAAGAGGGGCGTCGTGGAGTACCTGCACGGGCCCAAGACTACGAGACGGCTCCGCCCGGACGGACGGGCACGGTCGGCCGCCCCGTCAGTACCGCCCCGCCCGCGAACAGGGCGGTCGGGACCGGGCTGCCGGTCCAGCCGTCGGAGGCCCCCGGACCAGGCCGTAGACGATGCCGAAGAGCCCGCCGCCGGCGAGCAGTAAGGGGCGCCCTGCAAGGGAGGGCGCCCCTTACGACACTGCTGTCGGCGGAGCCGTCAGGCCAGGCGTACGACCGCCCGGGACATACCCAGCACCTTCTGGCCGCCGCTGGTCGCCGTCAGGTCCACGCGCACGGTGTTGTCGTCCAGCTTGGCCGCGACCTTGCCGCTGACCTCGATCAGGGCACCGTGCTCGTCGTTCGGCACGACGACGGGCTTGGTGAAGCGCACGCCGTACTCCACGACCGCGCCGGGGTCCCCGGTCCAGTCCGTGACCACGCGGATCGCCTCGGCCATGGTGAACATGCCGTGCGCGATGACGTCCGGCAGGCCGACCTCCTTGGCGAACTTCTCGTTCCAGTGGATCGGGTTGAAGTCCCCGGAGGCGCCCGCGTAGCGCACGAGCGTGGCACGGGTCACGGGGAAGGTCTGCGCCGGCAGCTCGGTGCCGACCTCGACGTCCGCGTACGTGATCTTCGCCGTCATCAGGTCCTCACGCCTCCCCGGCCGCGCGGGCCACGAGCTTGGTCCAGGCGGTCACGACGTGCTCGCCCGCCTCGTCGTGCACCTCACCACGGATGTCCAGGATGTCGTTGCCCGCGAGGGACTTGATCCCCTCGATGGTGGAGGTGACCGAGAGCCGGTCGCCGGCGCGGACCGGGCGGCGGTAGGCGAACTTCTGGTCCCCGTGCACCACGCGGCTGTAGTCGAGCCCGAGCTGCGGGTCCTCGATGACCTGTCTCGCGGCCAGGAAAGTGATGGAGAACACGAAGGTCGGCGGGGCGATCACATCGGGATGTCCGTACGCCTTCGCGGCCTCGGAGTCCGTGTACACCGGGTTGGTCTCGCCCACCGCCTCGGCGAACTCTCGGATCTTCTCCCGGCCCACCTCATAGGGCTCGGTGGGCGGGTAGATCCGCCCTACGAAGGACTGGTCGAGCGCCATGGCCCGGCACCTCCTGATGATTGCTGTGATGGCCCAAAAACTAGCCGGAAACGACGCGAGGCCGCCCCCTCGGAAGGGGACGGCCTCGTGTACGAGCCTGATTTATCGCGTTTCGCGGTGCGCGGTGTGCGCGTTGCAACGCGGGCAGTGCTTCTTCATCTCAAGACGGTCCGGGTTGTTACGCCGGTTCTTCTTGGTGATGTAGTTCCGCTCCTTGCACTCCACGCAGGCCAGCGTGATCTTCGGGCGGACGTCGGTGGCAGCCACGTGAGTGCTCCTAAGACGAACGGGTGAACTGATTCAACGCAAGAAGAGTAGCCGATCGAAGGACCGACCCCGCAATCGGCTACTATCTGTAGCGGTGACCGGACTTGAACCGGTGACACAGCGATTATGAGCCGCTTGCTCTACCGACTGAGCTACACCGCTGAGATGCGATCGGACCCCACCTTTCGGCGGGAACCTCTCGCACCAGAGCCCCAAAACGGAATCGAACCGTTGACCTTCTCCTTACCATGGAGACGCTCTGCCGACTGAGCTATTGGGGCGAGCGATGAAGACATTACACGGTCCGCCGCCGTTCACCCAAATCCGTATCCGGCCGCCCACGACCGCCCCCATCCCCGCCCTCGCAGCGGCCTCACGAGTCGCACGGGCGGGGGCCTCGGGGTGAAGTGCGGCCCACGCGCGCGTGGGCTTCGTCGGCAGCGACGGGCCGGGGCCACACGTGTGGGCGACACGTGTACCGCCAAGGGCGGACCACACCGGTACGACTATTGCGCTCCTGCACGCCCTGCGCGGCTCACCACCCTAGGCTCGACTCACTCTGCGTGATCTTGGGGTGCGCGATCCCCGAAGCCTCACGCGGCCCGCCCCGGCCCCCGGCCCCGATCCAGGAGCGCGATGCCCGACAGCCAGCCGCAGCCGCACCCACCGTCGAACTCCTCGGGATCCTCCGGCCAGTCCGACACGGCTGCCCTGCTGCTGTGCGGGGCGCGGCTCACCGACGGCCGGACCGTGGACGTACGGCTGGGCGGCGGACGCATCGAGGCGGTGGGCACGGCCGGCAGCCTGGCGCCGGGTCCGGCCCGGACGGGCGCCACGCGCGTGGACCTGAACGGATACCTGCTCCTCCCGGCCCCGGCCGAACCGCACGCGCACAGCGACACCGCGCTGTCCGCCGAGCGCCCCGGACCGCTGTCGTACGCCCCCGAGGACGTCCAGCGCCGGGCGACGGAGGCGGCTCTGCTGCAGCTCGGGCACGGGGCCACGGCGGCACGCGCGCACGTACGCGTGGGCGACGTCCAGGGCCTCGGCGCACTGGGCGCCGTCCTTCAGGCGCGGCGCTCGCTGCACGGGCTCGCGGAGCTGACGGCGGTGGCGATGCCACGGCTGCTGACCGGGGTGGCGGGGGCCGACGGGCTGGCGATGCTGCGCGACGCGGTCAAGATGGGCGCCTCCGTGGTGGGCGGCTGTCCGGACCTGGACCCCGATCCCACGGGCTATGTGGAGGCGGTCCTGGAGGTGGCCTCCGAGCAAGGCTGCCCGGTGGACCTGCACACGGACGCCTCCGACCCGGCCCGCCTGTCCCGGCTCGCGGCCATGGCGGGAGGCTTGCGCCCCGGCGTGACGATCGGGCCGTGCGCCGGTCTCGCGCGCCTGCCCGCCGAGGCCGCATCACGCGCCGCCGACCAACTCGCGGCGGCCGGGGTGACGGTCGTGTGCCTGCCCCAGGGCGGCTGCTGCGGCACCGACCGGCGGGGCGTCGCTCCGGTACGGCTGCTGCGCGCGGCCGGGGTGCGGGTGGCAGCCGGCAGCGGTGCCCTGCGCGACCTCTCCAACCCCGTGGGCCGCGGTGACCCCCTGGAGGCGGCCTACCTCCTCGCCTCCGCCCACGGGCTGCGCCCACAGGACGCCTACGACGCCGTGAGCGCCTCGGCGCGCGCGGTGCTGGGGCTGCCGGAGGTACGCGTGGAGGCCGGTTTCCCCGCCGAGCTCCTGGCCGTGCGCGGCGACCGTCTGGCCGGCGCCCTGTCCCTGGCCTACAGCCGGATCGTGGTGCACCGGGGCCGGGTGGTGGCGCGCACGAGCGCGGTGCGCGAGTACTGCAACTCGGCGGCCGCGGCAGAACTGGGGCTGCCGCGGCAGGGGCGGGGCGAACTGTCCTGAAGGCCGGGCGGAGGCGCGCGGGTCGGAGGGCACGCGGGTCGGAGGGCGCGTCCAGGGGGCGCCGACTGCCTGGCGCGGGCGCACGGTTCGGCGCGCACGCGGGGCGCAGGCAAGTGCGCGTGAGCCCGGCGCGCAGTGGTCACGCCGGTTGACTCGTGCAGCAGATGCGCCCCTTCCGGCGTACGGTCGGATTCATGCGCATTGTCATCGCTGGTGGTCATGGTCAGATTGCGCTGCGGTTGGAGCGCCTGCTCTCCGCGCGCGGGGACGAGGTCGCGGGGATCATCCGCAAGGCTGAGCAGGGCGACGATCTGCGGGCGGCCGGTGCCGAACCGGTCCTGCTCGACCTGGAGTCAGCCTCGGTCGAGGAGGTCGCGGCGCATCTGCAGGGCGCCGACGCGGCGGTCTTCGCGGCGGGCGCGGGCCCGGGCAGCGGCACGGAACGCAAGCAGACGGTGGACAGGGGCGCGGCGGTGCTGTTCGCGGACGCGGCCGTCCGCGTGGGCGTGCGCCGCTTCCTGGTGGTGTCCTCGATGGGTGCGGATCCCACGCACCAGGGCGACGACGTCTTCGACGCGTACCTGCGCGCCAAGGGCGAGGCGGACGCGTACGTCACCCGCCAGGAGGCCCTGGACTGGACGATCCTGCGCCCCGGCTCGCTGACGGACGACGCGGGCACCGGACTGGTCCGGATGGAGGCGCACACCGGGCGCGGCGCGATCCCACGGGACGACGTGGCGGCCGTCCTCGCGGAGTTGGTGGACACCCCGGCGACAACCGGCCTGACGCTGGAGCTGATCAGCGGATCGACACCGGTGTCGGTCGCGGTGAAGTCGGTGGCGGGGAACTGAGCCCGGCCACCGGCCGTTGAACGATTGCCGCCCTCACTCAGAACAGAGGCAGCTGCCCGGGAAAGTCCGGTACGGCGTAGCCGTCCAACGTCGGCTGGAGCGCTCCTGGTTGTGCCTGCCGCCGTGATCCGGCACAGGAGACCAGTTCCCCGCTCTGCCGTGCCCCGGGCGGGTCGTGCCGCGCGAAGCGGCCGGCGACGACAGCGATCTCGCGGCGGCACGCGGGACAGGTTCTGCGAGGGAAGGACATGCCGTCAGTGTGCCCACAGGAACGTGGAGGCGACACCGCGTCAGGTGCGGGTCTCGGCTTCCCAGCGGTCGGGTCCCACTCCACGCCAGTCGATCAGCGGTGAGTCGGCCACCTGCTCCGGCTCGATCTCCAGCCCCGCCCGGCGCAGGAACTCCACCAGGTCCCGCACGCTGTGCGCCAGGCCGAGGATCTCGCCGTCCACCCGGACCCGGCGCCCGCCGGTCGGGGACGGCAGGTGCACGATGATGGGGCGCTTCCCGGCCATGCCTCCAGCATCGTCCGGACCACCCGGACCCGCACCCGGACCGGTCATTCCAGAATCCCCAGCACGGTGTCGGGGCGGCACAGCGGGCACGCGGGGACACCCCCTTCGGTGAGCGCGCGTACCGCCTGGTCCCGGCCGGCTCCCTTGGTCCGCCCGCCGGCGCCCGCACAGCCACCGACGTGGACGTACACCGCACGGCGGCCGTTCAGGCCGCGCTCGATCAGCCACTCCGGTGCGGCCTGCCCGGTCGTGATGCGGCGCTGCCGTTCGGCCTCCCTGCGCTCTTCGTCCGCGATCCACCGGTCCATCAGGGCAAGCTGCCTCGCGGCCTGATGTTCGACGACGCGGCGGGCGAAGCGCAGCATGTCGAGACGCGTCAGCGGACGGTCATCGTTCACACGTTCGATTCTAGTGAAGAGTCCGAAAAGCGCGACCAGCGGATACTGCTCTGTCGCAGCGAAGGTTGAGCATTCTCACCGAAGCCTGAGCGCCATGCGGGCCCTTACGCTCGGCTAGCCGTCTGCGTCCGCCGTGAGCTCGGCCAAGTGAGCCTGCCGGCTGCGCACCGCGCGCTCCAACTGCTCAACGTCCAGACTGGCACGTCGGTGGGCCGGGCTCCCTGGCTTGCTGTGTGCCAGCCGCTCTCGGGCTTTGGCCAGCGACGCTTCCCGAGCCGCAAGCCGACGCTGAGCCGTCTCGATGCTTTGCATAGCGCCCAGAATGGCGTATTCCCCCACTCGCGATGCGTTGTTCGGCCAGATCTGGACTGGTTGCTCAACCTTCGCTGCGAGAGGTCAGATACGGTCTGTCCGGTGACACCGGAGCGATCCGGTCGTTGCACAGGTCATGAAAACCATCCCCCGCATCCTCGCCGCTGCCGCCGCGGCCGGCGCCCTGCTGATGGCAGCCGCACCGGCGCACGCGGCCGACGGCTCCGACACACTCGACCTGATCAGCACCAAGCGCGTCCCGGTCTCCGTCCTCCCGGGCCCGGTACCCCTGGTCGAGCCGCTCCTCCACCCCCACACGATCTACGACAGCCAGGACAACAGCTTCGTGATCGAAAACCTGAAGAGGGACATCAACTAGGCGCCGGCCAGCAGGGCCGCCACGGAAACGACAAGAGCCCCGCGATCTGCTCTCGCAGATCACGGGGCTCTCGTTCCCGTGTGGCGGCGCCAGGATTCGAACCTGGGAAGGCTGAGCCGGCAGATTTACAGTCTGCTCCCTTTGGCCGCTCGGGCACACCGCCGGGTTGACCACCAGATCGAACCGCTTTTCGGCGGTGCTCTCCGGCGACGACGTAAACAATACCCGATACACAGGGGTGCTTCGCCACCCGATTGATCTCCACTCCCCGGCTCGTGGGGTGGCTAGGCTGGTGCGGATGCGGCCCGGCGCCACGCCGGGCCCGGCGGCCGTCGCCGCGCACGCCGGCACGCACCCGTTATGCACCCCATATGCACCCGATACAAGGAGCCACAGGACATGGCCGACTCCAGTTTCGACATCGTCTCGAAGGTCGAGCGGCAGGAGGTCGACAACGCCCTCAACCAGGCCGCCAAGGAGATCTCGCAGCGCTACGACTTCAAGGGCGTGGGCGCCTCGATCTCGTGGTCCGGTGACAAGATCCTCATGGAGGCGAACTCCGAGGACCGGGTGAAGGCAGTCCTCGACGTCTTCCAGTCCAAGCTGATCAAGCGCGGCATCTCGCTGAAGGCGCTGGACGCGGGCGAGCCCCAGCTGTCCGGCAAGGAGTACAAGATCTTCGCGTCGATCGAGGAGGGCATCTCCCAGGAGAACGCGAAGAAGGTGGCGAAGATCATCCGCGACGAGGGCCCCAAGGGCGTGAAGGCCCAGGTCCAGGGCGACGAGCTGCGCGTCTCCTCCAAGAGCCGGGACGATCTGCAGGCCGTGATCGCGCTGCTGAAGGGCAAGGACTTCGACTTCGCGCTGCAGTTCGTCAACTACCGGTAAGAGGCCGTAAGAGGTGGGCACCCCCGAGCGGTGCCCACCCTCCCGTGCCGCCGATGCCGCGCTCAGTCCCGGGAGTTGCCGAACAGGATGCGGTAGGCGATCAGCAGCACCAGGGAGCCTCCGATGGCCGCGGCCCAGGTGGCGCCGTCGAAGAAGCTCTTGCTGACCGGGTGGTGCAGCCAGCGGGCGGAGATCCAGCCGCCGATGAACGCGCCCGCGATGCCGATCAGGGTCGTACCGATGAAGCCGCCCGGGTCGCGGCCCGGCAGGAGGATCTTGGCGATGGCTCCGGCCAGCAGTCCCAGGATGATCCAAGCGATGATGCCCATGCCGTGAACCTGCCCTTCCGCGCTGTGTCCGCCCTGTCCGGCTGCTGAGAGTCCGGTGCGGACCGTTGTCCACGCGCGCGTGTTCGTGCCGTGTCGATGAAGAGGACGTCACAGGGCCACCCACGGTTGCCGTCGGCTCGATGATCGGAGCCGGCGTCTTCTCCGCCCGGGGGCCCGCCGCGCACGCCGCCGGGTCGGGACTGCTGCCCGGACTGGCCCTCGCCACCGTGCTGGCCTACTGCAACACCATGCCCTCGGCCCGTCTCGCCGCCCGCTATCCGCCTCCGGCGGCACGTACGTCTACGGGCGGGAACGGCTGGGCCCCTTCCGGGTGCTCGGCTCACTTCCCGCGCTGATCCTGGGCGTGTCCCGTTCGACGCTCGCCATGACCCGGGACGGCCATCTGCCGGGGGCGCTGGCGGGCGTGCGGCGAAGGGCTCGGCGGCGCGGCGGGCGACGCGCCGTCAGTGCGCCCGCTGCCGCACGCGTATCCGGCGTCCGGCTTCCGCCGGCCGGCTCAGCGGGCCGCGAAGGGCTGGTCTGTGGGGACGATTTCGCGCCCCAGTGGCAGCAGGGAGACCGGGATCAGCTTGAAGTTGGCGATGCCGAACGGGATGCCGATGATCGTGAGGCACAGCGCGATACCGGTGGCGATGTGCGCGAGCGCCAGCCACCAGCCGGCCAGGACCAGCCACAGGACGTTGCCCATGCAGGAGGGGGCGCCCGCGTCGCGGCGCTCGACCGTGGTGTACCCGAAGGGCCACAGGGCGTAGACGCCGATGCGGAACGCGGCTATGCCGAAGGGGATTCCGATGATCGTGACGCAGAGCAGGACGCCGGCGAGGAGATAGCAGAGGAACAACCAGAAGCCGCTCAGGATGAGCCAGATGAGGTTCAGGATGGTCTTCACCGGTAGCGACCTGCCATCTTCTCGAGCCGGGCGATGCGGTCCGCCATGGGCGGGTGCGTGGAGAACATCTTGGTCAGTCCCTGGCCTGCGCGGAAGGGGTTCGCGATCATCATGTGGCTGGCGGTCTCGATGCGGGGCTCGGGCGGCAGCGGGAGCTGCTGGGCGCCGGCCTCCAGCTTGCGCAGGGCACTGGCGAGGGCCAGCGGGTCACCGGTGAGCTGAGCGCCGGAGGCGTCCGCCTCGTACTCGCGGGAGCGGCTGATGGCCAGCTGGATGAGGGAGGCGGCGAGCGGGCCCAGGATCATGATCAGGAGCATGCCGAGCAGGCCGGGGCCGTCGTCGTCGTCCGAGCGGCCGACCGGGATGAGCCAGGCGAAGTTCACCAGGAACATGATCACCGAGGCGAGCGCGCCGGCCACCGAGGAGATGAGGATGTCCCGGTTGTAGACGTGACTGAGCTCGTGGCCGATCACGCCTCGCAGTTCGCGCTCGTCCAGCAGGCGCAGGATGCCCTCGGTGCAGCACACGGCCGCGTTGCGCGGATTGCGGCCGGTCGCGAAGGCGTTGGGGGCCTCCGTCGGGGAGATGTAGAGCCGGGGCATGGGCTGACGGGCCTGCGTGGACAGCTCGCGGACCATCCGGTACAGCGCCGGGGCCTCGAACTCGCTGACCGGGCGGGCGCGCATCGCGCGAAGGGCCAGCTTGTCGCTGTTCCAGTACGCGTACGCGTTCGTGCCGAGGGCGATCAGGACCGCGATGACCAGACCGGCACGGCCGAAGAAGCTGCCGATGACGATGATGAGTGCGGACAGTCCCCCGAGGAGTACTGCGGTCCTGAGCCCGTTGTGCCGGCGGTGCACCGTACGCCCTCCAAGTCGTGCAGCAGGGAACCCTCAGGTCCAGTGGATCCTCCTGTACTGCTCAACGCCAGGCGGTCGGCGCGAGTTCCCTGGTGCGGGCGGTGCCGTGCCTCCGCCGTACGGGTGAGGCGGCCGGCGGCACGCGCGCGTGGGAGCGCGGACACGGCTGGAAGGGCTCGCGGGTCCTGTGTGCAAGGGCTCCGCGGCACTCCGGGTGACCGCGGCCGACGCCCGGGTGAGCCCGCCGCTCGGGGGCCGGGCCGAGCCGTTTCGACACGGCCTTGAGGAGGAGGCGCGGTTGGCCCGGTGGCCGACCGACGCGTCGATGTCTTCCGGGCCCAGCCCACGGTGTCGGCCACACTCCGGGCGGGCTCCGTCATGCTCTGCACGGCCCGTGCGGTGACGTCTCCTCCCCGCATCGTCAGGGATGGTGATGAAGTCGGCTCCGTCGCTGTCGCTGCTCAGGTCCATGTGGAGCACCGCCCCGGGGCCGTACGTCCGCCCGGCTCCAGGACGACGGCGGCCGCCCCGATGACCAGGGCACGCTCGCAGGCGCCCGCGGTGATCATCGAGGCCGAACCAGACAGGGCGCAGTGGTGAGGGTGTGTCGGGGCCGGGACCGGCGACCGGTCGGGGGAAGCCGTGTCATCTCCCACAGGGGCGAACGTTGCCCGCCGGGCGTACTGCGAGCTGGTGGTGCGGCGCGGACCGGCAACAGCCCCTCGCCCAGCGGTGTCAGACCGGAGCGGTCCTCCTCGCCCGGGACCAGGCAGATCACGCCCAGCGCGGAACGTGCGGCGGCGGTGAGCGCCGACAGCTCCTGCCCCTCGTACACGGGCTCCCAGGGGATGCCGGACGTTGCTCCACGCGCGCGTGGGGGCGCAGACGGGCGCTCGGGTGACGGCTTCTCAGAAGAGGGCGCCGGCCGCGAAGCGGAGGACCAGCTGGGGTGCTCCGGAAAGGGCGACGCCGAGTACGCCGGTGAGGGTGAGGGCGGCCGTGAGGGGGGCCGGGACGAGGTGCCGGGCGGGTTCGCCCTCGGGGGCGCGGAACAGCAGGGCCGTCCACTGCAGGTAGTAGAAGAGGGCGATCACCACGTTGACGGCCATGAGGACGGCGAGCCAGCCGAGGCCCGCGTCGACGGCCGCCGAGAACACGGTGACCTTTGCGAACAGCCCGATGACGCCCGGCGGCAGCCCGGCCAGGCACAGCAGGAAGAACGCCAGGAGGAGGGCCGTCAGCGGATTGGTGGCGTACAGGCCGCGGTAGTCGCTGATCCGGTTCAGGGCCCGGCTACGGCCCACCAGGGCGGCCACTGCGAACGCGCCGAGGTTCACGGCGGCGTACATCAGTGCGTAGGCCACCGTGGAGCCGATCGCCTTCTGCGGATCCTTGGCGTAGCCGGCGGCGGCGATCGGCACCAGCAGGTATCCGGCCTGGCCGACGGAGGACCAGGCGAGCAGCCGTACGGCGCTGTACGCGCGCGTGGCCTGCTGGCGCAGGGCGCCGACGTTGCCGACGGTCATGGTGAGGCCGGCCAGCACGGCGAGCGCGGGGCCCCAGATGTCGGCGTACGACGGGAACGCGATGACGGTGACGAGGATCAGGCCGGAGAAGCCGACCGCCTTGCCGACGACCGACAGGTAGGCGGCGACGGGCAGCGGCGCGCCGACATAGGTGTCGGGCACCCAGAAGTGGAACGGGACGGCAGCCGTCTTGAAGGCGAAGCCGATCAGGGTGAGGACGACACCTGTCTGGGCGAGCGTGTGCAGTTGTCCGCCGACGTGCGGCAGGCGCTGGGCGACCTGGGTGAGGTAGAGGGTGCCCGTGGAGGCGTAGACGAAGCTGATGCCCATCAGACTGACCGCGGTGGCCGTCACCGAGGACAGGAAGAACTTCAGGGCGGCTTCGGAGGACCGCTTGTCGCCGTGCCGGATGCCGACGAGGGCGAAGGCGGGCAGGGAGGCGACCTCCAGGGCGACGATCAGGGTGGCCAGGTCGCGGGAGGCGGGCAGCAGGGCTGCGCCGGCCGCGGAGGACAGCAGCAGGAACCAGAACTCGCCCGGCGGGACGCGCCGCTGGTCGTCCCTGAGGTTCGTGACCGACAGCAGCGCAGCGAGCAGGGCGCCGCCGAGCACGAGGAACTGGATGACGAGCGTGAAGTGGTCGGCGGTGTAGCTGCACGCGCGCGTGGGGCCGTTCAGGCAGAAGGTGCTGCGGTCGCCGTCCAGGAGGGGCAGCAGCATCAGCGCGGCCACGGCCAGCCCGGCGACCGAGACCCAGCCGAGGACGGCCTTGCGGGCCTCGGGCAGGAACAGGTCGGCGACCAGGACGGCGAGTCCCACCGCGGCGGCGATGACCGGCGGGGCGACGGCGAGCCAGTCGACGGACTGGACCAGCGACTCGGCGAGGGGCTGGGCGCTCATCGGGTGCCTCCTGCGAGGAGCTGGTGCACGGCCGGGTCGGTGAGACCGAGCAGCGCCCTCGGCCACAGTCCGGCGACGACGGTGAGGGCGACGAGCGGGGTCCAGGCGGCGAACTCGTAGCCGTGGACGTCGGCGAGCTTCGGGACCTCCGTCTCCACGCCGCCCATGCAGACGCGGCGGACCACGATCAGCATGTATGCGGCGGTCAGCAGGGTGCCGAACGCGCCGATCGCCATGAACGTGAGGAACGCCGGCCGGCTGAGGCCGGCGGCGGGCCTGAACGCGCCGAACAGGGCCAGCATCTCGCCCCAGAACCCGGCGAGGCCGGGCAGGCCGAGCGAGGCGACGGCGCCGAAGGCGAGCAGGCCGCCGAGCCGCGGGGCCTTGCCGTACAGCGCGGCGCCGCTCTCCTCGGCCAGGGCGTCGAGGTCGGTCGTGCCCGTACGGTCCTTCAGCCCGCCGACCAGGAAGAAGAGCAGGCCGGTGATGAGGCCGTGGGCGATGTTGGCGAAGAGGGCGCCGTTCACGCCGGTCGGGGTCATGGTGGCGATGCCCAGCAGGACGAAGCCCATGTGGCCGACGGACGAGTAGGCGATCAGCCGCTTGAGATCGCCCTTGGCGCCCCGCTTGGCCAGGGCCAGGCAGGCCAGGGACCCGTAGATGATCCCGACGACGGCGAACGCGGCGAGGTACGGCGCGAAGGTGTGGAAGCCATGGGGAGCGATCGGCAACAGGATCCGCACGAACCCGTACGTACCCATCTTCAGCAGGACACCGGCCAGCAGGACCGAGCCGACGGTCGGCGCGGCGGTGTGGGCATCGGGCAGCCAGCTGTGCAACGGCCACATCGGCGTCTTGACCGCGAGCCCGATCCCGATCGCCAGTACGGCGATGACCTGCACGGATGCGGTCAGTGACCGGCCGTTGTCAGTGGCGAGTGCCACCATGTCGAACGTGCCCGCCTTGATTCCGATCAGGAGCAGGCCGAGCAGCATGACGACGGAGCCGAGCAGCGTGAACAGGATGAACTTCCACGCGGCCCGGGCCCGGCCCTCGCCGCCCCAGCGGGCGATGAGGAAGTACATCGGGATGAGCACCATCTCGAACGCGAGGAAGAACAGCAGCAGATCGAGGACGGCGAAGGTCGCGAGGGTGCCGGACTCGAGCAGGAGCAGCAGCGCGACGAACGCCTTCGGGGACGGGCCCTTGGGCGGGTTGAAGTAGGAGTACAGCGCGCACAGGAAGGTCAGCAGCGCGGTCAGGACGACAAGGGGGAGGGAGATGCCGTCGATGCCGAGGTGGATCCGCACGTCGAGCGCGGGGATCCAGCTGATGTCGGTCGTGGCCTGCATCTTCGACGCATGGTCGTGGTCGAAGCCGAGCGCGAGGACGATCGCGGCGATGAGGATCACGCCGGTCACGGTCACGCCGTGGCGCAGCACGGCCTGCTCGGGTGACTTCCCCTTCAGTCCGGGCGGGGCCGGGAGGAGGGCGGCGACGGCGCCGAGGAGCGGGCCGACGACGACGAACGCCAGAAGGAACTGCATCACGGACTCATTGATATCGATCACGCCTGCTCACGCTCCCGTGGCGACGAGGACGACGGCGACCGCCAGGACGACGGTGCCGGCGAGCAGCGCGCTCACATAGGTCTGCACATTGCCGGTCTGCGCCCGCCGTACGGCGGCCCCGAGCCACCCGGGCAGGGCGGCGGCGCCGCGTACGTAGGTGTCGACGACCTCGCGGTCGAGGAACCGGACGAGGCTCGCTCCGGCCTGGACCGGGCGGACGAACAGCGCCGTGTACACGGCGTCCAGGTGGAAGCCGGCGGCTGCGGGCCGGTGCAGCGGGCCGAGCAGCAGCCGGCCGGGGTCCGCCGGGTCGGGGGCGTGAGCGATGTCGCCGTAGGCCGGCTCGTGGGTGGCGATGGCCTCGGCCTCGACCAGTCCGGCGTCGCCCTCGGGGTGGGCGGCGACCGCGCCCAGCGGGAAGCGGGCGGTGAGTTGCGTGGTGCGCTGCCAGGCGCCGTAGGTGAGCAGCCCGCCGACCAGGGCGAGGCCCGTGCCGAGGATGGAGGTGAGCAGGGTCGGGGTCAGGTCACGGCCGTCGAACCAGCCGGGCAGCGAGCGGTAGGCGAGCCCGCCGAAGGCCAGCGACGGCGCGGCGAGCACCCAGAGCACCACGGTCATCGTCAGCGGCTGGCGGCCGTGGTCGGGGGCCTCGGCGCCCCGGCCACGGAAGGCCAGCAGCCACAGCCGGGTCGCGTAGGCGGCGGTCAGCAGGGCGGTGAGCAGACCGGCGACGAGGACGATCCAGCCGGCGGTGACGGGCGCGTGCCCGGTGCTCCCGGTGGCGACGTGCTCGGCGGCGCCGAGGACCGACTCCTTGGAGAAGAAGCCGCTGAACGGCGGGATCGCGGCGAGCGCGAGCAGGGCCACGGTCATCGTCCAGTAGGCGTCCGGGACCCGGTCGCGCAGGCCGTGCATGCGGGACATGGCGGCCAGCGAGTTGGTGCCGGCGGCGTGGATGATCACGCCGGCGGCGAGGAAGAGCAGCGCCTTGAAGGCGCCGTGGGACAGGAGGTGGAAGACGGCGGCACCGCGGTCGCCGACGGCGAGGGCGCCGGTCATATAGCCGAGCTGGCCGATCGTCGAGTACGCGAGGACCCGCTTGATGTCGTCCTGGGCGAGCGCGGCGAGACCCGAGCCGGTCATGGTCACGGCGGCCATGACGGCCAGCACGATCATCGCGGCCTGGGAGGCCTCGAACACCGGAAGGAGACGGGCGATGAAGTAGACACCGGCGGCGACCATCGTCGCGGCGTGGATGAGCGCCGAGACGGGCGTGGGTCCCGCCATCGCGTCCGGCAACCAGGTGTGCAGCGGGAACTGCGCCGACTTGCCCGCGACACCCGCGAGGAGCAGCAGGGCGATGAGGGTCGGGTGGTGCAGGTTGCCGCTCGCGACGGCGCCGAGGACGCGGGTGATGCGGAAGGAGCCGGCGTCGGTGGCAAGCGCGAACAGGCCGATCAGGAACGGCACGTCGCCGAGCTTGGTGACCAGGAAGGCCTTCAGGGAGGCGGCGCGGGCCTCCGGGGTCTCCCAGTAGTGGCCGACCAGGAAGTAGGAGCAGATGCCCATGACTTCCCAGCCGACCAGCAGCACGATCAGGTCGCCGGAGTAGACGACCAGGAGCATCGCGGAGGTGAACAGGGAGACCAGAGCGGCGTACGAGGGGTAGCGCGGGTCGTCGCGCAGATAGCCCGTCGAGTAGATCTGCACGCAGGCGGCGACGAACGCGACCAGGATCGCGACGAGCGCGGCGAAGCCGTCGATGTGCAGCGCCAGCTCGATGGGGACCGAACCGGTGGGCGTCAGCCCGGTGTGGGCGTCGATGGCCCGGTCACCGCCCTGACGCACGGCGACCAGTGCGGCCAGCACGAGCGAGGCCAGCGGCGGCAGGACGGCCAGCGGGCGGACGAACCCGGGCGCGGTGCGGCCGAGCAGCAGTCCGGTCGCGGCGCCGAGGAACGGCAGGAGGGGGACGAGTACGGCGAGGGTGGTCGTGGTCACGCGGTGGCCTCAGCCTTCTCGGCCGCCGAGGAGCCCGGTCCCTCGGTGCCGGGGCCCTCGGCGGTGTCGCGGAGCTTGTCGATGTCGGAGGTGCCGCGGTTCCGGTAGACGGCGAGCACGATCGCCAGGCCGATGCCGATCTCGGCGGCGGCGATGGCGATGGTGAACAGGGTCAGCGCCTGGCCGGAGTGCAGGGTCTCCTTCGCGGCCCGGCTGAGCCAGACGTCGAAGGCGACCAGGTTGAGGTTGACGGCGTTGAGCATCAGCTCGACCGACATCAGGACCAGGATGGCGTTGCGGCGGGCGAGGACGCCGTACAGGCCGGTGCAGAAGAGGAGGGCGGAGAGTACGGCCGGGTAGGCGAGGTGCATCAGCGGGCGCCTTCCTTCTCGCCGGTGGTGTCCGCGGTGGCCGCGGGGGTGGCGTCCGCCTTCGCCTTGCGGGACAGGACGATCGCGCCGACCAGGGCCGCGAGGAGCAGCACGGACAGGGCCTCGAAGGGCAGCACCCAGGTCCGGAACAGGCTCTCGCCGGTGACCCGGGTGGTGCCGGCGGCCGGGCCGTCCAGGTCGATCCAGGTGGTGCGGAAGGCGTCGACGACCACCCACACCAGGGCGACGGCGGCGGCGACCGCGACGGCCAGGGCGGCCCAGCGGTTGCCGGAGTCGGCGTCCGGTGAGCGGCCGATGGGCGCCTTGGTGAGCATCAGCCCGAACAGGAGGAGGACGACGACGGAACCGACGTAGATCAGGACCTGTACCCAGGCGATGAACTCGGCCGTGAGCAGCAGGTACTCCACGGCGAGGCCGCCGAGGGCGACCACCAGCCACAGGGCGGCGTGCACCAGCTGGCGGGTGGTGACGGTGACGAGCGCGGCGCCGAAGGTGACCAGGCCGACGAGGAGGAAGGCGATCTCGACGCCGGTCGGGGACAGGAAGCCGTGGGTGCCGGAGGCGGTCACCGTGGCGGTGGCTGCGGCGAGGCTCATGAGTCGCCCTCCCCCGGCTCGGCCTGCGCGGCCGCCAGCTTCTCGGCGGTCTTGCGGGCGGCGGCGATCTCCTTGGGCTCCTCGGCCGCGGGGTCGAGGGCGGGCGGGGCCGGGACGGTCCACATCCACTCGCGGAGCTTGTCCCGCTCGTGGGTGAGGTCCCGGATGTCGGTCTCGGCGTACTCGAACTCCGGGGACCAGAACAGCGCGTCGAAAGGACAGACCTCGATGCAGATACCGCAGTACATGCACAGGGAGAAGTCGATGGCGAACCGGTCGAGGACGTTGCGGCTGCGCTCGCGGCCACCGGGGGCGGCCGGCGGGACCGTCTCCTTGTGGGAGTCGATGTAGATGCACCAGTCCGGGCACTCGCGGGCGCAGAGCATGCAGACCGTGCAGTTCTCCTCGAACAGGCCGATCACGCCGCGGGTGCGGGGCGGCAGTTCGGGCAGGGCGTCCGGGTACTGCTCGGTGACCGTCTTCCGGGTCATCGTGCGGAGGGTGACGGCCAGGCCCTTGGCGAGGCCACTGCCAGGAATGGGGGCCATGGTTAGCTGATCACCACCTTGACGATGCCGGTGAGGGCGATCTGGGCGAGGGAGAGGGGGACGAGGAGGGTCCAGGAGAGCTTCTGGAGCTGGTCCTCGCGCAGCCGCGGGTAGGTCACGCGGAGCCAGATGACGAGGAAGGCGAGGATCGCGGTCTTCAGCAGGGTCCACAGCCAGCCCAGGCCGTCGTGGCCCCAGGGGCCGTGCCAGCCGCCCAGGAACAGGACGGTGGTCAGGCCGCACAGGACGACGATCCCGGCGTACTCGGCGAGGAGGAAGAGGGCGAACCGCAGTCCGGTGTACTCGGTGTACGCGCCGAAGATGATCTCGGAGTCGGCGACGGGCATGTCGAACGGCGGGCGCTGCAGTTCGGCGAGGCCGGCGACGAAGAAGACGACCGCGCCGACGATCTGCCAGGGCACCCACCACCAGTGGAAGCCGTGCAGGATGCCGGGCAGCGAGACAGTGCCCGCCGCCATGGCGACCGAGGCCGCGGCGAGCAGCATGGGGAGTTCGTAGGCGAGCAGCTGGGCGGCCGTGCGCAGGCCGCCGAGCAGGGAGAACTTGTTCGCGCTGGCCCAGCCGGCCATGAGCGAGCCGAGCACGCCGATGCCCATCACCGCGAGTACGAAGAACACGCCCGCGTCGATGACCTGGCCGACCGCGCCCTCGCTCGGACCGATCGGGATGGCGAGCAGGACGAGGAGGTACGGCAGCAGGGCGACGGCGGGGGCGAGCTGGAAGACGCGGCGGTCGGCGCCGGCCGGGACCACGTCCTCCTTCTGCGCGAACTTCACGCCGTCTGCGATGAGCTGGGCCCAGCCGTGGAAGCCGCCCGCGTACATCGGGCCGAGCCGGCCCTGCATGTGGGCCATCACCTTGTGTTCGGTCTGGCCGATGATCAGCGGGAAGGTGAGGAAGACGACGAACACGACGAGGAGTCGCAGGGCGACGTCCAGCGCGCCGTTCACTGCGGGCCTCCTGTGCGGTGGGGATCGTCGGGTGTGTCTGGGGTGTCTGGGGTGACGGGTTTGCGGTTGTCGGAGGTGCCGGCGGCGGTGGGGGCGGCACGGTCGTCGCGGGTGGCGGGGTCGTCACCCGCGACGGGCCGTCCGGGTCGGCGCGGGGCGGGGCCGGGTTCCGCAGGGGTCGGCTCCGGTTCCGCGGGGATCGGCTCCGTGTCGACGGCGGCCGGCTCCGGTTCCGCGGGGGCACGCTCGGCCTCCGCATGCGTCCGCTCGCGCGCCGTAGGGGTCAGCTCCGGTTCCGCGGGGGCATGCGCGGCCTCCGCAGGGGTGGGCTCGGGCTCGGCAGAGGGGCGCTGAGGCTCCGCAGATGTCCGCTCCGGCTCCGCAGGGGTCCGGTTGGCTCCCTCGGTGGTGGTCCGCTCGGGCTCGCCAGGAGGTTGCTCGGCTTCCGCGGGAGCCGTCTCGGCCTCCCCAGGCGTCCGCTCCGACTCCGTCGGTTCGTCGAAGGCCGGCCGGGCGTGGTGCCAAGGGGCGTCCGAGCTGCGCGGGGCCTTGCTCCTGCGGGCGGGGCGAGCCGCGCTGTCCGGTGCAGTCGCCCTCCCCGAAGGCGGAGCCGCCGGCTCACCCGAAACCGGACCCGTCGGCTCACCAGAAGTCGCTGCCGCCGACTCACCCGAAACCGCACCCGCCAGCTCATCCGAAACCGGTGCCACCGGCTCCCCGGAAGCCGGTGCAGCCACCTCACCCGAAACGGGGCCCGCCACCTCACCCGAAACCGGTGCTGCCGACTCGCCCGAAACCGGTGCCGTCGGCTCCGGTGTTCCGGGCCGCTGTGAGGCCGAGCCCTCCGAGGCGCTGCGGGCGCGGCGCGGGCGGGCCGGCGCGGGGCCGGGCTCGTGGGCCACGGACGCCTCGGCCGCCGGGCCTTCGGCAGTCGCTGCGCGGGGCGCGTCGCCCTCGGCGGCTGCCTGCTTCTGCTCGGCCGCGTCCTTCGGCGCGGGCGCCCCGGTCTGGCTCACCGAGCCTTCGCTCGCACTGCGCATCCGCCGTGGCCCGGCACCAGCAGCCCCAATGGCATCAGAGGCACCAGCACCGGCACCGGCACCGGCACCGGCACCAGCAGGAGTCTCTCCCTGTTGGCTCGCGGAGCCCTCCGCCGTCGTGCGGGTGCGTCGTACCGGACGGTCTCCCGCCGCGCGGGCCGGACGCTCGGCCGCCGCGCGCCCCGCCGCCGCCGCACGGGCCGGGCGGGCCGGCGCAGGGGGAAGCTGGCCCTTCAGCGGGCCCCATTCATTCGGGTCCGGCACGCCGGGGGGCAGCATCTGGCGGCGCTTCGGGGCGCCGCCCGCGGCGGAGCCGTGAGCCGCAGCGGATTCGCCCGGCTCCTTCGCGCCCGGCCACGCCTTGGCGACGCGGGCGGCGAGGACGAAGTCCTTGCGGAGCGGGTGGCCCTCGAAGTTCTCGGGGAGGAGAAGGTGTTCCAGCGACGGATGGCCCTCGAAGCGGACGCCGAACATCTCATGGGTCTCGCGCTCGTGCCATGCGGCTCCCGCGTAGACGCCGACGGCGGACGGCAGCGTCGGCGCCTCGTGCGGGACGGTCGTGCGGACGAGGAGACGGCGGACCGGGGCGAGGGCGACGACGTGGGCCGAGACACGGAAGCCCGTGCCCGGTTCGTCGACCGCGCTCAGCCAGTCGAAGTAGGTGCAGCCCAGGGTCGTACGGGCTGTCTCCAGGGCGGTGAGCCAGGAGGACGGCGGGACGTCGACCGTCAGGACCTCGTACGACTCCTCGGCCACCGCCTCGGCGCCGAAGAGGCCCTCGACCGGGGCGGGCAGCCAGCCGACGGTGTTCATCGGGCGTCCCCCTCGGCCGCGGTGGGCGCCGGGGGCTGCACCAGGCCGCTGGTCAGGGCGGCCGCGGACGGCTGGGCGGAACCGGTGCCGTACCGCTCCCCCAGCGACTCGCGGGCGATCTTCTCCTGCAGCTTGAGGATGCCCTGGAGCAGCGCCTCGGGGCGCGGCGGGCAGCCGGGGACGTACACGTCCACCGGGATGATCTGGTCGACGCCCTTCGTCACCGAGTACGAGTCCCAGTAGGGGCCGCCGCAGTTGGAGCAGGCGCCGAAGGAGATGACGTACTTCGGCTCGGGCATCTGCTCGTACAGGCGCTTCACGGCCGGGGCCATCTTGTCCGTGACCGTGCCCGACACGACCATCAGGTCGGCCTGGCGGGGCCCCGGTGCGAACGGGATCACGCCGAGGCGGATGAAGTCATGGCGGGCCATCGACGCGGCGATGAACTCGATCGCGCAGCAGGCGAGGCCGAAGTTGAAGACCCAGAGGGAGTAGCGGCGGCCCCAGTTGAGGACCACCTTCATCGGCTCGGGGGCCAGGCGGGCCAGGGCGCCGAGCCTCCTGGGCTCCGGCAGGTAAACAGGATCCGGGGTCACGTCCATGCCAGGACGCCCTTCTTGTATGCGTACAGCAGGCCCACGGCGAGGAAGCCGAGGAAGACGAACATCTCCACCAGGGTCGTCGCGCCGTAACCGGGGGCGGCGAAGACCGTGGCCCAGGGGAACAGGAAGATCGAGTCGACCGCGAAGATCACGTACAGGAAGGCGTAGACGTAGTAGCGGACCTGGGTGTGGGCCCAGCCCTCGCCGACGGGGTCGACGCCGCACTCGTAGGTCAGCAGTTTCTCCGGAGTCGGCACGACCGGGCGCAGCAGGCGGCCGGCGCCGAAGGCGACCGCGACGAACAGCACGCCGACGAGCCCGAGCAGTCCGACCACCGAGTAGGACCGGAAATAGCCGACCGCGATGACGTTCGCCGCGGCGACCGTCGAGTCCCCCAACGTCTCCCGCACCGTCCGACCTCGCTCCCTGACCTCGTGACCTTGGTGAATCGATGAACTCGCGAGTCGGTGGACTCGTGAGTCTGTGAGTTGGTGAACTCTGTGATGCAACGTGATTCGACGATCTGTACGCACCGGAGTCTAGGCCCTGTTAAAGGGCGGGTAAGCAGCCCGTCACGGTGTGAGACAGGTGAGGTGTGCGGGGTGGGGATTTCCCCCGGCGGCGGAGGGCGGCGTACCGCATGGCGCGGGGGGCTCCGTGCACGGCAGGCTGACCGGCATGACCGCTACCAGCTCCGCCGACGGCCGGGTGGCCGACGGCACCGACCGGCTGCCGCCGATCCGGCCGGCGTACGACACGCACACGTGGAAGGAGGTCCTGCATCTCCTGCTGAACCTGCCGGTGGCGGTGTTCGGCTTCGTCTACGCGATCACCGCGCTGTCCGTCGGCGGGTCCCTGACGATCACCGTCGTCGGCCTTCCGCTGCTGGCGCTGAGTCTGCTGGGCGCCCGGCAGCTGGGAAAGTTCGAGCGGGCCCGCGCCCGGTGGCTGCTCGGGGTGCGGGTGGAGGAGCCGACACCGATGCCGCTCGCCCGCACCGGCGCGCTGACGCAGCGACTGTGGATGGCGTTGAAGGACCCGGTGGGCTGGCGGACGCTGCTCTACGACGCGATCCGGCTGCCGTGGGGCATCCTCACCTTCTGCACCGTGCTGACCTCGCTGTTCGTGCTGTGGCCGGTGCTTCCGTACGTGGCGCGGGGGCTGGCGAACGTGGACCGTTTCATGGTGCGCGGACTGCTGTCGCCGTCGGACGAGCTGGAACGCCGTATCGCCGAGCTGGAGTCGGACCGCGGGGTCGTGGTCGACACGGCCGCCGCCGACCTGCGGCGCATCGAGCGTGACCTGCACGACGGCGCCCAGGCCCGGCTGGTCAACCTGGCCATGGGGCTCGGGCTGGCCAAGGAGAAGCTGCTGGAGGATCCCGACTCGGCGGCGGCGATGGTGGAGGAGGCGCACGGCGAGGTGAAGCTGGCCCTCCAGGAGCTGCGCGACCTCGCCCGCGGCATCCATCCGGCCGTGCTCACGGACCGGGGCCTGGACGCGGCCCTGTCCTCGGTCGCCACGCGCTGCACGGTGCCGGTGAAGGTGACCGTGGAGCTGCCGGACCGTCCGGCGCCTGCCATCGAGGGCATCGCCTACTTCACCGTCTCCGAGCTGCTGCAGAACATCAGCAAGCACAGCGGGGCCCGGTCCGCGTCGGTGGACGTGTGGCGCACGGAGGACCGGCTGCTCATCCAGGTCCGGGACGACGGCCGTGGCGGCGCCCGGCTGGAGGGCGGCACCGGGATGCGGGGTCTCGCGGAACGGCTGGGCGCGGTGGACGGCCTGTTCGTCCTCGACTCCCCGCCCGGCGGGCCGACGGTGATCACGGCAGAGCTGCCCTGGCGGGGCCGCGCGGAGTAGCCGACGGCTACGGCTCCCGTCCGAGTGCAGCGGCTCCCCCAGGGGCGCGGGGAACCGGGCGAGCAGCCACGACGTACGTACAGCCTGTCGACGACAGAGCCCCCACACCCCCGGCGCACCCCCGGCGCCCCCCCCCTCGGCGAACCCCTCCCAACGGCCGCACCGCCGGAAGCCGGGGTGGGGAAAACCCCCGCCCCAAGACGCCGACGGACTCCATGGCCCGGCGCCCCCTCGGCGCACGACTCTGGAGACACGGCGGAACCGCCGCAGGACGAAGAGAACAGGACGGAATCGATGGCCACGGAGTACGGACACGGCTACGGGCGGGAGGACGGACACCCCGCCGGAACCGGCTTCCGCCTGCCCGCCGCGCTACGGGCGCCGTTCGAGGCGCGCAGCCGGCGTGAGCTCGGCTACGTCCTGCTGAGCCTGCCCCTTTCCATCGTGTTGTTCACCTGGACGGTCACCATGGCATCGCTCGGCGCGGGCCTGCTGGTGACCTTCCTCGGCATCCCGGTGCTCGCGGCGGCACTCGCCGGCTGCCGCGGCTTCGGCGCGCTGGAGCGGGCACGGGCGCGCGGGCTGCTGCGGCTGGACGTGGCCGAGCCGGAGCCGCTGCGGATGCGCAGGCCCGGGGCGCTGGCGTGGATGGGCGCGGTGCTCAAGAGCGGCACCTCCTGGCGGAACCTGCTGTACGCGCTGGTGCAGTTCCCCTGGGCGGTGTTCTCGTTCTCGGTGGCGGTGAGCCTGTGGACGGCCGGCTGGTCGCTGCTGACCTACCCGCTGTGGTTCTGGGTCTTCCCGATGTACGGCGGCCAGGGCGGGCTGCAGCTGTACGGCGACGAACACCACAGGGTCTATCTCGACAACCCGTTCGAGATCACCGTGACCGCGCTGGTCGGCCTGCTGTTCACGCTGGCCACGCCGTGGATCGTACGAGCCCTGACGACGGTGGACGGGCTGCTGGTGCGGGGGCTGCTCGGTCCGTCGCCGCTGTCGGCGCGGGTGGTGGAGCTGGAGTCGGACCGCGGGGTCGTGGTCGACGCGGCCGCCGCCGACCTGCGGCGCATCGAGCGTGACCTGCACGACGGCGCCCAGGCCCGGCTGGTCAACCTGGCCATGGACCTGGGGCTGGCCAAGGAGAAGCTCCAGGAGGATCCGCAGGCGGCGGCGCGGATGGTGAACGACGCGCACGGCGAGGTGAAGACGGCACTGCAGGAGCTGCGCGATCTCGCCCGCGGCATCCATCCGGCCGTGCTGACCGACCGTGGTCTGGACGCCGCGCTGTCCTCGGTCGCCTCCCGCTGCCCGGTGCCGGTACGGGTCGAGGTCGATCTGCCGGCCCGCCCGGCGCCTGCCATCGAGGGCATCGCCTACTTCACCGTCTCCGAGCTGCTGCAGAACATCAGCAAGCACAGCGGGGCCCGGTCCGCGTCGGTGGACGTGTGGCGCACGGAGGACCGGCTGATGCTGCAGGTGACCGACGACGGGGTGGGCGGCGTGGACGTCTCCCGCGGCTCGGGCCTGGCCGGCCTCGCCGGACGGCTGGACGCGGTGGACGGCGTCCTCGTGGTCGACTCCCCGGCAGGCGGCCCGACCCGGGTGATCGCGGAACTGCCCTGGCGGCCCTGACCCGGATCGCCGTCGTACACCCGCGAAGGCACGCGGGGTGCGCTCACACGGGCTGCCGGCCGTCTGCCGGAGGAGGGGCCGACGGCGAAGGCGGTGCCAGTCCGCCGGCCCACCCGAGGTCGCCGGCCGGCCGGTCCGGGAGTGTCGCGGCAGGCCCCCGCCTGGGCCACCGGCCCGGCGGCCCCTGTGCGCCCCTCCCCCACCCGGCCGGCACAACGCATGCAAAGGATCCCGAACCCACCGCGCCCGGACGCCCTCCACCCCCCGGAGGGCGCCGTTGTGCCGGTGGGGCGGGCGGCGCGGACCGAATGCTGGAATGCTGGGGTCTCCGTACGGACGGCGTCGTAGAGGAGCGGGCAGGGGCATGGGGGGCCGGGAGATCGTGGAGGACAGGGTGCGGGTGGTCATCGCCGAGGATTCAGTGCTGCTCAGGGAGGGCCTGACCCGGTTGCTGACCGACCGCGGGCACGATGTCGTGGCCGGCGTCGGGGACGCGGAGGCGCTGCTGAAGACCGTCGCCGACCTGGAGGCCCAGGGCACACTGCCCGACGTGGTCGTGGCGGACGTACGGATGCCGCCGACGCACACCGACGAGGGCGTACGGGCGGCCGTACGGCTGCGGAAGACGCATCCGGGGCTCGGGGTGCTGGTGCTGTCGCAGTACGTGGAGGAGCGCTACGCCACCGAGCTGCTGGCCGGTTCCAGCCGGGGCGTGGGCTATCTGCTCAAGGACCGGGTCGCCGAGGTGCGCGAGTTCGTGGACGCGGTGGTGCGGGTGGCCGGGGGCGGTACGGCGCTGGACCCGGAGGTGGTGGCGCAGTTGCTCGGCCGCAGCCGCAAGCAGGACGTGCTGGCGGGGCTGACCCCGCGCGAGCGCGAGGTGCTCGGGCTGATGGCCGAGGGGCGTACGAACTCGGCCATCGCCAAGCAGCTGGTGGTCAGCGACGGGGCCGTGGAGAAGCACGTCAGCAACATCTTCCTGAAGCTCGGGCTGACCCCGAGCGACGGGGACCACCGGCGCGTTCTGGCCGTCCTGACGTACCTGAACTCCTGAGGACCGGACCTCCGGAGCGGCTCCCGAGTCCTCGTCGGGCGGGTACCCGGTCGGTGAGGACTCAGGAGACAACCGAGGCACGCTCGGGAACTTCTTGATCGGAGCTCCGGCGGCGCGGGTCATCATGCGGGAGAGTGAGTAGCAGCGCCAACAGGCCGTCTCGAAACGCCGTCCAATCTTCGGATGGCCTCGGGAAGGCGACCCTAACCGACGTAGGGTTGATCCTGGGATGGTCCGTGGGACGACCACCCGACGGACAGCCGCCTCGAAGGAGGTCCAGTTCAGTGACCAGCCAGGTCAGCAGCCCAGCGGAGCACACCGACGGAACCGTCGTGGGAGAGCAGCGCAAACCGGGCGGAGCGAAGGACGTGCGGCGCCTGGACCGGGTGATCATCCGGTTCGCGGGGGACTCGGGTGACGGTATGCAGCTCACCGGTGACCGCTTCACCTCGGAGACCGCGTCCTTCGGCAACGACCTCTCCACCCTCCCCAACTTCCCTGCCGAGATCCGCGCCCCCGCCGGCACCCTGCCCGGCGTCTCCAGCTTCCAGCTGCACTTCGCCGACCACGACATCCTCACCCCCGGGGACGCGCCGAACGTGCTCGTGGCGATGAACCCGGCCGCGCTGAAGGCGAACGTCGGCGATCTGCCCCGCGGCGCCGAGATCATCGTCAACACGGACGAGTTCACCAAGCGTGCCCTGCAGAAGGTCGGCTACGACACCGACCCGCTCCAGGACGGCTCGCTGGACGGCTACAACCTCCACCCGGTGCCGCTGACCACCCTCACGGTGGAGGCGCTCAAGGAGTTCGCCCTCTCCCGCAAGGAGGCCGAGCGCAGCAAGAACATGTTCGCGCTGGGTCTGCTGTCCTGGATGTACCACCGGCCCACCGAGGGCACCGAGAAGTTCCTGAAGTCGAAGTTCGCCAAGAAGCCGGACATCGCGGAGGCGAACATCGCCGCGTTCCGGGCGGGCTGGAACTTCGGCGAGACGACGGAGGACTTCGCGGTCTCCTACGAGGTCGCCCCGGCCGCCAAGGCCTTCCCGGTCGGCACCTACCGCAACATCTCCGGCAACCTCGCCCTGGCCTACGGCCTGGTCACGGCCTCTCAGCAGGCGGACCTGCCGCTGTTCCTCGGTTCGTACCCGATCACGCCGGCCTCGGACATCCTGCACGAGCTGAGCAAGCACAAGAACTTCGGCGTGCGCACCTTCCAGGCCGAGGACGAGATCGCGGGCATCGGCGCGGCGCTGGGTGCGGCCTTCGGCGGTTCCCTCGCGGTCACGACGACGTCCGGTCCCGGTGTCGCGCTGAAGAGCGAGACGATCGCCCTCGCGGTCTCGCTGGAGCTGCCGCTGCTGGTCGTCGACATCCAGCGCGGCGGCCCGTCCACGGGTCTGCCGACCAAGACCGAGCAGGCGGACCTGCTGCAGGCGATGTTCGGCCGCAACGGCGAGGCGCCGGTGCCGGTCGTGGCGCCCCAGACCCCGGCGGACTGCTTCGACGCCGCGCTGGAGGCGGCCCGGATCGCGCTGACGTACCGCACCCCGGTGATGCTGCTGTCCGACGGCTACCTGGCCAACGGCTCCGAGCCATGGCGGATCCCGGACCTGGACGAGCTGCCGGACCTCAGAGTCCAGTTCGCCTCCGGACCGAACCACACCCTTGCCGACGGCACCGAGGTCTTCTGGCCGTACAAGCGGGACCCCAAGACCCTCGCCCGGCCGTGGGCGATCCCGGGCACGCCGGGTCTGGAGCACCGCATCGGCGGCATCGAGAAGCAGGACGGCACGGGCAACATCTCCTACGACCCGGCCAACCACGACTTCATGGTCCGCACCCGGCAGGCCAAGGTCGACGGCATCGAGGTCCCGGACATCGAGGTCGACGACCCGCACGGCGCCAGGACCCTGGTCCTGGGCTGGGGCTCCACCTACGGCCCGATCACGGCGGCGGTACGACGGCTGCGCGCGGCCGGCGAGTCCATCGCGCAGGCACATCTGCGCCACCTCAACCCCTTCCCGCGCAATCTCGGAAAGGTGCTCCAGCAGTACGACAAGGTGGTGGTCCCCGAGATGAACCTCGGGCAGCTCGCCACCCTGATCCGGGCGAAGTACCTGGTCGACGCCCACTCCTACAACCAGGTCAACGGCATGCCGTTCAAGGCGGAACAGCTCGCCACGGCTCTGAAGGAGGCCATCGATGACTGACGCCGGCAACGGACTGCTGCAGCTGGTCCCCAAGGCCGAGGCCAAGCAGTCGATGAAGGACTTCAAGTCGGACCAGGAGGTGCGCTGGTGCCCGGGCTGCGGTGACTACGCGATCCTCGCGGCCGTGCAGGGCTTCATGCCGGAGCTGGGGCTGGCCAAGGAGAACATCGTCTTCGTCTCCGGCATCGGCTGCTCCTCCCGCTTCCCGTACTACATGAACACCTACGGGATGCACTCCATCCACGGCCGTGCCCCGGCGATCGCGACCGGTCTGGCCACGAGCAGGCGGGACCTGTCGGTGTGGGTGGTCACCGGTGACGGCGACGCCCTGTCCATCGGCGGCAACCACCTGATCCACGCCCTGCGCCGCAATGTGAACCTGAAGATCCTGCTGTTCAACAACCGGATCTACGGCCTCACCAAGGGCCAGTACTCGCCGACCTCCGAGCTCGGCAAGATCACCAAGTCGACGCCGATGGGCTCGCTGGACGCGCCGTTCAACCCGGTGTCGCTGGCGATCGGCGCGGAGGCGTCCTTCGTGGCCCGCACCATCGACTCCGACCGCAAGCATCTGACGGAGGTGCTGCGCGCGGCCGCCGACCATCCCGGCACGGCCCTCATCGAGATCTACCAGAACTGCAACATCTTCAACGACGGCGCCTTCGACGCCCTGAAGGACAAGCAGCAGGCCGAGGAGGCCCTGATCCGCCTGGAGCACGGGCAGCCGATCCGCTTCGGGGCCGACGGCGCGCGCGGTGTCGTACGCAACCGGGCCACCGGTGACCTGGAGGTCGTCACCGTGACGGCGGACAACGAGGCGGACATCCTGGTCCACGACGCGCACGCCGCGTCGCCGACCACCGCCTTCGCGCTCTCCCGGCTCGCCGACCCCGACACCCTGCACCACACCCCGATCGGCGTCTTCCGCTCGGTCGAACGGCCCGTCTACGACATGGCGATGGCCGACCAGCTGGACACCGCGATCGAGCAGAAGGGCAAGGGCGACCTGGCCGCGCTGCTGGCCGGCGGGGACACCTGGACGGTCGTCGGCTGACCCTGCTGTTCGCGGTTACGAGTGTGACGAGGCCCGGGACTGGATTTCCCGGGCCTCGTCGTATGCCCGGCGGGCGTCGAGCACGTCGTCCATGCGCCGCTGGGTCCACTGCGCCAGCGCCCGCACCTGCTCCGCCGCCTCGCGGCCGAGCTCGGTCAGGGAGTAGTCGACGCGCGGTGGGATGACGGGCTTGGCGTCCCGGTGGACGAGGCCGTCGCGCTCCAGGGTCTGGAGGGTCTGCGTGAGCATCTTCTCGCTGACGCCACGCCCGCCGATACCGCTGATCGCCCGGCGCAGTTCGCTGAACCGATACGGGCGGTCGAGAAGCTGGATCAGCACCAGCACGCCCCAGCGGCTGGTGACGTGCTCCAGGACCAGACGATGGGGGCACATGGCCTCGCCGCCGCCCTTCCACTCACTTACCGACACGGTAGTACCTTACTTCAAAGTGGGTACTTTCGCTTAGTTAGCGCCCATCCTAGGGTGAGTGTCATACACAGACACACGGCACCCCAAGGAGTTCCCCACCATGAGCATCGTCGTCACCGGAGCCACCGGACACCTCGGCCGGCACGTCGTGGAGCAGCTGCTGGAGAAGGTTCCGGCGGAGCAGATCACCGCCGTCGTACGCGACCAGGCGAAAGCCGCCGATTTCACGGCCCGCGGGGTGAAGCCGGCCGTCGCCGACTACAACGCGCCCGAGACCTTCGACGGCCTGTTCGCCGCCGGTGACAAGGTCCTGCTGATCTCCGGCAACGAGTTCGACAAGGGACGGGTACAGCAGCACCAGGTCGTCATCGACGCCGCGAAGGCGGCCGGTGTGGCGCTGCTCGCGTACACCAGCGCTCCCGGCACCCTCACCGCGGCGCTGGCGGACGACCACCGCGCCACCGAGCAGGCACTGCTCGCCTCCGGCCTGCCGTACACCCTGCTGCGCAACGGCTGGTACCACGAGAACTACACCGAGAACCTGGCCCCGGTGCTGGAGCACGGCGCGGTCGTCCAGGCCGCGGGCGAGGGCCGCGTCTCCTCGGCCGCCCGTGCCGACTACGCCGCCGCCGCGGTCGCGGTGCTGACCGGCGAGGGCCACGAGAACACGACGTACGAGCTGGGCGGCGACGAGGCGTGGAGCTTCGCCGAGTACGCGGCCGAGCTGAGCCGGCAGACCGGCAGGGAGATCGCCTACACCCCGGTCTCCGTCGAGGCCTTCACCGGCATCCTGGCCGGCGCCGGGCTGCCCGGCCCGCTGGCCGCGGTCCTGGCCGGCGTGGACGCCTCGATCGAGAAGGGCGAGCTGGTGGTCTCCTCCGGGGACCTGTCGCGGCTGATCGGCCGTCCCGCCACCCCGCTGGCGGAGGCGGTCACCGCCGCGCTCAAGGGCTGAGCGATCCGGCAGCGCCCCTGCCTGTCATGACCGTATGGGGATACGGCCATGACAGGCAGGGGTGCTCGGCGCTACCTTCGTTCTCGCGTGCCGGATGTGAGAGGGAGGGGCCCGTGACCGGGAAGTCCAGGGGTGAGCACCGGACAGGACTGCTGAACGGCTTCGCGGCCTATGGCATGTGGGGCCTGGTGCCCCTGTTCTGGCCGCTGCTGAAACCCGCCGGGGCGGTGGAGATCCTCGCCCACCGCATGGTGTGGTCCCTGGTCGTCGTCGCCGTCGCCCTGCTCTTCGTACGGCGCTGGGCGTGGGCCGGACAGCTGCTGCGCCAGCCGCGCCGGCTCGGGCTCATCGCCGTGGCCGCCGCCGTCATCACGGTGAACTGGGGCGTCTACATCTGGTCCGTGAACTCCGGCCATGTGGTCGAGGCCTCCCTCGGGTACTTCATCAACCCGCTGGTGACCATCGCGATGGGCGTGCTGCTGCTGAAGGAGCGGCTGCGGCCCGTGCAGTGGGCGGCGGTCGCGACCGGCGTCGCCGCCGTCGTCGTCCTGACGGTCGGCTACGGCCGCCCGCCGTGGATCTCGCTCGTCCTCGCGGTCACCTTCGCCACCTACGGCCTGGTCAAGAAGAAGGTGGCCCTCGGCGGCCTGGAGTCACTGGCCGCCGAGACCGCGATCCAGTTCCTGCCCGCGCTCGGCTATCTGCTGTGGCTCGGCGCGCACGGCGACGCGAGCTTCCTGGACGACGGCGCCGGACACGCCGCCCTGCTCGCCTCCACCGGCGTCGTCACCGCGCTGCCGCTGGTCTGCTTCGGCGCGGCGGCGATCCGCGTGCCCCTGTCCACGCTGGGCCTGCTGCAGTACCTGGCCCCCGTCTTCCAGTTCCTGTGCGGAATCCTCTACTTCCACGAGGCCATGCCGCCCGAGCGCTGGGCCGGATTCGCCCTGGTCTGGCTGGCCCTGATGCTGCTCACGGGCGACGCGCTGCGCTGGGCGCGGAGGCCGAGGGAGCCACTCGGGGTGTCCCGGGTGGACACGCCGGACTCCGCGCCTGTGGATGCGTGAACCGGGGGCATGGGTGTGGCTTCCGTGGGGCTTCGGCTCCCGTGTACGCCGCCGATGTCGGTGCTCCGCGCTATAAGTGGTGAGCATGTCGACTCAGCCGCCCACCGAGGCCCCCGCCCCGCTGCACTGGAAACTCGTGATCGACGCGGCCGACCCGCACGCCCAGGCCGACTTCTGGGCCGCCGCACTGCACTACACGGCCGAGGACAACAGCGCCCTCGTCGAACGGCTGCTGTCCCTCGGCGCGCTGCCCGGGGAGGCCACCGTCGAGTACCACGGCCGCCCCGCCTTCCGTGACCTGATCGCCGTACGGCACCCCGACGACCCGTACGACCCGGAGACCGGCACGGGACTCGGACGGCGACTGCTGTTCCAGCGCGTACCGGAACCGAAGACCGTCAAGAACCGGCTCCACATCGACCTGCACGCCGCCGCCGGCCTGCGCGCGCACGAGGTGGCACGCCTGCGGGCGCTGGGCGCCCAGGTGCTGCGCGAGGTGAAGGAGCCCGCCGGCGAATGGGTGCAGATGACGGACCCGGAGGGCAACGAGTTCTGCGTGCAGTAGCGCTGCCGCCGGGACCGGTCCGGCCTGGCCGGCTGTCGGGCCCGGGGACGGGCGCCCCGCCTGGACGCTCATCCGGTACGGGCGGGGCGCCCCGCCTGGACGGGCGTCACGGCCGGGCTGACGTCAGGCCTGGAGGCTGCGTCATGTCCGGGCCGACGGCAGGGGCCAGGGACGGGCGTCCGGATCGGGCAGTCGTCAGGCCTGGGCCGCGCGGGCCGCCCGGTCGGTGAGGCGCACCATGCGGGCGCGGGCGGACTCCAGCGGGCGCGGGTCGTCGGCGGCGGGACCCGGCTCGGTGCTGAGCTCCGCCCACAGGTCGATCAGGTCCCGGCCCAGCCGCAGCCCCTCCTCCGGGTCGCGCACCGCACGCCAGGCGGTCGCCGCGCTCTGCACGTTGCCGTAGGCGGCCTCCGCGTCCCGCGCCTGCCGGCGCAGCCGGGCGAGGTCCAGGGACAGCTGGAAGGCACGGACCGGATCACCCGCCAAGTAGGCGATGTAGGCCGACAGTTCACGCAGGTGCAGCACCTCGGCATGGCGGGGGCCCAGCACGGCGGACGCCTCCGCGACCGTACGGTCGGCGAGTTCCGCCGCCGCCTCGATACGGCCGTCCCGGACGGCCTCGTTGATCCGCGTCATCGGCTCGGTGAGCAACTCGGCCCCCTCCGCGGTCTCGGTCACGGGCTCGTCCCTGAGCACCTCCTCGGCGACAGCGTCGAAGCCCCGGGCGGGGGTGTGGGTCGGCGCGGGTTCGGAGACGGAGGCCGTGAGAGCAGAGGCCATGGAGGCCAAGGCCGCGGAGGCGGAGGCCGGGGCCGCAGGGGCGGGGGCCGTTGCGGTCGGAGCCGTGGGGCCGGAGGACACGGAAGCCGGGGCCGCAGGGGCGGGGGCCGTTGCGGTCGGGGCCGGGGCGACGGAGGACACGGAAGCCGGGGCCGCAGGGGCGGGGGCCGTTGCGGTCGGGGCCGGGGCGACGGAGGACACGGAAGCCAGGGCCGCAGGGGCGGGGGCCGTTGCGGTCGGGGCCGGGGCGACGTAGGCCGCGGGCGTGGGCTCGGGATCGGGCTCCGAGGCGTCGGCGACGGGCACCGGCACTTCCCTGACGGGCATGACCGGTGCGGGACCGAACTGTCCCGTCGGCGCCTGCGCCGTGCCGGCCGGCACGGGGTCCGGCTGGGGCACGCCGGGCACGTCCCGCGGGCCGTCCACCACAGCCACGCCCGCCGGTGACGCCACGTCGGCCGAGCGCGGCCCACTCTGCGCGACAACGGCCGCCGGTGACGCCCCGTCCGCCGGGCGCGGCCCACTCTGCGCGACAACGGCCGCCGGTGACGCCCCGTCCGCCGGGCGCGGCCCGCCCGACCCGCCTGGCCCGCTCGGCGCAGCCACCCGTACCGCCCGTCCCGTGACCCGGCTGGAGCCGTCCGCCGAGACCTCCAGGGGAACCACGCAGCCCGCGCGGTCGTCGTGGATGGTGGCGCGTATCGGGGCGCCGAGGCTGATGGCCAGGCGCTGGAGGTGGTTGAGGACGGTCTGCTGGATCTCCTCGCCCGGCGCCGCCACCACCGACGTCCCACCCACCGACGCGCTTGCCGCGCCGAACACCCGCACGGCCACCACCGCCGGATGCGCCGCGGGCTGCTGCACCCGCTTCTTCTCGAAGCTGAGTCGGGCCATCGGTTTTTCCCTCACTCCCCCGGCGTCGCGATCCGGTCGTACGCGTCCTGTCGACCAGTGTGTCGGTTTCCCTCGAATTCCGCGTCACCGCAGCGTCACAGCCTCGCACCAGCCGCGCCCTGGACCTAACTGCTTGCGTATGCATAAAATGCACATGCTTCTAATCGTCGTACTGCAGCATTCATCTGGGGGATCCATGAGCCGCCGCTTCCTCTTCGTCCTGGGCAGCTCCCGCGCCGAGGGCAACACCGAGCTGCTGGCCCGCAGGGCCGCCGAGCAGCTGCCCGGTGACGTCGAACAGCGCTGGATACGGCTGGCCGAGCACCCGCTCCCCGACTTCACGGACCTGCGGCACGACAGCGGCCACGTACGGCCGCCGTCGGACAGAACCAACGGTCTGCTGCTGGACGCCACGCTCGCGGCCACCGACATCGTGATCGCGTCGCCGTTGTACTGGTACTCGGTGTCCGGTCTCACCAAGCGCTATCTGGACCACTGGTCCGGCTGGCTGCGCACCCCGGGCCTCGACTTCAGGGCGGCCCTGACCGGCCGCACACTCTGGGGCATCGCGGCGCTGGCGCACGACGAGCCGTCCGTCGCCGACCCGTACGTCGGCACACTCAACAACTCGGCCGCCTACATGGGGATGCGGTTCGGCGGGGTGCTGCTGGGCAACGGCAGCGCGCCCGGCGACGTACTGAAGGACACCGAGGCGCTGACACGCGCGAAGACCTTCTTCGCCCAGGACGCGCCCCTCGCCCGCTTCCCGTACGAGAAGGCCGTCGGCTAGGCCCTACGCACTGATGTCCTTCGTCGTGAACCGCGCCCAGGCCGCCGAGCCGAACACCGCCGCGTACAGCGCCTGCAGGCCGAGGTTCTTCTCCAGGTCGTCCCAGTAGACGGGGTCACGCATCAGGTCGGCGAAGGACAGCCAGTAGTGCGGGAAGAAGTACGGCTGCAGCGCGTGCAGCTGGGGTATCTGGTCCAAGATCTGGACGGTGATGAGCAGGCCGACGGTGGTCGCCATCGCCGCGATGCCGCTGCCCGTGAGCGTCGACATGAACAGACCCAGCGCCGCCACGCCGACCAGTGAGGCGGCGACCACCAGTGCGATCAGCAGGGCCCTGCCGAGGCCCTCGGCGAAGCTGATCCGGGTGCCGGAGATGGTCGTCAGGTCGCCCAGCGGGAAGAGCAGCGCGCCGACGATCAGAGCGGAGACGGCGACGACCAGGGTGGCCAGCAGACAGAAGGCCATCACAGTCGCGTACTTGGTGAGCAGCAGCCGCGTACGGCCGGCCGGGGCGACCAGCAGATAGCGCAGAGTGCCCGCCGCCGCCTCGCCGGCTATCGCGTCGCCCGCGACCACCCCGACGGCCATCGGCAGGAAGAACGGCAGCGTCGCGGCCAGCGCCGTGAACACAAGGAACAGACCGTTGTTGGTGATCTGGGTGAGGAACGCCGGGCCCTGGCCGCTGTGGTCCGCCGTCCCGCCGCCGCGCGTCTGGATCTTCACCGCGATCCCGACCAGCACCGGCACCGCGGTCAGCACGCCGAGCAGGGCGAGCGTGCGCCAGCGCCGGAGGGTCGTGACCAGCTCGCTGTGCAGCAGCCCGAGCGTCCACAGCGGACTCGGCCGCCGTACGGCGGTCGCCGCAGTCGTCTCAGCCCGCGACATCGAAGCCCTCCCCCGTCAGCGCCACGAACGCGTCTTCCAGCGAGGCCCGTTCGACCGTGAGGCCCCGGACCCGCACCCCCGCCGCGACCAGGGCCGCGTTCACCTCGGCGAGGTCGCGTGCGGGTGGTTCGCCGCCGACCCGGTCGCCGTCCGCGACGACGTCCCCGACGCCCTGCTCCTTCAGCACCCGGGCCGCCTCGGCCGGATCCGGGGTGGTCACCACCAGCCGGCCCCGCGCCCCGGCCGCCAGGTCGGCCACCGCGCCCTGGGTGACGAGCCGCCCCCGCGCCATGACCGCCGCGTGGGTGCAGACCTGCTCGATCTCGTCCAGAAGGTGGGAGGAGAGGAAGACGGTCGTGCCGTCGGCGGCCAGCTCCCGGATCAGGGTGCGGATCTCGCGCATGCCCTGCGGATCCAGGCCGTTGGTGGGCTCGTCCAGGACCAGCAGCCGGCGTGACTGGAGCAGCGCTGCAGCCAGGCCGAGGCGCTGTTTCATGCCGAGCGAGTACGCCTTCGCCTTCTTGCCCGCGGCCGCCGTGAGGCCCACCCGGTCCAGGGCGGCGGCGACGCGGGCGCGCCGGGTGCGAGGGTCGGCGGTCGGGTCGGCGGCGTCGTAGCGCAGCAGGTTCTCCCGGCCGGAGAGGAAGCCGTACAGGGCGGGGCCCTCGATGAGCGCGCCGACCTGCGGGAGGACGGCACGGGCCGCCCGGGGCATCGGGCGGCCCAGCACGCGGGCCGTGCCCGCCGTCGGCTCGATCAGACCCATCAGCATGCGGATGGTGGTGGTCTTGCCGGAGCCGTTCGGGCCGAGGAAGCCGAAGACGCTGCCCGCCGGGACGGTCAGGTCGAGGCGGTCGACGGCGAGCTGTCCGCCGCGGTAGCGCTTGGTGAGGCCGCGGGTGACGATGACGTCTGTCTCCGCCCGGGCCGGGGCACGCCGCTCCGCGTCCCCCGATTCCCCGGTCTCCCGCTCCGTGGCGGACGGTTCGTCCATCGGCTCCCCCTCGATTCGTCCTGCCCTTCGAAGACCCCACGACCCCCAAGTCCCCAAAGACCCCGAAAGGGTCAACGTGCAGTCACGGCTCGTGGTGCCCGAAAGGGGCTACTTTCCCGTGTTCGCCGCCTTGACCAGGGCGTCCTTGGTCACCGTGCCGACGTAGACCTTGCCGTTGTCGGTGATCAGGGCGTTGACCAGCCGGGTGGAGAAGACGGTGCCCTTGCCGAACTTGCCGGAGACCTTGTCGCCGAGCGAGCCGAGGAAGCCGCCGAGGTCACCGGCCTTGGAGCCGTTCGGCAGGCCGCCCTTGGCGCCGGTGTCGAAGGTGGCGATGGACGTCCAGCCCTTGCCGAGGACGGCGGTGCCGCCGAGGCCCTTGCCGAACTCGCCCGGCTTCGGCGCGTGCTGCCGCGCCGCGGGCTCCTTCTTCTCCTTCTTCCCCTCCGTCACCTTCGCGCCCTTGGGCGGGGTGAAGGCGAAGGTAGAGGCGTCCGGCTTCGCGAAGGAGACCTGCGTGAAGCCCGCGTCGAGGACGGCGGCGCCGCCGCTCTTCGGGGTCAGCGTGAACTTCAGCGGCATGCCCGTCTTCGCGTCGACGGCGATGCTGATCGCGCCGACCGTGGTGCCGGACTGCCGGGGCTTGATCAGCAGCTTGTAGGCGTCACGGCCGGCGACCTGCTCGGTGCCGTCGACGGTGACGGACGTGGTGTCGTCCACCGACTTCAGCGCCTCGTCGGCGAAGTCCTTGGGGGTGGCCGGGGGCTCGGCCCTGTGGTCTTTGCCGGAGTCGGCCGAGGTGCCGTGGTAGACCTCGTTGCTCCTGCTGTCGTAGCCCCACACGTCCGTGCCGTTGTGGATGAGGCTGTACTCGGAGCCGCTCTCCAGCAGCGACAGCTTCTGCTTCTGCGGGCCGTCCGCGGCGACGCGCAGCGTGTGCGTGCCGGAGACCAGCGAGGTGAGCCGGGACTGCGGGTCGGCGGAGGAGCCGCCGCCGGAGCCCCTGGCCGCCCCCGAGGCCAGGCTGTTCTCCAGGCCGCCCAGGTTGGGCAGGCCGAGGTCGGTGCTGGTCCGCACGGTGCCGGACAGCTGCTGCACGTCCGACTTGGCGATCTTCTCGATGAGCTGTTGTGCGGTGATCCTGGGCAGGTCGGGGTCACCGGAGGCGGCGAGCGCCGGGACCAGCCCGATCGTGGCCGCCGCCACCCCCACCACCGCGACCGGGACCGCGTAGCGGGCGGCCTTGCGGCGTCCGCCGCGCGGAGCTTCCTCCTGCGCGGCGTCCACCGCGTCGTCGGTTTCGTACGGTGCCATGTGTGCCTTACCTCCGTCGTCGGCGGCGGCTGTCCTCACGTTGGTCCACCAGAGCCGCCATTCTCACCCGAATCGGTGAGGAGTGGTGATGTCCGTGGTGTCCATCTCACCAAATCGGCCATGAAGAAGCGTCAGACCACGGAGCCAACTCCGTGTACGCCTGCGGTATGACACGTAGGGGCAGCGGCTCCCCCGACCCGTAGGGGTCTCACCGGAACGGAGGGGGCCGTACGGGGGCACGGACGTCTGCGGGTTGGGTATCGCACCAGGCCGTGCCGCTGGGCCGTACGGGTCGCACAGGGGCCGTACGGCCGGTCGCTGCCGCGCGGCGTGGCTCGCGCGGACGGCCGGGGTCAGCCGGCGCGGTGCACCACCGCGTCGCACAGCTCCATCAGCGCCGCCTTGGCGTCGCACTCCCGCAGCGGCGCCAGCGCGGCGCGAGCCTCCTCCGCATACCGGATGGTGTCCCGACGGGCCTGCTCCAGCGCGGGGTGGGCGCGCAGCGCGGCCAGCGCCTCGGCGTGCCGGGCGTCGTCGCTGAGGTCGGAGTCCAGCAGCCGGCACAGCGCGATGTCCTCGGGCAGCGCCAGCCGGGCCGCCCGCTCGCGCAGCCGCAGCACCGGGAGCGTCGGAATGCCCTCGCGCAGGTCGGTGCCGGGGGTCTTGCCGGACTCGTGCGAGTCGGAGGCGATGTCCAGGACGTCGTCGGCGAGCTGGAAGGCGACGCCGAGCCGCTCGCCGTACTGGGTGAGCACGTCGACGACCGTCTCGTCGGCGCCGGACATCATCGCGCCGAACCGGCACGACACCGCCACCAGCGAGCCCGTCTTGCCGCCGAGCACGTCCAGGTAGTGCTCGACCGGGTCGCGGCCGTCGGAGGGACCGGCGGTCTCCAGGATCTGACCCGTGACCAGCCGCTCGAACGCGAGGGCCTGGACCCGGACGGCCTCGGGACCGAGGTCGGCAAGGATCTGGGAGGCCCGGGCGAAGAGGAAGTCGCCGGTGAGGACCGCGACCGAGTTGCCCCAGCGCGTGTTGGCGCTGTCCACGCCACGCCGTACGGCCGCCTCGTCCATGACGTCGTCGTGGTACAGCGTGGCCAGGTGGGTCAGCTCCACGACCACGGCCGACGGCACGACTCCCGGCGCATAGGGGTCGCCGAACTGGGCCGCGAGCATCACGAGCAGCGGCCTGAACCGCTTCCCGCCGGCCCGCACGAGGTGCTGCGCGGCCCCCGTGATGAACGGCACCTCGCTCTTGGTGGCCTCGAGCAAGCCTTCCTCGACAGCCGTCAATCCGGCCTGGACATCGGCTTCCAGAGCCTGGTCCCGCACGCTCAGCCCGAACGGCCCGACGACGGTCACGAGGGGTCTCCTGTCTGCTGGTGTCTGCTGGCGATTACACGGTTTGTCGATAGGTCGCTGCCATCACTCGTCAGCGTATCCGGTCCTCTTTCGATCACCGATAGCGCCCACCGGTCCAGCCTGGGAGGTATCAGGTCAGGACCGGAATGTTTTTGATCATGTGAAATGAACGTATATTTATCGACTTAACAGAACTCTGTCCGCTTTGTCATGACTGAAGGGGCGAGTCGAGAGGCGAGCGCAGCAACGCCTGCGCCCCCAGGGCGACGACGGGTGCCGGGTCACGGGTTCCGCCATCCAGCCGACCCACTCGAATCCCCCATGTCCGACTTGAAGTACTTTGTCATTTCGTGAGTTGAGTCACTGGCGTCCACCGGCACCCCACCCCCGCCGATCCCCCCTTGCCCCCTTGCCCCGCTGGCGAGTTGAGGCTTGGCAACCGCAAAGGATCAAGCACCTCATAGGGCATAGATCAAGGTCAAATAGGACGTTGTGTGAATCCGGTACTTGTTCCCGACATGTGCTCTCGCATACGTTCCGGGCCGTCGGGCGGACGCCGAATCCTGCCACCGCCCGCATAACCATCCACGGACTCATTCCTATGGCAGGAGCGGGGGACCCAGGTAACTCGCCGGACCGGACGGCACACGTCGCACCGGAACGGCTTGGGGTGAAGCCGTGCCTTCCCGGGCACGGCCGGGCACCTCCCCGCCCGAACCCGACAGCTCACCTCGCAGGCGTCGGAGAGGAACTTCCCCATGCCTGCTGCCGCTCAGCACCGCCGTACCCGGAACAACCGCCTCGTCCGCGCCCTCGCCGCCGCCGGCACCGGTGCCGCCGTCCTCGCCCTGCCGCTCATCGGGGCGACCAGCGCCTCCGCAGCGACCCCGGCCGCCACCACGGTCTCCACCACCCCCGCCGGTTACCCGAACACCCTCGACGGCTGGATCCGCGAGTCCCTCGCGATCATGGCCCAGAAGGGCATCCCCGGCAGCTACAACGGCATCTACCGCAACGTCATGCGGGAGTCCTCCGGCAACCCCAGCGCCATCAACCTGTGGGACTCCAACGCCGCCGCGGGCATCCCGTCCAAGGGCCTGCTCCAGGTCATCGACCCGACGTTCAACGCGTACCACGTGGCCGGAACGTCCTTCAACATCTACGACCCGGTCGCGAACATCACCGCCGCCTGCAACTACGCGGCCAAGCGGTACGGGTCGATCGACAACGTCTTCGGCGCGTACTGACAGCTCCGCGGACCGGCAGGACAGACACCTACTGATAGGCCGGTCAGTCGGTCGGTGCCGGTCAGCCGGCCGGAAACAGTCGTTCGAGGACGACGGCGATGCCGTCGTCCTCGTTCGACAGGGTGATCTCGTCGGCCACCGCCTTGAGTTCGGGGTGCGCGTTGGCCATGGCGACCCCGTGTCCGGCCCAGTCGAACATCGGGATGTCGTTCGGCATGTCGCCGAACGCCAGAGCCTCCCTTGCGGCGATCCCGAGCCGCTCGGCGGCCAGCGCGAGGCCGGTCGCCTTGGTCACCCCGGACGGCTGCAGCTCCACGGTTCCCGGCCCCGACATGGTGACCGTCGCCAGTGAGCCCACCACCGCGCGCGCGACCGCCGCCAACTCGTCGTCGGACAGGTCGGCATGGCGCAACAGCACCTTGCTGATGGGCTCGCACCACAGGTCGTCGCGCCGGCCGACCCTTACCGCGGGCAGGGTCGGGTGCGGCATCAGATAGCCGGGCTCGATGAGCGTGAGCCCGTCGACACCGTCCTGGTCCACGGCCGCGTAGACCTGCCCCACCTCAGCCTCGATCTTGCCGAGCGCGGTCTCGGCCAGTTCCCGGTCCAGCCGGACCGACCACAACAGACGGCCGGACACGGCGTCGTAGACCTGCGCGCCCTGCCCGCACACCGCGAGCCCCGTGCAGCCGAGGTGTTCGAGCAGAGGCCGTACCCGCGGGGCCGGGCGGCCCGTCACCACCAGGTGCCGGACTCCGGCCCGCGCCGCCCGCGCGAGCGCGGCGAGCGACCGGTCGGAGACCGTGTCGTCGCCGCGCAGCAGCGTTCCGTCCAGGTCGGTGGCGATCAGAGCGTACGCGGGGGAGGCTGCCATGATCAGAGAATACGGATACCTCGCCTCGCCGACTCATCTTGTCGTCCTGCGTACTTGCGTACTGGTCAGCCCCAAGTGGTGCGCACCACCTCCTCGGTGGAGGTACGCACGCGCCACCTGCTTCTCGTCGTAGTGGTCGGCGACTTCGCCGGGTCCTCCGCTCGGCCGGCCCGGAGCCCGACGATCTCCACCCGCTCCTGCGGCACCCCGTCCTGCCGGACGCCCTGGAGCGACGCCGCCGGCAGGCCCGTGCCGCCGTCTTCCCGGAGGCTTCAGCCGTGGGTCGCCGCGAGGTGTTTCGTCAGGCGCGGAGAGGCGAACTCCGTACCGCAGACGAAGCGCATCACGGGGCCGTACGACGCCGCCGCCGGCAGACCCGTGAAATACAGCCCTGGGACGGAGGAGACGTAGCCGGGGCCGAGCTTGGGCGTGCCACGGCTCACGGCGAGCCGGGTGCGCAGTTCGTGGCCGAGGAAGTCCATCGCCGCGATGTCGACGCGGTAGCCGGTGGCGGCGATGACGTGGTCGGCGGTGAGCCGCTCGCTACGGCCGCCGTGGGTGCGGACGGTGAGGACGGGGGTGCCGTCCGGCGCCTCGGCGCCCACGACCCGCTCCACGTCCTGGACCAGCACGGCGCTCTGGAAGCGCTCGCGCAGCCACCAGGCGCCGAGCGGGCCGAGGACCCTGCGGACCAGGAAGTGGCGGGTGGCCTCGGGCAGATAGCGGTAGGGGTGCGGGTAGTAGCTGAACGCCCACAGCGACCATGCCCGGCCGAACGGGGACTCGGGGCGCAGCTTCGGCTGGTCCCAGGGCGGGGCGCCGAAGGCGACCCGGCCCCGGCCGCGCGCGACGACACGCACGCGTGCCCCCGCCTCGGCGGCAAGCGCCGCCGTCTCCAGTGCGGACTGCCCGGCGCCGACCACGATCAGCTCCCTGCCGGCGAAACGGCTCAGGTCGTGGTGCTGGGAGCTGTGCGAGACCGGGCCCGTGGCCGCCGGTCCGTCGGCCGCGGCCCCCGCCAGCTCCGCCGGGAGGTGCGCCAGGCCCGACAGTCCGGTGGCGACGACGACGGCGCGCGCGGTGAACGTCTCACCGGAGTCCAGCTTCAGTTCCAAGCCGCCGCTCTTGTCGCGGTCCACGGAGACGACCCGCACCCGCTCCAGGCCGGGGACCAGCTTCTGCTGGAACCACTCGCCGTAGGCGATGAACGTCTCCACCGGGATGATGTCCTCGTCGGACACCAGACGGCGGATCCCGGCCGCGTCGCAGTAGTCGGCGAGCGTGTGGCCGGGCTGCGGGCAGTTGAGGTTGGAGGCGGCGGGCGTCGACTTCAGGATCATGCCCTCGGGCATGTGGTCGCGCCAGCTGACCATGGGGTCGCCGAAGACGCGGACGGGGATGCCGCGCGCCCGTAGATGGGCGGCGGTGGACAGGCCGAACGGCCCGGCCCCGATGACTGCAACCGGTCGAGTCACGAAGTCCCTCCCCAGGACACGGTGCGCCACTCTTGGTGGCCTTGCCTACTTCGTGGAGGTGCTGCTGCCGCGGCGGTTGGTCCGCCACAGCTGATAGAGGTGCTTCGCGCCCGGGCGCACGAAGCGGGCGAGCATCGTGAGGAACGGCAGCGGGTCGTCACCCGCGAGCCAGGCCAGCTCCGTCCCGCTCGCCTTCGCCGGCGCGTGCGGCGTCGTATAGCCGCTGCGGCGGTAGGCGAGGAGTGCGGGCAGGTCGATGTTCTCCACGATGTAGCGGTGGCCGGCGCGCTGCTCCCCCTCAGGAACGGGGCGGCCGGTCAGATTCAGATGCATGGCGCGTACGACGTCCACTCCCGACTCGGTCTCGAAGAGCCGGAACTGGGCGCCCATGCGGGGGTTGAAGTCGAGGAGCTTGTACTGTCCGTCGCGCCGGTCGAAGCGCAGGTCGAGGTCGATGATGCCGCTGTAGCCGATCTGCTTGATGAAACGTGCGGCGAGGTCGGTGAGTTCCGGGTTGTCGACGACGTACGCGTTCGCCGTCATGCCTGCGTGCGGCGGCCAGGAGCGGACCTTGACGCCGGTGAACAGGGCGAGGGGGCTGGAGTCCTGGTCGAAGCAGGCGTGCACGATCCAGTCCTCGGCCTCCTCGCGCGGCAGGTACTCCTGGAGGATCACGCCCGGCCGCACCCCCCAGTCGCGGGCGAGGGCGAGCAGGCCCTCGCGGGTGGCGATCCGCGTGGTGCCGTTGACGGCGGGCCGGGTGCGCCGGACGAACGCCTCCCGGTTCTTGGCCACCACCGGGAAGCGGGCCGTGTCGGCGAAGGCGACGACGTCCTCGTACGACTCGGGGAACGCCGACGCGGGACTCGCGACGCCGTGCTCCACGCACAGTTCGTGCAGGCCCTGCTTGCTGGCGAGCCGGCGCGGCAGGGCGGGGTCGACACGCGGGAAGAGAAAGGATCCGGCCAGCTCGTGCTGGTGCTCGGCGACCAGTACGGCGGCCTCCTCGTCCGTCGGGACGAGAACGGTGGGGCGGCCGATACGGCGGCCGACGCGCAGCAGGCCCTCGACCAGGCGGCCCGGGTCCTCCGCACCGGTCGTCGGCCACACGAAGGCCTTCTTCAGATAGCGCGAGGAGGCCGCGGGCGTGTACGCGTCCTCGGTGATGGCATACATGGGCACGCCGAGCCGGCCCAGACTGCGGATCGCCCCGACGCCGCCGTGGTGCAGCGGATAGTCGCCGAACTTGACGATCAGTCCTGGTACGTCCCGGTCCGCCTCGAACGGCACACCGACGGTGTCTCCGGCCACGGGTCCCCCCACGTGTCCCCCCAATGGAACGGACCCACCCCGTCCGTGTCCCAAAGGACGCTAAGCCGGAATTGCCGCCTCCGACAAGGCTTTTCCGGACATTGCGAACTCTTTAGACAGAGTGCGAGCAACCTTTCGAAGACCCTTCGACACGCACCTTTCGGACACCGTGGCAGGTGCCGCAGGAGGCTCTGCCCAAGACACGCGTCACGGCCGTAACGTGTGGCGCGACCACATGGAACGAGCGCCGCGCACGGCCCGGATGAGAGTGAGGCAGCACCCCATGCCCCCCTTCGACGTCCCCGAGGGCGACCCCTTCGGCCCGCACAACCTTCCCTATGGCGTGTTCTCGCCCTCCGGCAGCACGGAGCGGAGGGTCGGCGTCCGGCTCGGGGACCACGTCCTCGACGCGGGCGCCGCAGCCGCCGCCCTCCGCTCGCCCCACCACGCACTGCTCGCGCGCCCCACCCTCAACGCGCTGCTGGCCGCCGGCCGCCCCACCTGGTCGGAGGTACGGCGCGCCGTCACGGCCTGGGTCACGGACCCCGCGCACCGCGAAGCCGTCGAGCCGCTGTTCCACCCCTTGTCCGAGGTGACCCTGCACCTGCCCTTCGAGGTGGCGGACTACGTCGACTTCTACGCCTCGGAGAACCACGCCCGCAACGTCGGCCAGATCTTCCGCCCGGACGCCGAGGACTCCCTCACCCCCAACTGGAAGCACCTGCCCATCGGTTACCACGGCCGCTCCGGCACGATCGTCGTTTCCGGCACGGACGTCGTACGGCCCTCCGGGCAGCGCAAGGCCCCGGCCGACCCGGCACCCGTCTTCGGGCCGTCGATCCGGCTGGACATCGAGGCGGAGGTCGGCTTCGTCGTGGGCGCGCCGTCCGCGCTGGGCAGTCCGGTCGCGCTGGCCGACTTCCGCGACCACGTCTTCGGGCTGTGCCTGCTGAACGACTGGTCCGCACGCGACATCCAGGCCTGGGAGTACGTTCCCCTCGGCCCCTTCCTCGGCAAGTCCTTCGCGACCTCCGTGTCGGCGTGGATCACCCCGCTGGAAGCACTGGAGCACGCGCGCGTGGCGCCTCCGCAGCGCACGCACCCGCTGCTGCCGTACCTGGACGACTCGGCGCCCGGCATCGAGCCCGGCGGCTACGATCTGCGGATCTCCGTCGCGATCAACGGCCACGTGGTCTCCGAGCCGCCTTTTTCGACCATGTACTGGACCGCCGCCCAGCAGCTCGCCCACATGACGGTGAACGGTGCCTCGCTGCGCACCGGGGACCTGTACGGCTCAGGCACGGTGAGCGGACCCGAGGAGCGCCAGCGCGGCTCACTGCTGGAGCTGACCTGGAACGGCCGCGACCCCCTCGAACTCCCGGACGGCAAGCGGGCCTTCTTGGAGGACGGTGACGTGGTGACCCTGTCGGCGTGGGCTCCCGGGGCGGACGGGCTCCGTGTCGGCCTGGGGGAGGTCAGCGGCCGGGTCGTGGCGGGATGAGCAGGCTTTTGTAGCAAGCAGTTGACACAAGTCCGCGGGGCCGGGCATCTTGTACTCACCGCTTGATACAAACGGTGAGTACAAGTGCTTCTCACGGGGACTTCCATGACCGATCTCGACGTGACCTCGCCGGCGACCGCCTCCCGGGCGCCGGCCGACCGCTACGCCCGCTGGACGGGCCTGGCCACGGGCGCCCTGGCGGCCGTCTGGCTGTCTCCACTCGACCACGGCGACGGCATGCTGTACGCCATCCCTGCGTTCGGCCTGTGCGCGGTCGCCGGCGTCCTGGTGGGCGACGCACTGGCCGCGCCGGCCCGGGGAGCCGTCCGCACCGCCGGGCTCGCACCACGCCGCGTCCGCGACTACGTACCGCCCCGGATGACCTGGCTGCTGGCCGTCCTCGCGGTCGCCCTGGTGGCAGTGCTGGCGACGGCGGGCGCGGTGGCCTCGCCCGACGACCTGGGGCGGGCAGGCCGTGAACTCACCCTGACCTGCCGGGGCATGACCGAGGGGCACGGCCCCTGGCCCGGTCTCGCCTACGGCCTGCCCATGCTGGCCTCCCTCGCCGTCACCACGGGCGCGTGCGGCTGGTCGCTGCGGCGGATCGCCACCCGGCCCGGCGACGAACAGTCCCGCCGCGACCGCTCGCTGGCGATCGTGGCCGCCTGGGGAATCGTCGTCTCCACCTCGCTGCTGGGCACGGCCACAACGGCCTCGGGCGCCCTGACGAGCATGACGTGCGACGGTGCGGCGGGTACCGCGGCCACCGCGGTCCTGCTGCCGCTCGCGCTGATCTCCCTGGTGACCGCACCGTGGATGCTCTTCACCGTCTGCTCGCCCCGGGCGGGGTGGCGCCGCGGAGCGGGGGCACGCCGGTGAGCGGCACCGCCGTCCGGGTCGACACGACCAGCCCCGTCCCGCCCTACGAGCAGATCCGCGCCCAGCTCGCCACCCTGATCAGCAGCGGACGGCTGGCCGAGGGCGAGCGGTTGCCGACGGTACGGCAACTGGCCGCGGACCTCGGCCTCGCAGCGGGCACCGTCGCCCGCGCCTACCGCGAACTGGAGGCGGCGGCCCTGATCCGGACCCGGCGCGGCGCGGGGACCCGGGTGGCTCCGCCACCACCGGGCGCCCGCCGCCACGAGACGGCCGCACTCGCCGACGGTACGCGCGACTTCGTGGCCTGGGCAGCAGCCTTGGGCTTCGGAGAGGACGACGTGGTGGAGGCGGTACGGCGCGCGTTCCAGGAGCGGGAGACGTAACGCTTCCGCACCCGACGGCGGCCACGCCGGGCGGGAAGGAAACCGGGCACACTCGACGGGAAGAAATGCGGGGGACCGCAGCCGCGGAATCGATCGACGCCGAGGCCTGACTCTCGCCGCCCCTCACCGTCATACTGGGCAGACACGCACCACACGCGACGCGCCCTCGACGCGTCACCCCGCACCACCGACACCCGCACAACTCTCCGACCAGGAACCGGAGCCCCGGCATGACCGTCTGCCTGCTCCTGCTGAGCGTCGTCGCCCTGACGGCAGCCCTGCCGGCGCCACGCGCGCTGACCCGTGCGGCCTGGCCCGAGCGGGAACCGGTGGTCGCGCTGTGGGTGTGGCAGTGCCTGGTCGCCACCGTCCTGCTGTGCTGCCTGGCGGCACTGGTGCTGGGCACGGCGGCCGTCTTCCACACCGTCCGCGACCGTGTCTTCGCCCCCGCGCCGCCCTCCGTCACCGCCGCCTACGACCTCTCCTCCGCGCCGGTGTGGGCCGCCGCCCTCACCGTGCTGCTGGCCTGCGGAGCCGCCTGGACGACGGCCCTGCTGGGCCGGGAACTCGTCGAGGCCCGCCGCAGCCGCGGCCAGGCCCGCGCACAACTGCGGGAGCGCGCCCCCGATCTGCCGGACGGACTGCCGGCGGCGCGCGGCCCCATGCTGGTGCTGGAGGACGAATACCCGGACGCCTGGTGGATGCCTGGACACCCGCCGCAACTGGTCGTCACGACGGGGGCGCTGCAGCGCCTCACCGACCACCAGCTGGACGCCGTCCTCACCCATGAGCGCGGGCACGCGCGTGCCCACCACGACTGGCTGCTGCACCTGTCCACCGCGCTCGCCACGGGCTTCCCGCGCGTGCCGCTCTTCGCGCACTTCTGCGACCAGACGCACCGCCTGGTCGAGCTGGCCGCCGACGACACGGCGTCCCGGCGCTGCGGGCACCTCACCACGGCCCTCGCCCTGATCGAGCTGAACCAGCACCGGGGCGTCCTGTCCTGCGACTCCAGCCGTCGCCTCCTCGGCGAGCGCGTGGACCGCCTGCTGGAGCCGCCACCGCGGTTGCTGCGCCGGCACCGGGCGCTGACGACGACGGTGGCCGCGCTGGTGCCCTTGCTGCCGCTCCTGATCACGTTCGCGCCGGGTCTGACAGCACTGTCCTGAGCGGACCGCCGGGTGGCAGATCTTCCCGCCCACGGCGGAATACGCGCAGCTCAGCGCCGTATCCAACGCCCCCTCACCTGGCGCAACACTTCAGCAACACCCCATTCCCTACCGCGTCGGTATGGTTTCGGCCATGCCACCCACCGACCGTCCCCGAGACCACGCGGGTCAGGGCGCAGCGACCACCGTCGCCGCCCACCGCACGCGTCGACGGCTGCGTGCGGACCGGGCCCGGCAGCTGGCCGACCTGCTGCGCCACCAGATCCTCACCGGCGCCTTCCAGAACGGCCCCCTCCCCCATGAGTCGACCCTCGCCGCCGACTACCGCGCCTCCCGCAACACCGTCCGTCAGGCCCTGGACCTCCTCCGGGCCGAGGGCCTGGTGGAGCGACTGCCCGGAGTCGGCACCGTGGTCGTCGCCCAGAAGTACCCGCACGGGCTCGACCGTCTGATGGGCCTCGCGGAAACCCTCCGCGAACACGGCCGCGTCACCAACGAGGTCCGCACCATGGGCCCCGCCCCCGCACCCGCCCCGGTGGCCGACCGCCTCCGCATCCCCGCCGACGCCGACGTCCTCTACATCGAACGCCTGCGCCGCCTGAACGGCCTCCCGCTCTCCCTCGACCTCACCTACATCCCACTCGACATCGGCACCGCCCTGCTCGGCGCAGACCTGGAGAACACCGATGTCTTCCGCCTCCTGGAAGCCATCACCGGCCAGCGCCTCGGCCACGCCGAGATCACCCTGGAAGCGGTGAACGCGGACCCCCACTCCGCCGCCGTGCTCCAGGCCCCGCGCGGCGCCGCCGTACTGATGCTGGAACGCCTCACACATCTCCCCGACGGCCGCCCCGTCGACCTGGAGTTCATCCGCTTCCGCGGCGACCGGATCACCATGAGCGGCCTGCTCCACCGGTCGTAACACGCCCCTTGCCTGCACGTTTCCTGGAGACAGCCATGCCCTTGGCGCCCCAGCGGGCCGACGTGCCCGTGACCATCGACGAGTCGAAGTGCATCGACGGCTGCACCCTCTGCGTGGACATGTGCCCGCTGGACTCCCTGGCCATCGACGAGACGAACGGCAAGGCGTACATGCACGTCGACGAGTGCTGGTACTGCGGCCCGTGCGCGGCCCGCTGCCCCACCGGAGCCGTCACGGTCAACATGCCCTACCTGCTGCGGTGAGAGGTACAACCACCATGAAACGAACGGCAGTCGCCGTATCCGCCGTCGCGCTCCTCCTTCCCCTGTCCGCCTGCGGCGGCAGCGCCGAAGCGGGCAGCGGCTCCACGGTCACCGTGACCGTCGGCTACCAGTCCAAGACCATCAACACCGTCACCGCGGGCACGTTGCTGCGCTCCCTCGGCTACTTCGAGAAGCAGCTCAACTCCCTGCATGACGGCCACACCTACAAGGTCGACTGGCAGGACTACGCCACCGGCGCCCCGATCACCGCCCAGATGACCGCCGGCAAGATCGACATCGGCTCGATGGGCGACTTCCCGCTGCTGCTCAACGCGGCCCGCGGCAAACAGCTCGGCCGCCCCACCCACCTGGTCTCGGTGACCGGCTACAACCTGCGCGGCGGCCTCAACACCGTCGTCACCTCGCCCCATTCGAAACTAAGCACCCTGAAGGACCTGAAGGGCGAGAAAGTCTCGACGAGCGTCGGTTCCGCCGCGGACGGCACTCTCGTACGGGCCCTGCAACGCGCCGGCATCGACCCGGACAAGGGCATCTCCAAACTGAACCAGCAGCCTGCCGTCGGCGCCTCGGCGCTCTCTGCCGGCAGCGTGGATGCCCTGTCGCAGTTCGTCGCCTGGCCGGGACTGCTCGCCTACCAGGGCAGAGCCAAGGCCCTGTACGACGGCGCCCAGCTGAACCTGCCCACCTTCCACGGTGTCACCGCCCGCGAGGACTTCGTCCAGCAGCGTCCGGGCGTCCTGGAGGCCTTTCTCAAGGCCCAGGCAGAGGCGACAGACTACCTCAACGCCCACCCCGTCGCCGCCTCCGAGAAGGTCGCCGAGGCCACCGGCCTGCCCGCCGAGGTGGTCTACCTCTACAACGGTGCCCACGGCATCGCCACCTTCGACCCGGCGGTCAAGCCGCAGCTCGTCTCCGCGCTCAAGCAGGACGTGTCCGTGCTGAAGGCCGCCAAACTGACCGGCGACATCGACGTGGACTCCTTCGTCGACGACCAGTACGTCAAGAAGGCCCTCGGCTCTTCCTACGCCAAGCGCCTGGCCGCCGCGGCCGCGCCGGCCGCGAGTGAGGTGTGGCCCAAAGGCAGCGAGAAGACCGTCTCCTTCAAGTCCGCGAAGGAACTGCTGGCGTACTTGGCCGCGCACCAGGCCGGCATCCGCGCCGCCTATGTGCCCGACGCGACCACCGGGACCCTCTGGTTCGCCGACAAGGCGGTGTGGGTGGCCGACGGCGATCAGCTGCTGCCCTTCGTCACCCCGGCGACGGCGCAGGCCTACGTCACCGCCCACGGCGGCGCCCGTACGGTGTCGTACCGCGACGCGCTGGAGCGGGCCTCATGACCCGGTGGCCCTTGGCCCGGTATGCGCTGCGGACGGCCTCCCTGACCGTCTTCCTCGGCCTGTGGCAGTTGCTGACCAGCCTGGACGTGAACCTTTGGCTGCGGTTCTCGCAGTTCCCGACCGTCACCGACGTGGCCCGCGCCTTCGCCGACCGGCTCTCCGGCAGCGACTACTGGACCGACCTCACCGACAGCCTCACCCGGATCCTCACCGGCTTCGCACTGGCAGCCGTCCTGGGCGTGGCGACGGGCATGCTCGTGGCCCGCTCGCGCCTCGCCGAGGATCTGCTCGGCCCGGTCCTGGAGGTGATCCGCCCGATCCCGGCGATCGCCCTCGTCCCCGTCGCGATCCTCCTCTTCCCCTCCAACGAGCAGGGCATCGTCTTCATCACCTGCACCGCCGCCTTCTTCCCGGTGCTGGTCTCCACCCGGCACGCGGTCCGTGCGCTGACCCCCGTCTGGGAGGAAGCGGTGCGCACCATGGGCGGCGGCCGGCTGCGGATCCTCGGTTCGGTGATACTGCCGGGCGCGCTGCCCGGCATTTTCGGCGGGCTGTCGGTGGGCATCGGCGTGTCGTGGATCTGCGTGATCTCCGCCGAGATGATCTCCGGCCAGTACGGCGTCGGCTACCGCACCTGGCAGGACTACACCGTGGTGAACTACCCGGGCGTCTTCGTCGGCATGGTCACGATCGGCGTCCTCGGCTGGATCACCTCCACGGCCGTGGAACTCCTCGGCCGGCGTCTGACCCGCTGGCTGCCCCGCACCTCGTACGTCCCCGGTGGCCGCGCCGGCGTGCCCCGGCCTGTGGCCGCCGCCCCCCTGCGCGCCGAGCGCGATCCCGAGTACCAGGCCCAACCCGAGCAGCAGGGCCACAAGGACACCGAGGAGGCCCGTGATGAGCACCTCGTCTGAGACCGTCACCGCTCCCGTCGCGCCGGCATCGGAGGCCGTACGCGGCACCCGGCTCACCTTCCGTTCCGCCGTGCTCGGCCGCCCGGACGCGCCGGTGCTGTACGACGTCGACCTGGACGTCTCCCCCGGCGAGATCCTGACCGTCGTGGGCCCTTCCGGCTGCGGCAAGTCCACGCTGCTGCGCACCCTCGCCGGGCTGCTGCCTGCCCTGGGTGGCGCCGCCGAGGTGGACGGCGCCCCGCTGGCGGGGCCCTCGGCGGGCCGTGCGCTGGTCTTCCAGGAGGACGCGCTGCTGCCCTGGCGCACCTTGCGCGGGAACGTCGAACTGCCACTCGCCATCAGCGGCGTACCGCGCTCCGCACGCCGGTCCCGGGCCGAGTCCTGGCTGGCCCGCGTCGGACTCAGCGCGCACGCGGGGCACTTGCCGCACCGGGTGTCCGGCGGGCAGCGCCAGCGCGCCCAGTTGGCCCGCGCCTTGGCGGACAGCCCGCGTGCCCTCCTCATGGACGAGCCCTTCGGCGCCCTCGACGCCCAGACCCGCTCCGGCATGCAGGACCTGCTGGTGGAGGTGTTGCGCGGCACCGGAGCGACCGTCGTCTTCGTCACGCACGACGTGGACGAGGCCCTCTTCCTCGGTGACCGCGTGGCCCTGCTCGGCTCCGGCCGGGTGGCCGCCGTGCGCGACGTACCCGGGCCGCGCGACCGTGGGGCCGTCGACGACCCGGCCCGTGTGGCCCTGCGCCGCGACATCCTCACTTCGCTCGCCTCCTGAAAGGCATCCCGGTGACCACCCCCGCGTCCACTTCCCTGGAGATTCCCGCCGTCGCCGACGCCGAGGAGCTGGCCTGCGACGTCCTCGTCATCGGCGGCGGCACCGCCGGCACCATGGCGGCCCTGACCGCCGCCGAGCGCGGTGCGAACGTGCTGCTGCTGGAGAAGGCCCACGTCCGCCACTCCGGCGCGCTCGCCATGGGCATGGACGGCGTCAACAACGCTGTCATCCCCGGTCGCGCCGAACCCGACGACTACGTCGCCGAGATCACCCGCGCCAATGACGGCATCGTCGACCAGTCCCCCGTCCGCCAGACCGCCGTCCGCGGTTTCGCGATGGTCCAGCGGCTGGAGTCGTACGGCGTCAAGTTCGAGAAGGACGAGCACGGAGAGTACGCGGTGCGCCAGGTGCATCGCTCCGGCTCGTACGTACTGCCGATGCCAGAGGGCAAGGACGTCAAAAAGGTCCTGTACCGGCAGCTTCGGCGGCGCGAGATGCGGGAGCGGATCCGGATCGAGAACCGGGTGATGCCGGTCCGGGTCCTCACCGCCGAGGGCCGGGCCGTGGGCGCCGTCGGCTTCCACACCCGTACCGGCGCCTTCGTCACCGTCCGCGCGGGGGCGGTCATCCTCGCCACCGGCGCCTGCGGCCGGCTCGGTCTGCCCGCCTCCGGCTACCTGTACGGCACCTACGAGAACCCCACCAACGCCGGTGACGGGTACGCCATGGCCTACCACGCGGGCGCCGAGCTGACCGGTATCGAGTGCTTCCAGATCAACCCGTTGATCAAGGACTACAACGGTCCGGCCTGCGCGTACGTCGCCAACCCCTTCGGCGGCTACCAGGTCAACCGGCACGGCGAGCGGTTCGTCGACTCCGACTACTGGTCGGGGCAGATGATGGCCGAGTTCGCCGCCGAGGTCGCCAGTGACCGCGGCCCGGTCTACCTCAAGCTCAGCCATCTCCCCGATGAGTCGCTCTCCGCCCTGGAGTCGATCCTGCACTCCACCGAGCGGCCCACCCGCGGCACCTTCCACGCCGGCCGCGGGCACGACTACCGCACCCATGACGTCGAGATGCACATCTCCGAGATCGGCCTGTGCGGCGGCCACTCCGCCTCCGGTGTCCGCGTCGACGACCACGCCCGTACGACCGTCCCCCGCCTGTACGCCGCCGGTGACCTCGCCTGCGTCCCGCACAACTACATGATCGGTGCCTTTGTCTTCGGCGATCTCGCGGGCGCGGACGCCGCCCAGTACACCGCTTACGAGGGTGAGCTTCCCGCGGACCAGGTGCGCGCGGCGCACGAGCTGATCTACCGCCCGCTGCGCAACCCGGACGGCCCGCCGCAGACCCAGGTCGAGTACAAGCTGCGCCGTTTCGTGAACGATTACGTGGCACCGCCGAAGTCCGGTGCGCGCCTCTCCCTCGCCCTGGAGGCCTTCGAGCGGATGCGCGCCGACATCGCCGCCATGGGCGCCCGCACCCCGCACGAGCTGATGCGCTGTGCGGAGGTCACCTTCATCCGTGACTGCGCCGAGATGGCCGCCCGCGCCTCTCTCGCCCGCACCGAGTCCCGCTGGGGCCTCTATCACGACCGTCTCGACCACCCCGGCCGTGACGACGTCTCCTGGTTCCACCATCTCGATCTGCACAAGTCCCCCTCTGGTGCGATGGAGTTCACGGCCCGTCCCGTGGCTCCGTATCTGGTCCCGGTCGAGGAGTTCACGCCGGTCGGCGGTCCCTCCCGGCGGTTGGGCGAGGTCCATGCCGAGCAGGTGGCCACGGCCGGGCCGCGCGAGACGGCGCCGGTCGCCGCAGGGCCGACGTCCGCGCGTGCCACCGCCTCCGCCGACCGGCCCGGCGCGCCGGGCGCGGCCTCGCCCCGGCTTCTGCAGCTGCTGGAGCTGGCCGAGGCGGGACCCGAACTCGAACTCATCGGGCCGTACTTGACCGATGAGGATCCCGCCCTCCGGCGTACGGCCGTCTCGGTTCTCACCGAGACCGCGCCGCCCGGCACCGGGCAGGCCCTGGCCGGTGCTCTCGCCGACTCCGACGCCGAAGTCCGCGCGACCGCCGCGGCCTCACTGCGCGAACTGGTCGAGACCCTGCCGCCCGAACCGGCTCTGGGTACCGCCCTCACCGACGCCCTTGCCGCGGCCGACCCCGTGGTCCGCGCCGCCGCCGTCGATGTGCTGCGCGCTCTACGGCTCGGTGATGCCGCGGTGTTCGCGGCGGCGCTGGACGACCCCGACATCGCCGTCCGCGCCGAGGCCGTACGGGCGCTCGTCTCCGTCGACGCGGTCCGGCCGCTGGCGGGTGCCGTGGACGATCCCTCCCGGGAGGTCCGGGTCACCGTGGCCAAGGCCCTGGCAGCCGTCGGCCCGGCGTCCCTGACCGCGGCCGACCGGGAGTTGCTCACCGCCACCCTGGACCGGCTCACCGGGGACACCGATCCACTGGTGCGCGGTGCCGCCTTCGCCGCGCTGGCCGGCACCGGCTGCCCGGCCCCGCTCGCCCCCCGAGCCGTGGCCGCGCTGTCGGACCCGGCCTGGCAGGTCCGCTCCGGCGCCGCCACCGCGCTGTCGGTCGCGTCCGCCGGGACCGCCGTCCCCGCCCTGGCCAGGGCGCTGGCCGACCCGAACGCCGACGTACGCAAGGCGGCCGTGCTGGCCCTGACCCGGCACCGGGCCACGGCAGAGGCGCGCGCGGCCCTCGCGACGGCCACCAGCGACTCGGACGCGGACGTCAGGGCCTACGCGGCGCGGGGGCTGTGACTCCCCTGCCCAGTGACTCCTGTGCCCGGCGCCGGCTCGTGACGGGCTATATCCAGTCGTCGGGCTCCGGCTCCTCGTCCGGCTCCGGCCAGTCGGCGTCCCGCGCGTCGCCGGCGGCGGCCGGGGCCGGCCCGTCCAGGGAGGCCAGTGCGGCCAGCACGCCCTCCCCGTACGTCGCCAGCTTCTTCTCGCCGACACCGCTCACCGTGCCCAGCTCGCGCACCGAACCGGGCCGTCGGCTGACGATCTCCCGCAGGGTGGCGTCGTGGAAGATGACGTACGCCGGCACGCCCTGCTCGCGGGCCTGTTCGGCGCGCCAGGCACGCAGGGCCTCGAAGGCGGGCAGCAGTTCGTCGGGCAGTTCCGCCACGGCTGTCCTGGCCTTGCGGTCGCCTCCGGAGGCGCCCGCCGATCGCGACCGGGAGGCGGCCGGCTTCTTCGGCTCCTTGCGCAGCGGCACCTCGCTTTCACGCCGCAGGACGGAGCCGCTCGCCTCGGTGAGCACCAGAGTGCCGTACTCTCCCTCGACCGCGAGCAGTCCCTGAGCCAGCAGCTGCCGGATGACGCCACGCCACTCGGCCTCGGCGAGGTCCTGGCCGATACCGAAGACGGACAGCTGGTCGTGGTCGAACTGGATGACTTTCCCGGTGCGCTTGCCGAGCAGGATGTCGACGATCTGCAGGGCGCCGAACTTCTGCCCGCGCTCCCGCTGCAGCCGGACCACCGTCGACAGCACCTTCTGCGCGGCGATCGTGCCGTCCCAGGTCTCCGGCGGGGTGAGGCAGGTGTCGCAGTTGCCGCAGTCCGCAGCGTCCGGGTCCTGGCCGAAGTAGGCGAGCAGCTGGCCGCGGCGGCACCGGGCCGTCTCGCACAGGGCGAGCATGGCGTCGAGGTGGGCGGCGGCCCGGCGGCGGAACGCCTCGTCGCCCTCGCCGGACTGGATCAGCTTGCGCTGCTGTATGACGTCGTTCAGGCCGTACGCCATCCAGGCCGTGGACGGCAGTCCGTCGCGGCCCGCCCGGCCGGTCTCCTGGTAGTAGCCCTCGATCGACTTGGGCAGGTCCAGGTGGGCGACGAACCGTACGTCCGGCTTGTCGATGCCCATGCCGAAGGCGATGGTCGCCACCACGACCAGGCCGTCCTCGCGCAGGAACCGCGACTGGTGGGCGGCGCGCGTGCCCGCCTCCAGACCCGCGTGATACGGCACGGCCTCGACGCCGTTGGCGGTCAGGAACTCCGCCGTCCGCTCCACCGAGTTGCGCGACAGGCAGTACACGATGCCGGCGTCACCCGCGTGCTCCTGCCGGAGGAAGGCGAGCAGCTGCTTCCTGGGGTCGGCCTTGGGCACGATCCGGTACTGGATGTTGGGCCGGTCGAAGCTGGCGACGAAGTGGCGGGCCGTCGGCAGGTTCAGCCGCTGGGTGATCTCTTCGTGCGTGGCTCGGGTGGCCGTGGCGGTGAGGGCGATCCGCGGGACGTCCGGCCAGCGCTCGCCCAGGAGGGACAGGGTGAGGTAGTCGGGGCGGAAGTCGTGGCCCCACTGGGACACGCAGTGCGCCTCGTCGATCGCGAAGACGGAGATCTTCCCGCGTGAGAGGAGACCCAGCGTGGTGTCCAGACGCAGCCGCTCGGGCGCCAGATACAGCAGGTCCAGCTCACCGGCCAGGAACTCGGCCTCGACCATGCGCCGCTCGTCGAAGTCCTGCGTGGAGTTGATGAAGCCGGCCCGCACGCCGAGGGCGCGCAGGGCGTCCACCTGGTCCTGCATGAGCGCGATCAGCGGGGAGATCACGATGCCCGTGCCGGGTCTGACCAGGGCGGGGATCTGGTAGCACAGCGACTTGCCGCCGCCGGTGGGCATGAGAACGACGGCGTCGCCGCCCGCCACCACGTGCTCGATGATCGCTTTCTGCTCGCTCCGGAAGGCCTCGTATCCGAAGACCCGGTGCAGCGTGGCCAGCGCCTCGCTGTCGGCCGTGCCCGGCCCCTCGGTCACCTGTGGCATCTCGCTGATCCCGCCCGTCGCGCCCATCGTCCTGTCCCCCGTCGGTCCCCCGTGTGTCGTCTCTCGACCGCTGCCTCCACCATAGGGGTCCGGACCGACAGCCTCGGAGTTATCCACAGGCCGAGGGAGATCGGCGCGGGGCCTGACGTCATCGCACGGACCAGTCCGGTCACCCCATCGGGTGTCCCGGACGGCCCGGCGATCACACCGGGGACATGCTTCTCGGGCGGGAGTAGCGGAGGCCGGTCCCACAGACCGCCACACACCACTACATCAGCCCGTCCCTCTGCGGCTCTCTCGACCCGGCCAGGCCCGCTGCCCTCCTTTACGAGGACGACGGCGTCGGGGGAGGCAGGCTCACGGGCGTGGAATGGATCGTGAAGGCCGACAAGGACACGCCGCGGCCGCGGCTGTTCGGTCATGACTTCGAGGGTCCGCTGACCCCCCGTAGCTCGACCATTCCGACCCGCTACTCCCTGCATGCCTGGATCTGCAAGAACAACCCCAGCGGCTTGTTCTTCGAGTGGAACCCCGAAGTGAAGTGCCCGTACCCCGGAGCACCGGGCTGACGGCGTGCGAAGGCCCCGGTTCCCTGGGGAACCGGGGCCCGGTGCAGGGGAATCAGCGCACGAACACCCCTGCCTGGCTGGCCAGGTCCAGGAAGTACTGCGGCGCCACACCGAGCACCAGCGTGACCGCGACACCCATGGCGATCGCCACCATGGTCAGCGGGGACGGCACGGCCACGGTCGGGCCTTCCGGCTTCGGCTCGCTGAAGAACATCAGCACGATCACGCGGATGTAGAAGAACGCGGCGATCGCCGAGGAGATCACACCGATCACGACCAGCGGTGCCGCGCCGCCGGCCGCCGCCGCCTTGAAGACGGCGAACTTCCCCGCGAAGCCGGACGTCAGCGGGATGCCCGCGAAGGCCAGCAGGAACACCGCGAACACGGCCGCCACCAGCGGCGACCTGCGGCCGAGCCCGGCCCACTTAGACAGATGGGTCGCCTCGCCGCCCGCGTCCCGCACGAGCGTGACCACCGCGAAGGCGCCGATCGTCACGAAGGAGTAGCCGGCCAGGTAGAAGAGGACCGACGAGACGCCGTCCTTCGAGGTGGCGATGACACCCGCGAGGATGAATCCGGCGTGCGCGATGGACGAGTACGCCAGGAGCCGCTTGATGTCGGTCTGCGTGATCGCGACGATCGCCCCGCCGAGCATGGTGATGATCGCCACCGCCCACATGACCGGCCGCCAGTCCCAGCGCATCCCGGGCAGAACGACGTAGAGCAGCCGCAGCAGCGCGCCGAACGCGGCCACCTTCGTCGCCGCCGCCATGAAGCCGGTCACGGGCGTCGGCGCGCCCTGGTAGACGTCCGGCGTCCACATGTGGAACGGCACCGCACCCACCTTGAACAGCAGGCCCATCACGATCAGGGCGCTGCCGAGCAGCAGCAAAGCGTCGTTGCCCATGGTGTTGGCGAGTGCCGGGTCGATGTTGGTGACCGTGCCGTCGACGACCTGTGCGATGCGCGCGTACGACACCGAGCCGGCGTAGCCGTAGAGCAGGGCGATGCCGAACAGCGTGAACGCGGAGGCGAACGCGCCGAGCAGGAAGTACTTGACTGCGGCCTCCTGCGACATCAGCCGCTTGCGGCGGGCCAGCGCGCACAGCAGGTACAGCGGCAGGGAGAAGACCTCCAGGGCCACGAACAGCGTCAGCAGGTCGTTGGCCGAGGGGAACACCAGCATGCCGGCGATGGCGAAGAGCAGCAGCGGGAAGACCTCGGTGGTGGTGAAGCCGGCCTTCACCGCGGCTTTCTCGCTGTCGCTGCCCGGTACGGAGGCGGCCTGCGCGGCGAAGGAGTCGACGCGGCTGCCGTCCGCGGCCGGGTCCAGGCGCCGCTCGGCGAAGGTGAACAGACCGACCAGGCCGGCCAGCAGGATGGTGCCCTGCAGGAACAGGGACGGGCCGTCGACCGCGATGGCGCCCATGGCTGCGATGTGCGCCTTTGTCGTGCCGTAGCCGTCGGCCGCCAGCCCGACCACCGCGGCGAACGCGGCGCACAGGGCGACGACGGACAGGAACACCTGCGCGTAGTAGCGGGACCTGCGCGGGAGGAACGCCTCGATGAGCACTCCGACCAGCGCCGCGCCGACGACGATCAGTGTCGGCGACAATTGTCCGTATTCGATCTTCGGTGCCGGGATCTTCGAGATCGGATCGGCCGCGGTTGTCCACAGGCTGTGGACGGCTGCTGTGCTCACTTGGCCGCCTCCACCTCGGGCTTGGGGTCCTTTTTGTGTACGTCGGACATGGTCTGCTTGACCGCCGGGTTGACGATGTCCGTGACGGGTTTCGGGTAGACGCCCAGGAAGATCAGCAGCACGATCAGCGGGGCGACGACCACGAGCTCACGCGCGCGTAGATCGGGCATCGCCGATACCTCGGGCTTCACCGGGCCCGTCATCGTCCGCTGGTAGAGGACGAGGGTGTAGAGCGCGGCGAGGACGATGCCGAAGGTGGCGATGATGCCGATCACCGGGTAGCGGGTGAAGGTGCCGACCAGGACCAGGAACTCGCTCACGAACGGGGCGAGGCCGGGCAGGGACAGCGTGGCGAGGCCGCCGATCAGGAAGGTGCCGGCGAGCACCGGGGCGACCTTCTGCACACCTCCGTAGTCGGCGATGAGCCGCGAGCCGCGCCGGGAGATCAGGAAGCCCGCGACCAGCATCAGCGCGGCGGTGGAGATGCCGTGGTTGACCATGTAGAGCGTCGCACCGGACTGGCCCTGGCTGGTCATCGCGAAGATGCCCATGATGATGAAGCCGAAGTGCGAGATCGACGCGTAGGCCACCAGGCGCTTGATGTCCCGCTGGCCGACGGCGAGCAGCGCGCCGTAGACGATGCTGATCAGGGCCAGCACGAGGATCACGGGTGTCGCCCACTTGCTGGCCTCCGGGAACAGCTGGAGGCAGAAGCGGAGCATCGCGAAGGTGCCGACCTTGTCGACGACCGCGGTGATGAGGACGGCGACCGGGGCGGTGGCCTCCTGCATGGCGTTGGGCAGCCAGGTGTGCAGCGGCCACAGCGGCGCCTTCACCGCGAAGGCGAAGAAGAAGCCGAGGAACAGCCAGCGTTCGGTGCTCGTCGCCATGTGCAGCGAACCGTTGGCGCGGGCCTGCACGATCTCCTGGAGGCTGAAGTTCCCGGCCACTACGTAGACGCCGATCACCGCGGCCAGCATGATCAGACCGCCGACCAGGTTGTAGAGCAGGAACTTCACCGCCGCGTACGACCGCTGTGTCGAGGCCGCCGCCTCGCCCTGGGCGTGGGCGCGGTCTCCGAAGCCGCCGATGAGGAAGTACATCGGGATGAGCATGGCTTCGAAGAAGATGTAGAAGACGAAGACGTCGGTGGACTCGAAGGAGATGAGCACCATCGCCTCGACGGCCAGGATCAGCGCGAAGAAACCCTGGGTGGGCCGCCAGCGGCGGCTGCCGGTCTCCAGCGGGTCGGCGTCGTGCCAGCCGGCGAGGATGATGAACGGGATCAGCAGGGCGGTCAGCGCGACCAGCGCCACCGCGATGCCGTCGACACCCAGCTCGTACCGCACCCCGAAGTCCTTGATCCAGGCGTGCGATTCGGTGAGCTGGTAGCGGGCACCGTCCGGGTCGAAGCGGACCAGGACGGTGATCGCCAGGGCGAGCGTGGCGAGCGAGACGAGCAGCGCCAGCCACTTGGCGGCGGTGCGCCCCGCGGCCGGCACGGCGGCCGTGGCGACGGCCCCGATGGCCGGGAGCGCCGCCGTCGCTGTCAGCAGAGGAAAGGACATCGGTATCAGACCGCCCTCATCAGCAGGGTCGCGGCGACCAGGAGTGCCGCACCGCCGAACATCGAGACCGCATAGGAGCGGGCGAAGCCGTTCTGGATCCGGCGGAGCCGTCCGGACAGGCCGCCGAAGCCGGCTGCCGTGCCGTTGACGACGCCGTCGACCAGGGTGTGATCGACGTACACCAGGGAGCGCGTGAGGTGTTCGCCGCCGCGTACCAGGACGACGTGGTTGAAGTCGTCCTGCAGTAGGTCGCGGCGGGCCGCGCGGGTGAGCAGGGAGCCGCGCGGGGCGACGGCGGGGACGGGCTTGCGGCCGTACTGGGCCCAGGCGATGCCGACTCCGATGGCGAGGCACACGAGGGTCGCCGCGGTGACCATCCATGCGCTGACCGGGGAGTTGCCCTCGCTGTGTCCGGTGACCGGCTCGAGCCAGTGCAGGAAGCGGTCGCCGATGCTGAAGAAGCCACCGCCCAGGACGGAGCCGACGGCCAGCACGATCATCGGGATCGTCATGACCTTCGGGGACTCGTGCGGGTGTGGCTCGGCGTGCTCGCCCTGGTGCTCCGCGGCGGGTTCCGCGCTGGGTGCCTCCGGGGAGCGAGTGGGTTGGTTCTTCCAACGCTCCTCTCCGAAGAAGGTCATCAGCATCACGCGCGTCATGTAGAAGGCGGTGATGGCCGCGCCCAGCAGGGCCGCACCGCCGAGGATCCAGCCCTCGGTGCCGCCCTTGGCGAAGGCCGCCTCGATGATCTTGTCCTTGGAGAAGAACCCGGACAGGCCCGGGAACCCGATGATGGCGAGGTAACCGAGGCCGAAGGTGACGAACGTGACCGGCATGTACTTCCTGAGGCCGCCGTACTTGCGCATGTCGACCTCGTCGTTCATGCCGTGCATGACGGAGCCGGCGCCGAGGAACAGCCCGGCCTTGAAGAAGCCGTGCGTCACCAGGTGCATGATCGCGAAGACGTAGCCGATGGGGCCGAGGCCCGCGGCGAGGACCATGTAGCCGATCTGCGACATGGTCGAGCCGGCCAGTGCCTTCTTGATGTCGTCCTTCGCGCAACCGACGATCGCACCGAACAGGAGCGTGACCGCACCGACCACGGTGACCGCGAGCTGAGCGTCGGGCGCCGCGTTGAAGACGGCTCCGGAGCGGACGATGAGATACACGCCCGCCGTCACCATCGTCGCCGCGTGGATCAGGGCTGAGACCGGGGTCGGGCCTTCCATGGCGTCGCCGAGCCAGGACTGCAGCGGCACCTGGGCGGACTTGCCGCAGGCGGCGAGCAGGAGCATCAGGCCGATGGCGGTGAGCTTGTTCTGGGAGGCGTCCCCGGCGTGGCTGAGGACCGGGCCGAAGGCGAAGCTGCCGAAGGTGGTGAACATCAGCATGATCGCGATCGACAGGCCCATGTCGCCGACGCGGTTGACCAGGAAGGCCTTCTTCGCGGCCGTCGCGGCGCTGGGCTTGTGCTGCCAGAAGCCGATCAGCAGGTAGGAGGCGAGGCCGACGCCCTCCCAGCCGACGTACAGCAGCAGGTAATTGTCGGCGAGGACGAGCAGCAGCATCGCCGCGAGGAACAGGTTCAGGTAGCCGAAGAAGCGGCGACGCCGCTCGTCGTGCTCCATGTACCCGACCGAGTACAGGTGGATCAGCGAGCCGACGCCGGTGATCAGCAGCACGAACGTCATCGACAGCTGGTCCAGGCGGAAGGTGACGTCCGCCTGGAAGCCGGCCACCGGGACCCAGCTGAACAGGTGCTGCGTCAGCGTCCGGTGTTCGGCCGCCTTGCCCAGCAGGCCGGCGAAGAGGACGACGCCGAAGGCGAAGGAGACGAACGAGAGCACCGTGCCGATCCATTGGCCGACGGCGTCGAGCCGCCGGCCGCCGACCAGGAGGACGGCCGCTCCGAGCAGGGGCGCCGCGATGAGCAGCGCGATCAGTTTCTCCACGATTCTTCCGACCCCTTACAGCTTCATCAGGCTGGCGTCGTCGACCGAGGCCGAGTGGCGGGTACGGAACAGCGACACGATGATCGCGAGGCCCACCACGACCTCCGCGGCGGCGACGACCATCGTGAAGAAGGCGATGATCTGGCCGTCGAGGTTGCCGTGCATCCGGGAGAAGGTGACGAACGCGAGGTTGCAGGCGTTCAGCATCAGCTCGATGCACATGAAGACCACGATGGCGTTGCGCCGGATCAGTACGCCGGTCGCGCCGATCGTGAACAACAGGGCGGCGAGGTAGAGGTAGTTGACCGGGTTCACTTCGACGCCTCCTCGGGCCGCTTGAACGTCGCCGGTTCGATCGTCGTGCGCTCCAGGCGGTCCTCCGCGCGCTGTTCCAGTGCACGGAGATCGTTGAGCGCTTCCGCGGACACGTCACGGATCTGGCCGCGTTCGCGCAGCGTCTTGTTGACACTCAGCTCGGACGGGGTGCCGTCGGGGAGCAGGCCCGCGATGTCGACCGCGTTGTGCCGGGCGTAGACACCCGGGGCGGGCAGCGGAGGTAGGTGGATGCCCTCGCGGACGCGCTGTTCGGACAGCTCGCGCTGGGTCTTGGCACGCTCGGTGCGCTCGCGGTGTGTGAGCACCATGGCGCCGACGGCCGCCGTGATCAGCAGGGCGCCGGTGATTTCGAAGGCGAAGACGTACCTGGTGAAGATGAGGGAGGCGAGGCCCTCCACGTTGCCGTTCGCATTGGCCTGGCCGGCGCCGTCGAACTCCTTCAGGGAGGCGTTCCCGATGCCGGTGAGCAGCAGGACGCCGAAGCCGACCCCACACAGAAGGGCCAGCCAGCGCTGGCCCTTGATGGTCTCCTTCAGCGAGTCCGCTGCCGTCACGCCGACGAGCATCACCACGAACAGGAACAGCATCATGATCGCGCCGGTGTAGACGACGATCTGCACGATGCCCAGGAAGTAGGCGCCGTTGGCGAGGTAGAACACCGCCAGGACGATCATGGTGCCGGCCAGGCACAGCGCGCTGTGCACGGCCTTCTTCATGAAGACGGTGCACAGGGCGCCGATCACCGCGACGGTGCCGAGGGCCCAGAACTGGAAGGCCTCACCGGTGGAGGTGGTGTAGGCGGCGAGGTGCGTCATCATCGGCCGATCACCTTCTCCGAGGCCGGTTCGTCCTCACCGAAGGTCGACGCGGCCTCCTGCGGGACCTCGCCCTCGGAGGGGGCGACCTGGCGGACCGTGCCGGGCGCGGCGTGTGTGACCAGGCCCCGGTAGTAGTCCTGTTCGTCCGTTCCCGGGAAGATCGCGTGTGGTGTGTCGACCATGCCCTCTTCGAGGCCGGCGAGGAGCTGCTCCTTGGTGTAGATGAGGTTGGCGCGGCTGGAGTCGGCCAGTTCGAACTCGTTGGTCATCGTCAGCGCGCGCGTGGGGCACGCCTCGATGCACAGCCCGCACAGGATGCAGCGGGCGTAGTTGATCTGGTAGACGCGGCCGTACCGCTCGCCCGGCGAGTAGCGTTCCTCGTCGGTGTTGTCGGCGCCCTCCACGTAGATGGCGTCGGCGGGGCAGGCCCACGCGCACAGCTCGCAGCCGACGCACTTCTCGAGGCCGTCCGGATGGCGGTTGAGCTGGTGCCGTCCGTGGAACCGCGGAGCCGTGGTTTTCTTCTGCTCCGGGTACTGCTCGGTCAGCCGCTTCTTGAACATGGCCTTGAAGGTCACGCCGAAGCCGGCTACGGGGTTCTGGAAACCGGGCTTGGTCTCCTTGGGCTCCTCAGCCATCGGACGCCTCCTTTCCATCCGAAGGTCCGTCACTGACAGTGTCCGATCCGCCACTGACAATCAGCTCCCGTCCGCGACGCGGGCGGCGCCTCGGCACCGGCGGCAGTTCCTGACCGGGCAGCGGCGGCACGGGGAACCCGCCCGCCATCGGGTCGAATCCGGCCTGTTCGGCGGCGGACTGACCGGCCGTCCTGGTCTTCTCGCGGAACATGTCGGCGACGAAGGAGATCAGCAGCAGGGCGAGGACTCCGCCGCCCACGTAGAGGGCGATGTCGGCGAAGTCGTAGTGCTCGTTGCGCAGGGCCCGTACGGTCGCCACCAGCATCAGCCAGGTCACGGAGACGGGGATGAGAACCTTCCAGCCGAGCTTCATCAGCTGGTCGTAGCGGACCCGGGGGAGCGTGCCGCGCAGCCAGATGAAGAAGAACAGCAGCAGCTGGACCTTGATGACGAACCACAGCAACGGCCACCAGCCGTGGTTCGCGCCCTCCCAGAAGGAGCTGATCGGCCACGGGGCGCGCCAGCCGCCGAGGAACAGGGTGGTCGAGACGGCCGAGACCGTCACCATGTTCACGTACTCGGCGAGCATGAACATCGCGAACTTGATGGACGAGTACTCGGTGTTGAAGCCGCCCACGAGGTCGCCTTCGGACTCCGGCATGTCGAAGGGGGCGCGGTTGGTCTCGCCGACCATCGTGACGATGTAGAGGATGAAGGAGACGGGCAGCAGCAGGATGTACCAGCGGTCGTGCTGCTGTTCCACGATCCTGGACGTCGACATCGATCCCGAGTAAAGGAACACCGAGGCGAACGCGGCGCCCATGGCGATCTCGTAGGAGATCATCTGCGCGCAGGAGCGCAGGCCGCCGAGGAGCGGATAGGTGGATCCAGAACTCCAACCCGCAAGAACGATGCCGTAGATGCCGACGGAGGCGACCGCGAGGATGTAGAGCATCGCGATCGGCAGGTCGGTCAGCTGCATCGCGGTGCGGTGGCCGAAGACCGAGATCTCGTTGTCGGCCGGTCCGAAGGGGATCACCGCGATCGCCATGAAGGCCGGGATGGCCGCGACGATCGGCGCGAGGACGTAGACCACCTTGTCCGCGCGCTTGACGATGATGTCTTCCTTGAGCATCAGCTTCACACCGTCGGCCAGCGACTGGAGCATCCCCCAGGGGCCGTGCCGGTTGGGGCCGATGCGCAGCTGCATCCAGGCGACGACCTTGCGCTCCCAGACGATGGAGAACAGTACGGTCACCATCAGGAAGGCGAAGCAGAACACGGCCTTGATGACGACCAGCCACCAGGGGTCACGGCCGAACATCGAGAGGTCTTCAGCTGCGAGGTACGGGCTCATGCCTCCACCTCCTTGGGGGCCTGTTCGGCGAGTGCCGCCGGGCCGATGCGGACGAGGGAGCCGGGCTGTGCCCCGGTGCCGGAGGCGACGCCGGCGCCGACGGAGTTCAGCGGGAGCCAGACCACCCGGTCGGGCATCTCGGTGATCTGCACCGGGAGTTCGACGGTGCCTGCGGGTCCGGTGACGGCGAGGACGTCACCGTCCTTGACGCCTGTCTCGGCGGCCGTCGCGGAGGACACGCGCGCGTGTGCGGCGTGCCGGGTGCCGGCGAGCGCCTCGTCACCCTCCTGCAGGACACCCTGGTCCAGCAGCAGCCGGTGCCCGGCGAGTACGGCCTCGCCGACGGCCGGGCGGGGCAGCACGCCTGCGGACTCCTGGGGCTCGGCGGCGCGCGGGCCGTCCCAGGCGCCGAGCCGGTCGATCTCCGCGCGCGTGGTGCGAAGATCCGGCAGGCCCAGGTGGACGTCCATGGCGTCGGCCAGCATCTGCAGCACGCGCGCGTCGGTCGGTGCCAGGCGGCGGGTCATCTGCTCGGGCTTGAGGGCCGCCTCGAAGAAACGCACCCTGCCTTCCCAGTTGAGGAAGGTGCCCGCCTTCTCGGCGACCGCGGCGACCGGCAGGACGACGTCGGCGTGCTCGGTGACCTCGCTGGGCCGCAGTTCCAGCGACACCAGGAAGCCGGCACCGCGGAGTGCTTCACGCGCGCGTGCCGGGTCGGGCAGGTCGGCGACCTCCACCCCGGCGACCACGAGTGCGGAGAGTTCGCCGGTGGCGGCGGCCTCGACGATGTGGTGGGTGTCGCGGCCGTAGCGCAGCGGGAGCTCGGCGAGTCCCCAGACGGCCGCGACCTCCTCCCGCGCGCGGGGATCGGTCGCCGGGCGGCCGCCGGGCAGCAGCGACGGCAGTGCGCCCACCTCGATGGCGCCCCGCTCACCGGCCCGGCGCGGAATCCACGCCAGCTGGGCGCCGGTCGAGGTGGCGGCCCGTACGGCGGCGGTGAGGCCGCCGGCGACCGAGGCGAGCCGCTCACCGACGACGATGACCGCGCCGTCGGTGCGCAGGGCCTCCGCGGCCCTCGCCCCGGGCTCCTCCAGGCCGACGCCGCTCGCGAGGGCGTCCAGCCACTCGGTCTCGGTGCCCGGCGCGGCCGGCAGCAGGCTGCCGCCCGCCTTCTGCAGGCCCCGGGTCGCGTGCGTGGCCAGCGCGAACACCTGCTGCCTGTGCTTGCGCCAGGCCTTGCGCAGCCGCAGGAAGACGCCGGGTGCCTCCTCCTCCGACTCGAAGCCGACCAGCAGCACGGCCGGAGCCTTCTCCAGGGCGGTGTACGTGACGCCCGTACTGTCGAGGTCACGGCCTCGGCCGGCCACCCGGGACGCCAGGAAGTCGGCTTCCTCGCCGCTGTGCACGCGCGCGCGGAAGTCGATGTCGTTCGTGTCGAGCGCCACGCGCGCGAACTTGCTGTACGCGTAGGCGTCCTCGACGGTCAGCCGGCCGCCGATGAGGACACCGGCACGGGAGCGGGCTGCGGTCAGGCCCCGCGCCGCCGCCTCCAGGGCTTCGGGCCAGGACGCGGGCTCCAGGACACCGTCGGCGTTGCGCACCAGGGGCGTGTCGAGGCGGTCCCTGAGCTGCGCGTACCGGAACGCGAAGCGTCCCTTGTCGCAGATCCACTCCTCGTTGACCTCGGGGTCGTTGGCGGCGAGCCGCCGCATGACCTTGCCGCGCCGGTGGTCGGTGCGGGTGGCGCAGCCGCCGGAGCAGTGTTCGCAGACCGACGGAGAGGAGACGAGGTCGAAGGGGCGGGAGCGGAAACGATAGGCCGCCGAGGTGAGGGCACCGACCGGGCAGATCTGGATGGTGTTGCCGGAGAAGTACGACTCGAACGGGTCGCCCTCGCCGGTGCCGACCTGCTGGAGCGCGCCCCGCTCGATCAACTCGATCATCGGGTCGCCCGCGATCTGGTTGGAGAACCGGGTACAGCGGGCGCACAGCACGCACCGCTCGCGGTCGAGCAGCACCTGCGTGGAGATCGGTACGGGCTTTTCGTAGGTGCGCTTCTTGCCGTCGAAGCGGGATTCGGCGTTGCCGTGCGACATGGCCTGGTTCTGCAGCGGGCACTCACCGCCCTTGTCGCAGACCGGGCAGTCCAGCGGGTGGTTGATGAGCAGCAGCTCCATCACGCCGTGCTGGGCCTTCTCGGCGACCGGCGAGGTGAGCTGGGTCTTCACCACCATGCCGTCGGTGCATGTGATGGTGCAGGAGGCCATCGGTTTGCGCTGGCCCTCGACCTCGACGATGCACTGGCGGCAGGCGCCGGCGGGATCGAGCAGGGGGTGGTCGCAGAACCGGGGGATCTCGATGCCGAGCTGCTCGGCGGCCCGGATGACCAGGGTGCCCTTGGGCACGCTGATCTCGATGCCGTCGATCGTCAGCGTGACGAGGTCTTCCGGCGGGACCGCCGCCTCTCCGCCACCCGCGGGAGCGTTGGTGGTCACGGTCATGCGTTCACCTCCGGGCGGTCCGCCCAGGCCGTCGACTTGGCCGGGTCGAAGGGGCAGCCCCGGCCCGTGATGTGCTGCTCGTACTCCTCGCGGAAGTACTTCAGCGAGGAGAAGATCGGGGACGCGGCGCCGTCGCCGAGGGCGCAGAAGGACTTGCCGTTGATGTTGTCGGCGATGTCGGCGAGCTTGTCGAGGTCGGACATGACGCCCTTGCCGGCCTCGATGTCCCGCAGCAACTGCACCAGCCAGTACGTCCCTTCTCGGCACGGTGTGCACTTGCCGCAGGACTCGTGGGCGTAGAACTCGGTCCAGCGGGTCACCGCCCGCACCACGCAGGTCGTCTCGTCGAAGCACTGCAGCGCCTTGGTGCCGAGCATCGAGCCGGCGGCGCCGACGCCCTCGTAGTCCAGGGGGACGTCGAGGTGCTCGTCGGTGAACATCGGTGTAGAGGAGCCGCCCGGCGTCCAGAACTTCAGCCGGTGGCCGGGGCGCATGCCGCCGCTCATGTCGAGGAGCTGGCGGAGCGTGATGCCCAGCGGGGCCTCGTACTGGCCGGGGCTGGCGACGTGGCCGCTGAGCGAGTACAGCGTGAAGCCCGGGGACTTCTCGCTGCCCATCGACCTGAACCAGTCTTTCCCGTTTTTCAGGATCGCGGGAACCGACGCGATCGACTCGACGTTGTTCACAACAGTCGGACAGGCATAGAGGCCTTCCACCGCAGGGAAGGGGGGACGGAGCCGCGGTTGACCACGGCGGCCTTCGAGCGAGTCGAGCAGTGCGGTCTCCTCACCGCAGATGTACGCGCCGGCGCCCGCGTGCACGGTGAGCTGGAGGTCGAGCCCGCTGCCCAGGATGTTCTCGCCGAGGTAGCCCGCCGCGTAGGCCTCGCGCACGGCCTCGTGCAACCGCCGCAGAACGGGGACGACTTCACCACGCAGATAGATGAAGGCATGCGACGACCTGATGGCATAGCACGCGATCACCATGCCCTCGATGAGGCTATGCGGGTTCGCGAAGAGGAGCGGGATGTCCTTGCAGGTCCCGGGCTCCGACTCGTCGGCGTTGACAACTAGATAGTGCGGTTTTCCATCACCCTGCGGAATGAACTGCCACTTCATTCCGGTCGGGAATCCCGCGCCGCCGCGGCCACGCAGCCCGGAGTCCTTGACGTACGCGATCAGGTCGTCCGGCGACATGGCGAGCGCCTTGCGGAGCCCCTCGTACCCCTCGTGCCTCCGGTAGACGTCCAGAGTCCAGGACCGGTCCTCGTCCCAGAAGGCCGACAGCACGGGTGCGAGCAGCTTCTCGGGGCTCGAGTCCTTCAGTTCGGCTGCCACGGTCATCACTCCCCCTCCTCTGCGGTAGGCCCTGCGGGGTGAGCCGGGTCGGAGGCCGACGTCTCCTGCGGCGCGTCATGGGAGCTGAGGTGCTCGGCCGGCGACGGCTCGTGCACCCTGTCCTGCTGTTCCTTCTGCGGACCTCCGCGCGGATGGACCACGCGCGCGGGTGCGGTCTCTCCCCTTGCCAGGCGAAGGCCCACCAGCGACGCCGGTCCCGCACTGCCGCCCTCCTCGACGGCCCCGGGCCGCTCGTCGGGGAAGCCGGCCAGGATCCGCGCGGTCTCCTTGAACGTGCACAGCCGCGCCCCGCGCGTGGGCTGTACGGGCCGTCCCGCGCGCAGATCGTCGACCAGGCGCTTGGCGCTGCCGGGCGTCTGGTTGTCGAAGAACTCCCAGTTGACCATCACGACCGGGGCGAAGTCGCAGGCCGCGTTGCACTCGATGTGCTCCAGGGTGACCTTGCCGTCGTCGGTTGTCTCGCCGTTGCCGACGCCCAGGTGGTTCTGGAGGGTCTCGAAGATCGCGTCGCCGCCCATCACCGCGCACAGTGTGTTGGTGCACACGCCGACCTGGTAGTCACCGGACGGCCCCCGCCGGTACATGGTGTAGAAGGTGGCGACGGCGGTGACCTCGGCGGTGGTCAGGCCCAGCATGTCCGCGCAGAACTGCATTCCGGTGCGCGTGACATGGCCCTCCTCGGACTGCACGAGGTGGAGCAGCGGCAGCAGGGCCGACCGGGAGTCGGGGTAGCGCGCGATCACCTCGCGCGCGTCCGCCTCCAGCCGGGCCCGGACGTCGTCCGGGTACGCGGGCGCGGGCAGTTCGGGCATGCCCAGGCTGACGCCCCGCTCCGAAGAAGAGGTGGTCACCGGTCGACGCCTCCCATCACGGGGTCGATGGACGCGACGGCGACGATGACGTCGGCGACCTGGCCGCCTTCGCACATCGCCGCCATGGCCTGCAGGTTGGTGAAGGACGGGTCGCGGAAGTGGACCCGGTAGGGGCGGGTGCCGCCGTCGGAGACGGCGTGCACGCCGAGTTCGCCCTTGGGGGACTCGACGGCCGCGTACGCCTGCCCCGGCGGGACGCGGAAACCCTCGGTGACGAGCTTGAAGTGGTGGATCAGGGCCTCCATGGAGGTACCCATGATCTTCTTGATGTGGTCGAGGGAGTTGCCGAGTCCGTCCGGTCCCAGGGCGAGCTGGGCGGGCCAGGCGATCTTCTTGTCGGCGACCATGACCGGGCCGGGTGCGAGCCGGTCCAGGCACTGTTCGACGATCCTGAGCGACTGGCGCATCTCCTCCAGCCGGACCAGGAAGCGGCCGTAGGCGTCGCAGGTGTCGGCGGTCGGGATCTCGAAGTCGTACGTCTCGTAGTCGCAGTACGGCTGCGCCTTGCGCAGGTCGTGCGGCAGGCCGGTGGAGCGCAGGATCGGGCCGGTGGCGCCGAGGGCCATGCAGCCGGCCAGGTCGAGGTAGCCGATGTCCTGCATACGGGCCTTGAAGATGGGGTTCCCGGTGGCGAGCTTGTCGTACTCCGGGAGGTTCTTCTTCATCTTCTTCACGAACTCGCGGATCTGGTCCACCGCGCCGGGTGGAAGGTCCTGGGCGAGTCCGCCGGGGCGGATGTACGCGTGGTTCATCCGAAGGCCCGTGATGAGCTCGTAGAGGTCGAGAATCATTTCACGATCACGGAAGCCGTAGATCATGATCGTGGTCGCGCCGAGCTCCATGCCGCCGGTGGCGATGCACACCAGGTGGGAGGACATGCGGTTCAGCTCCATCAGGAGCACCCGGATGATCTTGGCGCGTTCGGTGATGTCGTCCTCGATGCCGAGGAGCTTCTCGACGGCGATGCAGTAGGCGGTCTCGTTGAAGAAGGACGTCAGGTAGTCCATGCGCGTGACGAAGGTGGTGCCCTGCGTCCACGTGCGGTACTCGAGGTTCTTCTCGATGCCGGTGTGCAGATAGCCGATGCCGCAGCGGGCCTCGGTGACCGTCTCGCCGTCGATCTCCAGGATCAGACGGAGCACTCCATGGGTGGAGGGATGCTGGGGACCCATGTTGACGACGATGCGTTCGTCGTCGGCGCGGGTCGCGGACTGGACGACCTCGTCCCAGTCGCCACCGGTGACCGTATAGACGGTGCCCTCGGTGGTTTCCCGGGCGGCTGCTGACTGGGTGCTGCTCACGAGTACGACCTCCGCTGGTCCGGAGCCGGGATCTGGGCGCCCTTGTACTCGACGGGGATGCCGCCGAGGGGGTAGTCCTTGCGCTGCGGGTGGCCCTGCCAGTCGTCCGGCATCATGATCCGGGTCAGGGCCGGGTGACCGTCGAAGACGATCCCGAAGAAGTCGTAGGTCTCGCGCTCGTGCCAGTCGTTGGTCGGGTAGACGGAGACGAGGGACGGGATGCGCGGGTCGGCGTCGGGGGCGCTGACTTCGAGGCGGATCAGCCGGTTGTGGGTGATCGAGCGCAGGTGGTAGACGGCGTGCAGCTCGCGGCCCTTGTCGTGCAGGTAGTGGACGCCGCTGACGCCGGTGCACAGTTCGAAGCGCAGGGCCGGGTCGTCGCGCAGGGTGCGGGCGACGCGGAGCAGGTACTCGCGTTCGATGTGGAAGGTCAGCTCGCCGCGGTCGACGACCGTCTTCTCGATGGCGTTGTCCGGGAGGAGTCCCTGTTCCTCCAGGGCGCCTTCCAGTTCGTCGGCGACCTCGTCGAACCAGCCGCCGTAGGGGCGGCTCGCCGGTCCCGGGAGCCGGACCGAGCGGACCAGGCCGCCGTAGCCGGAGGTGTCGCCGCCGTTGCTGGCGCCGAACATGCCGCGCTGGACGCGGATCTCCTCGCCGCCCTGGCCGCGCTGGCCGGGGAGGTTGGAGGCGGAGAGGTCCTTCTCGGGGTTCACCCCGTTCGCGGAGCCGTTCACCCCGTTCGCGGAGCCGTTCGCCCCCTTCGCGGAGCCGTTCACGCCGCCTGCGCCGTTTCCGTTCGCGTCGCTCACCGCAGCAGCCCCTTCATCTCGATCGTGGGCAGGGCCTTGAGCGCCGCCTCCTCCGCCTCGCGGGCCGCTTCCTCGGCGTTGACGCCGAGCTTGGAGGACTGGATCTTCTGGTGGAGCTTGAGGATCGCGTCCATCAGCATCTCGGGGCGGGGCGGGCAGCCCGGCAGGTAGATGTCGACCGGGACGATGTGGTCGACGCCCTGGACGATCGCGTAGTTGTTGAACATGCCGCCCGAGGAGGCGCAGACGCCCATGGAGATCACCCATTTCGGGTTGGGCATCTGGTCGTAGACCTGCCGGAGCACCGGCGCCATCTTCTGGCTGACCCGGCCGGCGACGATCATCAGGTCGGCCTGGCGCGGTGAGCCGCGGAAGACCTCCATGCCGAAGCGCGCCAGGTCGTAACGGCCGGCGCCGGTGGTCATCATCTCGATGGCGCAGCAGGCGAGGCCGAAGGTGGCGGGGAAGACGGACGCCTTGCGCACCCAGCCCGCGGCCTGCTCCACGGTGGTCAGCAGGAAGCCGCTCGGCAGCTTTTCTTCGAGTCCCATGTCTTTTAAGCCCCTCAGTCCCATTCCAGGCCGCCGCGCCGCCATACGTACGCGTACGCGACGAAGACGGTGAGCACGAAGAGCAGCATCTCCACGAGCCCGAAGATCCCCAGGGCGTCGAAGGTGACGGCCCAGGGGTAGAGGAAGACGATCTCGATGTCGAAGACGATGAAGAGCATCGCCGTCAGGTAGTACTTGATGGGGAAGCGCCCGCCGCCGGCCGGCGTGGGGGTCGGCTCGATACCGCACTCGTAGGCCTCGAGCTTGGCGCGGTTGTACCGCTTCGGACCGATCAGCGTGGCCATGACCACGGAGAAGATCGCAAAGCCTGCCCCGAGGGCTCCCAGTACGAGGATGGGCGCATACGCGTTCACCGCTCCTCGCTCCTCTCAGTCGGCGCTGACTGCTGGCGGTTGCACTGGTGCACTGCGCTCACTTCCGCCTCACCGGTCCCACGAGCCCCGTCGTCCCGGGCGAAGATCGAGAACATGTGAAGCAGGTCACAAGCCCAGTTGCCACGCATCTTATGCCCGCCGGTCTGTGATCTGCGACACGGGGTATTCCACAAGCTTTGTGATCTCCACCACCTGACGAAGGATCATGAAGTCGGATGATGGGTGATCTTCATACGCGAAGCGTTCAGTTGATCACCAGAAGTGACATTTTCGCTTGTCACCGCAGGCCGGAGGGTGCGTCTCCATATCAAGAGAGTTCCGCTGCATGCAAATTGGTGCTGGACGCAGGTGCCTGGTAGTGGGCGGCGTTCACACATCAGAGGGAGCCGTGGGTGCGGTGTGGACGGAGGTGCGGGCACGTGCATGCGTTCACGAGCGCCGCGCGCACGGGACGCCGCGCTACCGGTAACCGTTCCGTGACCTCCGCCACATCAATGAGAGGCTCCTAAGAACCGGGCTTGGCCAACGACCCCAACCGGTGGTAAGCGGGGGGCAATCCGGACGTAATGATCAAACACCGTGATCAAGGGCTTGATCACCGACGTCCGCAATGTCCGTTACGGCGTCAATAAAGAGCGACACGCCCGGGATTCTGGGTCTCGATTGAGCAACTGTGGCGCAGCACACGTTTCTTGAAGATATGAAGGAGCCCCTGGTACCGCTTGTTCCCATGTCCCACACCGCTCACATACGCAGCCACCGGAAGCCCCGCCGCAGCGCGTCGACCCTCGCGATGCGGGCCGGAGTTGCCGGTGGCGTCCTCAGCACCCTGGCAGTCGCCGGGGCGTCCGGCTCGGCGAACGCGGCCGAGCCGGTGACGCAGACCCTCGAACTGCCCACCCTGACGGCCGACCTGGCCGCTCAGGCGGCCAAGTCCGCGGACGCCACCCAGCAGGCCGCCGCGAACTACCAGCTGCAGGCCGAGCGTGACGCGGCCGCCGCAAAGGCCGCGAAGCAGGCCAAGGCGGACCTCGCCGAGGCGAAGCAGAAGGCCGCCGAGGCCAAGAAGAAGGCCCAGGAGGCCGCCCGCAAGGAGGCCGCAGCGCGCGCCTCCCGCAACGCGGAGCGTACGACGCTCTCCGCCACGACGGACACCGGCAGCACCTCCACGAGCACGTCCACGGCCACCGGCTCGGCCGCGGCCGTCATCAGCTTCGTCAAGGCGCAGATCGGCAAGGCGTACGTCTCCGGCGCCACCGGCCCGACGGCGTACGACTGCTCCGGCCTGGTGCAGACGGCCTTCAAGCAGGTGGGCATCAGCCTGCCGCGCGTCTCGCAGGACCAGTCGACCCAGGGCACCCAGGTGTCGCTGAGCGACCTGCAGCCGGGTGACATCCTGTACTGGGGCAGCGCGGGCAGCGCCTACCACGTCGCGGTGTACGTGGGCGACGGCATGTTCGTCGGCGCGCAGAACCCCTCCAGCGGCGTCGGGGAGCACCCGCTGTCGTACGACCCGCCGACCGGCGCCGTGCGGGTGCTCTGAGCACTCCCGCGCCTCTCAACGCGCGTAGGGCCGCAGCCGCTCGGGGGCAGCGGCCCTTGCGTTCGTTCCCGGCACGCCAGGGCGGTGTTCCTGACATGCTCGGCACGGGCCGCCGCCCGGCGGTCCGTCCATGAGCGAAGGAGACCGCGCGATGCCACGCGCGTTCGTACAGGGAAGGCCCGCCGACCACTACCCCCGCCACGCCCCGGAGGCCCGGCGTGGTGCGGTGCGCCGGATCACCGTGGCCGGTGAGGAGGTCCTGCACAAGCCGTGCCGGGACGTCACGGAGTTCGGGCCCGACCTCGCCGCACTCATCGACGACATGTTCCTCACCCTGTATGTCGCCGAAGGGGCGGGACTGGCGGCGAATCAGGTAGGGGTCGATCTCCGGCTTTTCGTGTATGACTGCCCCGATGACGATGGTGTCCGGCATGTCGGACACGTCGTCAATCCGGTGCTCGAAACGCCCACGCGCGGGCGACGACTGCTGGACGAGGGCGATGGCTGCCTGTCGGTACCGGGTGCCGTGATGGCCGTACCGCGGCCGGACCGGGCCGTCGTACGCGGGCAGGACAAGGACGGCCGGCCGGTCGTCATCGAGGGCACGGGGTATTTCGCGCGCTGCCTCATCCACGAGACCGACCACACCAACGGGTACATCTACCTGGATCGGCTCTCCAAGCGGGAGAAAAGGGACGCGCTGCGGCAGATGGCGGACCGGCGGGACGAGGTGTTCGCCCGCCGGGCCGCCAGGGCCGCGGAACTGAGCCGGGCCTAGCAGAGGCCCTGGGAAAGGCTCACGCCTTCGGGGCCACCTTGCTCAGGCCGTTGATGATGCGGTCCATCGCGTCGCCGCCCGTGGGGTCGGTGAGGTTCGCGAGGAGCTTGAGGGTGAACTTCATCAGCATCGGGTGCGTGAGGCCGCGCTGGGCGGCGATCTGCATGACCTTCGGGTTGCCGATGAGCTTCACGAAGGCGCGGCCGAGGGTGTAGTAGCCGCCGTAGGTGTCCTTGAGGACGCGCGGGTAGCGCTGCAGGGCGATCTCGCGCTGGGCGGGCGTGGCACGCGCGTGTGCCTGGACGATGACGTCGGCGGCGATCTGGCCGGACTCCATGGCGTAGGCGATGCCCTCGCCGTTGAAGGGGTTCACCAGGCCGCCGGCGTCGCCGACGAGCAGCAGTCCGCGCGTGTAGTGCGGCTGGCGGTTGAAGGCCATGGGCAGGGCGGCGCCGCGAATGGGGCCGGTCATGTTCTCGGGGGTGTAGCCCCAGTCCTCGGGCATGGAGGCGCACCAGGCCTTGAGGATCTCGCGCCAGTCCAGCTCCTTGAAGGCGGCGGAGGTGTTCAGCACGCCGAGGCCCACGTTCGACGTGCCGTCGCCCATGCCGAAGATCCAGCCGTAGCCGGGCAGCAGACGGTCCTGGGGGCCGCGGCGGTCCCACAGTTCCAGCCAGGACTCCAGGTAGTCGTCCTCGTGGCGGGGGCTCTCGAAATACGTCCGGACCGCGACGCCCATCGGGCGGTCCTCACGGCGGTGCAGGCCCATCGCCAGGGACAGGCGGGTGGAGTTGCCGTCGGCGGCCACCACCAGAGGCGCGTGGAAGGTGACCTCGCGCTTCTCCTCGCCGAGCTTGGCGGTGACGCCGGTGATCCGGCCGGTGCGGTCGTCGACGACCGGGCCGCTCACGTTGCAGCGCTCGTACAGCCGCGCCCCCGCCTTCTGGGCGTTGCGGGCGAGCTGCTCGTCGAAGTCGTCGCGCTTGCGGACCAGTCCGTAGTTCGGGTAGGAGGCCAGTTCCGGCCAGTCCAGCTGGAGGCGGGAGCCGCCGCCGATGATGCGCAGGCCCTTGTTGCGCAGCCAGCCGGCCTCCTCGGAGATGTCGATGCCCATCGCCACGAGCTGCTTCACCGCACGCGGGGTGAGGCCGTCGCCGCAGACCTTCTCACGCGGGAACTCGGTCTTCTCCAGGAGCAGGACGTCGAGACCGGCCTTGGCGAGGTGGTACGCCGTCGTGGAGCCGGCCGGCCCCGCGCCGACGACGATGACATCGGCCGTGTCCCCGGAGAAGGGCTCGGGGGCTCGCTCGGAGTGGGGCTCGGTCTCGACGGTCACGGCGGGATCTCCCCAAGTTCGAAATCTGCGTGCCGACCGGCACTGGACATGGGCAGTCTATTCAGCAGAATTGACCACCCGGCTGAAGGGCTGCCCTGTGAACCGACCCCTCCCCGCGGTACGGCTGCGCGTTCCGACCCACGAGGACGCGATCGCCTGGCACCAGGTCTTCGCCGACCCCGAGGTCATGGAGTTCTACGGCGGCAGGCCGGCCGCGCTGTCGGTCTACGAGGAACTCACCGCGCGCCAGCGGCGGCACGACGCGGAACTCGGCTTCTGTCTGTGGACCCTGCTGGACGAGTCCGGGGAGGTCGTCGGCTTCACCGGAGCGCAGCCGTGGCGGCCCGACTGGGGGCCGGTCGGCGAGATCGAGATCGGCTGGCGGCTGGGCCGGGCGCACTGGGGCAAGGGGTACGTCACCGCGGCCGCGCGCGAGACGCTGGAGCGGGTGCGGGCGGCCGGGGTGCCGGAGGTGGTGGCGATGGTCCGGCCGGGCAACGAGCGGTCGGTCGCGGTGACCCGGCGGCTCGGGATGCGGCCGGCGGAGACCTACCCGCATCCCACGCTGAACGAGTCGGCGCTCTGCTTCCGGCTCGCCCTCGACACCCGCACAAGTGACGCAGCGTAGTTGTCTGTTACAGAAAGCCACCAACTCCTTCCGGCTCGGGCGCACGGGAGTTACCCTTCCAGTACCGCTGGGGGTGACATCTGTGCGTATAACACCCAAAACACCCGAAGTGCGCGTGCCGCGGCTGGTCGGACTGATGGCCGTGGACGCGCGCGAAACGGCCCGGGCGCGGGGCCTGTTCCTCAACGCGCCGGACCGCCCGGACTTCCACCTCACGGTCGTCGACTACGTCGTACGCCAGTACCCGCAGCCCGGCGCCGAGGTGCCGCGGGAGTCGATGGTGTACGTGTGGTTCGACTTCGGTGAGGGAGAGGGCGGCGGGGGCGTGCGCGAGCCACGCATCCCGCGGCCGCCCACGGGCGGGCTCCAACGCGAACTCGGTGAGCCCGGCGACGCCTTCGAGATGATCAACCGCTGAGCCCGCCGCTCCGGAAAGAGACGGCTCAGCTCTCCTTGAAGCCCCGGTGCAGGGCGACCACACCGCCCGTGAGGTTGCGCCAGGCCACCTTCGACCAGCCCGCCTTCCGCAGCCTTTCGGCAAGGGCGGGCTGGTCGGGCCAGGCACGGATGGTCTCGGCGAGGTAGACGTAGGCGTCCGGGTTCGAGGAGACCACGCGCGCGACCGGCGGCAGGGCGCGCATCAGGTACTCGGTGTAGACGGTGCGGAACGGCGCCCAGGTCGGGGTGGAGAACTCGCAGATCACCACACGGCCGCCGGGGCGGGTCACCCGGTACATCTCCCGCAGGGCCGCATCCGTGTCCTGGACGTTGCGCAGCCCGAAGGAGATGGTGACGGCGTCGAAGGTGCCGTCCTTGAACGGCAGCTTGGTCGCGTCCCCCGCCGTGAACGGCAGCCAGGTGTACTTCTTCTTGCCGACGTGGAGCATCCCGACCGAGAAGTCGCAGGGGACGACGTACGCGCCCGTCCGCGCGAAGGGCAGCGAGGAGGTGGCCGTGCCGGCGGCGAGGTCCAGGACCTTCTGCGCGGGGCGCGCGTCGACCGCCTTCGCCACCTCCTTTCGCCAGTTCCGGTCCTGGCCGAGCGACAGCACGGCGTTCGTCAGGTCGTACCGTTCCGCCACGTCGTCGAACATCGAGGCGACTTCGTGCGGCTGCTTGTTCAGGGAAGCGCGGGTCACCCGCCCATTGTTGCAGCCGGGTCGCACGGCAGGAGCGTCGGCTTCCTGCGCGCCGCGGGCCTATCGGCGCCTGAACACCAGGCGGCCCGCCAGCACCGTCGCCACACATGTCGCCGTTCCTCGCTCGGTGAGTTCGGCCTCGTCGTGTACGTCGAAGACCGCGAAGCGGGCAGCGGAGCCCGGGGTGCGCGGGGGCGGCGTCACGGGCGGCAGGCCGGAGGCGAGAGGGTCCAGGGAGGGGACGCCGCCGGGGCGCCCCTGCCGGCCAGTGAGCACCAGGCCGGTGCGCCGCACGGCGTCCTGGACCGCGCGGTTGCGGAGCGGTTCGCAGGCTGCCGCGACCGTGCCGTGGGCCAGCATGCGCTGCACCCCGCGCCGGGCGCTCGCGCCCCAGCGGGCGTCGTCGAGCGCGAGCGCGGTCAGCGCGTCGCCGGTCAGCGGCTCGGTACCGAGGGCGTCGGCCTCCCGGGGATCCGGGTGGTACGTCTCCTCCAGCAGCTCGTTGCCGTGGAGGTTGACGAACCCGGACGTCAGGATGCCGGGCCAGGTGCGCACGCGCGCGTGCGGGTACGCGGCGGCAAGCTCCTCCAGGGGGCCGGCAGCCGCGACCCGCTCGCCCTCGACGGCGAGGGCGTGGCCCTGGGAGTCGGCGTGGATCGTCAGCAAGGCGCCCCTAGTTCGACGCCAGCAGTTTCAGTTCGGGGTGGGCCGTGCCGCCCTCGATGGCGGTCGACGAGATGTGGGACATCACCCGCTCGTCGACGGGGTCGTTCGCCGGGTCGTCGTGGACGACGAGGTGCTCGTACGTCGTGGCCCGCTGCGCCGGTACGCGGCCCGCCTTGCGGATCAGGTCGATGATCTCCAGGCGGTTGGAGCGGTGCTTGGCGCCGGCCGAGGAGACCACGTTCTCCTCCAGCATGATCGAGCCGAGGTCGTCCGCGCCGTAGTGCAGGGAGAGCTGGCCGACCTCCTTGCCCGTGGTCAGCCAGGAGCCCTGGATGTGCTGGACGTTGTCGAGGAAGAGGCGGGCGATGGCGATCATCCGGAGGTACTCGAAGATCGTGGCCTGCGTCCGGCCCTTCAGGTGGTTGTTCTCGGGCTGGTAGGTGTACGGGATGAAGGCACGGAAGCCGCCCGTACGGTCCTGGACGTCCCGGATCATCCGCAGGTGCTCGATCCGCTCGGCGTTGGTCTCGCCGGTGCCCATCAGCATGGTGGAGGTGGACTCCACGCCCAGCCGGTGCGCGGTCTCCATGATCTCCAGCCAGCGCTCGCCGGACTCCTTGAGGGGCGCGATGGCCTTGCGGGGGCGCTCGGGGAGCAGTTCCGCGCCGGCGCCCGCGAAGGAGTCCAGGCCGGCCTCGTGGATCCGGGTGATGGCCTCCTCGACCGACACACCGGAGATACGGGCCATGTGGTCGACCTCGGACGCGCCCAGCGAGTGGATGACGAGCTGCGGGAAGGCGTCCTTGATGGCCTTGAAGTGCTTCTCGTAGTACTCGACGCCGTAGTCCGGGTGGTGGCCGCCCTGGAACATGATCTGGGTGCCGCCCAGCTCGACGGTCTCCGCGCAGCGGCGCAGGATGTCGTCGAGGTCGCGGGTCCAGCCCTTGTCCTTGTCCTTGGGGGCCGCGTAGAACGCGCAGAACTTGCACGCCGTGACACACACGTTCGTGTAGTTGATGTTCCGCTCGACGATGTACGTCGCGATGTGCTCGATGCCGGCGTACTTGCGGCGGCGTACGGCGTCGGCGGCGGCGCCCAGGGCGTGCAGCGGGGCGTCGCGGTAGAGCACGAGCGCCTCTTGCGGGGTGATCCGCCCACCGGCGGCGGCACGGTCGAGGACGGACTGGAGGTCGGCCTTCTCGGTCACCGGGCGTCCCTTTCGCAAGGTTCGTAAGGGTTGTGGACGGACCGCACCAGCCTACGCCAGCCCCTTTCCCGCAAAGACGTCAGGCCGCGTACGCGCCGATCAGCAGGCCGGCCAAGGCACCGGCCAACAGGAACGGGCCGAACGGAATCACCGACTTGCGGCCCGCACGCCGTACGACGACGAGGGCGCCGCCGTACAGGGCACCGAGCAGGAAGCCGGCGAAGGCGCCGAGCAGGACCGTGGACCAGCCGTACCAGCCGAGTACGGCGCCCACGCCGACGGCCAGCTTCACGTCGCCGAAGCCCATGCCCGCCGGGTTGATGAGGTACAGCGCGTAGTAGCCGGCGCCGAGCGCGAGGGCCCCGTACAGCGCGGTGAGCCAGTGGCCGGCGTGCTCGGGCAGCAGCGCGGCGAGGCCCAGCAGGGCGAGGGCGGCCCCGGCGAGGGGCAGGGTCAGCGGGTCGGGCAGTCGCTGCACCCTGAGGTCGACCACGGCCAGCAGCACTCCGACGGGCGCGAGCAGCAGCCAGACCGCCAGTTCCGGCCGGGTACCGGTCGCGGCGGCGAGAGCGGCGCAGGTCAGCGCGGTGGCGAGGGCGGCAGGGAGCACCTCCGTGCGCTGTCCCTGTCCCTGTCCCTTCCCCTGTCCGTGTCCCTTCTCCTGCCCGTGCCCTTCTCCTCCGCACGCGCCGCACCCTGTCCGGCCGATCCAGCCCCGCAGCGGGTGGCCGTCCGGGCAGTGGTCCCGCCACGGCTCACCGGAGGGGACGGCGAAACGGTAGGCGGCGCGGGGCAGCAGCGCACCCGCCAGGGCACCCCACAGTGCGGCGGCGGCCATCAGCGCCCCTGTGCTCATCCGGTCCCGCTCCCCGTCGCGCTCACGGTCCTCATCCGACCTTCGACATACGGGCCTGCGCATTGCCCTCGGCCGCGCTGTCCGAAGTGAACTGCAGGTCGTCGCCGACCGGGGTCAGTTCGACCTGGCGCGGGCTCGCCACACAGTGCCCGGGGTTGTCCTGGGCGCCCACCGAGGTCGCGAGGATCCGGGACTTCGTCACCTTCTTCAGGGTGAGGACGTCCGTGCACACGCCGCCGACCTGGTCGGTGTTCCGGAGCCGTCCCAACTCCTGGCCGACCGCGGCCTGGTGAACGGTGATCCGGAAGGTGCCCGCGGGCAGCCCGAGTTCGCTGCCCTGCCCTTCCCAGGTGCCGAGGTAGCGGGCCGGGATCGCACCGGGCCGGGGGCTTTTGCCGGGGGCACTGCTGTACGCCGCGCTCGGTGCCGGGGAGCGAGGGGCGCTGCCCGCGCCCGCGTCACTGTCGTTCTGGAACCAGGGCCGCAGCACCGCGCCGAGCACCAGGGACACCACGGCCAGCGCTCCGGCGACCGCCAGCACCATCGTGCAGCTCAGCCGGCGACCCCGGCCGCCCTCTGCCGGCGCGGAGGCCGCCGCGAGGCTGACGGAGACCCGGCCGGGCGGCGGCGCGTCCCGCGGCGCGGGCACGACGGTCGGCGCCCCGGGTGGCACGCCGTCCACACCGGTCGCGGACTCCGGAGAAACCCCGGCCGCACCGCCCGCCGACCCGGAAGGCGCCGACGTCCCAGGGCCCTGCGGGTTCATCACGGGCGCGGGCCCGAAAGCACCGGCTCCAGTGAAGGAGTTCGCCTCGGCGGGGGCGGAGACCGCACCCGTGGCGGAGACCGGACCCGTGGCGGAGACCGGACCCGTGGCGGAGACCGGACCCGACGCCGAATCAGAAGCCGACGCCGGTGTCGGCGACCCCGTCACCGCAGGCCGGTCGAAGGCAACGGGCCCCGATCGCACCGTCTCCCCCGTGTCCAGGTTGAGCAGGCGGACGGCGCTGCGGCTGACCTGTTCCACCAGGGGGCCCGGCAGCCAGCCGCCGGCGATCAGGCGGGTGGCACCTTCCGGGGCGAGCCGTCGGCTCACGTCGGCGGGACGGGGCCGGGCCGCCGGATCCTTGGCCAGGCAGGCCGCGGCGACCTCGCGCAGCTCGCCGTCGAGCGGGCCGAGTTCGGGCTCCTCGTGGACGACCTTGTAGAGCAGCGCGGCCGAGGAGTCACCGCGGAAGGGTGCGTCTCCCGTGGCCGCGTGGACGAGGACCGCGCCGAGGGAGAATACGTCGGCCGCACCCGTGACGCCCTTGCCGAGGATCTGCTCGGGTGCCATGTAACCCGGGGAGCCGACCGAGACACCGGTGGACGTCAGGGACGCCGTGCCGTCCATGGCCCGCGCGATACCGAAGTCGATCAGCAACGGTCCGTCGAGGGTCAGCAGGACGTTGGACGGCTTCACGTCCCGGTGCACGAGCTCCCGTTCGTGTACGGCCGTCAGCGCCTCGGCGAGGCCCGCACCCAGGGCCCGTACGGTGTGCGCGGGCAGCGGGCCGGTGTCGGTGACGGCCGCGGCGAGGGACGGGCCGGCCGCGTAGGCGGTGGCGACCCAGGGCACCGGGGCGTCGGGGTCCGCGTCCAGGACGGGCGCGGTCCAGGCGCCGCCGACCCGGCGGGCGGCAGCCACCTCGCGCCGGAAGCGGGCGCGGAACTCCTCGTCCAGCGCGAAGTGCGGATGCACGATCTTGACCGCGACCGTACGGCCGCCCGCGCTGCGGCCGAGATAGACCCGGCCCATGCCACCGGCGCCGAGCCGGCCGAGCAGCCGGTAGGGCCCGACGGTGGCCGGCTCGTCCACGTCCAGCGGCTGCATGGCGCGCTCCCCCCAACGCCTCCGACCTCAAGGCCCGTACTCAAGGCTTGTACTCAAGGCCCGTACTGCAGGCCCGTGTCCGGGCCTGTCGTCATCAGCCTAGTGACACCTGGTCACCGACGCAGCAGGTCCACCTTCACGTCCGCCGGAAAGCCGGTCGTCGGGCCGATCCGGCGGGCGAACTCGGCGACCGCCTCCAGCTGCGGGGAGCCGAAGCTGAAGTCGAGGGTGGTGAAGTACTGCGCCAGCGTCGCCTCGTCGAAGGCCTCCCAGCGGGCGGCCTGTTCGGCGACCTTGGCGACCTCCTCCAGGGAGAGGTTGCGGGATTCGAGGAAGGCCCGGTGGACCTGGCGGGTGATGTCCGGCTCGCGGTCGGCGTAGTCGCGGCGGGCCGCCCAGACCGCGAAGACGAACGGCAGGCCGGTCCACTCCTTCCAGAGCGCGCCGAGGTCGTGGACCTCCAGGCCGTAGCGCGGGCCGTCCAGCAGGTTCGCCCGCAGTGCCGCGTCGCCGATCAGGACCGCCGCGTCCGCCTCCTGCATCATCAGGCTGAGGTCGGGCGGGCAGGTGTAGTAGTCGGGCCGGACGCCGTAGCGGTCGGCCAGGAGGAGCTGGGCGAGGCGGACCGAGGTGCGGGAGGTCGAACCGAGGGCGACCCGGCGGCCGTCCAGCCGGTCCAGCGGGACCTGCGAGACGATCACGCAGGACATCACCGGGCCGTCGCAGCCGACGGCGATGTCCGGGAAGGCGACCAGGTCGTCGGCGTTCTTCAGGAACTCGACGAGGGTGACGGGGCCGATGTCGAGGTCGCCGCGCACGAGCTGCTCGCTGAGCTTCTCCGGGGTGTCCTTGGTCAGCTGGAAGTCGAGGAGGGTGCCGGTTCTCGCGAGCCCCCAGTACAGGGGCAGGCAGTTCAGGAACTGGATGTGGCCGACGCGCGGCCGGGTGCGAGAATTGTCCACATCGGGACACTAGCCCCACTGCGGTACGGTGCCGGGACCGGCCCCGCGGTCACCACGACGTCAAATGACCCAACGGCCGTTCAAACGTCCGGGTGAAGTGATCTTTCCCTCTATTGCTTTCGGGTGCCCGGATGCTAGGCTTGCCGCAAGTTGCAGTTTGGTTTCCCTTGCAGTACAGAGCCTGCGGAGCATGTAACCGCAGGCTCTCGTCGTTTTCAGACGTATGCAGTTGCGCAGCACCGTTTCGCACGTGCAGGTTCTGGAGCAGGGCAACCCTTTTGGGCCCAAGGAGGGCTTATGGCTACCGGAACCGTTAAGTGGTTCAACGCCGAAAAGGGCTTTGGCTTCATCGCCCAGGAGGGCGGCGGCCCCGACGTCTTCGTTCACTACTCCGCGATCAACGCCTCCGGCTTCCGCTCCCTCGAGGAGAACCAGCAGGTGAGCTTCGACGTGACGCAGGGCCCGAAGGGTCCGCAGGCGGAGAACGTCACCCCCGTCTGATCACTGCCTGATCGCAGAACCTGAGAGCAGTACCCAAGGAGCCCCGCGCCGTTCCGGCGACGGGGCTCCTGCCTTTCCCCCGGCCGTTGATGAATTCTGCGCGAATTCTCTACGCGTACTGGATGACTATGTGTGCTGCATGACGAGAACGAAGGTCGTGCCCGGCTCCAGCGCTTCGTAGGAGTGCGGCACATCTCCCCTGTAGGTCATGTAATCCCCGGGACCGAGTTCGGCCTCCTTCCCCGCCGGGCCCGCCTTCACCCGGCCGGAGCTCACGATCAGATGCTCGACCGTGCCGGGGATGTGCGGTTCCGAGACGCGGGCCGCCCCGGGCTCGGCGCTCAGGCGGTAGATGTCCCGCCGGGCCGAAGGAGGGCTCGCGGACAACAGGGTGGCGACAAAGTCCGCATGCGCCGAGGCGACCGCCGGGCCCTCGCCGGCCCGGATCACCTGGACGCTCGTCACCGGCGGCTCCACCAGCGCGCTGAACGGCACGCCCAGCGCGACCGCGAGCGCCCAGAGCGTCTCCACGTTGGGATTGCCGCTCGCCGTCTCCAGCTGGGAGAGCGTGGACTTCGCGATTCCGGCGCGCTTGGCCAGCTCGGACAGGGAGAGCCCGGTGCGGGCGCGCTCCCGCTTGAGCGATGCGGCGATCCACTCCAGGGGGAGCCGGGCGGGAGGCTCGGACATGTCGTTCGCTCCATCGGTACGATCGTTCGGCTTGACGGACAGTAGGTCCACTGTCCATTCTAGAAAACATGCGTTCGCTTCTCCGAACACCCAGTGACCGTTCCCTGTTCCGCGACAGCTCTCTCGTCTGGCTCGCGAGCGGTGTCGTCGGCGTCTCCTTCGGTGCCGTGTCGGTCGCGGGCGGGCTACCGGTGTGGGTGCCGGTGCTGATGTCACTGGTGGTGTACGCGGGATCGGCCCAGTTCAGCGCGGTGGGGGTGCTGCTCGCCGGGGGCGGCCCGATCGCGGCCGCGGCGACCGGGCTGTTGCTGAACACCCGTACGGCCGCGTTCAGTCTGGCCGTCGCCGAGATCCTCGGGACCGGACGGGCGGCCCGTTTCCTCGGCGCCCACCTGGTCACCGACGAGACGGTCGCCTTCGCCCTCGCCCAGCCAGACCCGGTACGGCAGCGGCGGGCGTTCTGGATATCCGGGCTCGGCCTGTTCGCCGTGTGGAACATCGGGGTGCTGGCCGGTGCGCTCGCCGGCGGCGCGCTGGGCGACACGGCCCGGTACGGACTCGACGCCGCGTTTCCCGCGGTGCTGGTCGCGCTGGTGCTGCCCCAGCTGCGGGGGGAGGCGGCGGTACGGCGGTGTGCCGTGCTCGGTGCCGTCATCGCCCTCGCGGCGACACCCGCCGTGCCCGCCGGAGTGCCGGTGCTGCTCGCCCTGGCGGGGCTCTTCCTGCATCGCCGACAGCCCGTGGAGGCCGCCGTATGAACGCCGCTGTCCTCGTGATCCTCGTGCTGGCCCTGGGCACGTATGCCTTCCGGCTGGTGGGGCCGGTGCTGCGCGGGCGGGTCGAGATACCGGCCCGGGCGCAGGAACTCGCCTCCGCCGGGGCCGTGGTGCTGCTCGTCGCCCTCCTGGCCACCGGCGCGCTGACGGAGTCCGGCGGCTTCGCGGGCTGGGCCCGGCCCGCCGGGGTCCTGGTCGCGGCCGTGCTGGCCTGGCGCCGGGCACCGTTCGCGGTGGTGGTGCTCGGCGCGGCGGCAACGGCCGCGGTGCTGCGGCTGGCGGGGGTCGGCTAGGACCCGACGGTGCTGTCAGTGCGGCCGGATACGGTCCCTCCCCATGACCGACACCGATGACTTCCTCACCGCCACCCGCACCTTCTACGACACGGTCGCCGAGGACTACGCCGGCCACTTCCGGAATCCGCTCGCCGCCAGGCCGCTGGAGCGGGCGCTGCTCGCCGCGTACGCCGAAATGGTCGGTCCGGACGGGCTGGTGGCCGACCTCGGTTGCGGGCCCGGGGCCGTCGCAGCCCACCTCGCCGACCTGGGGTTGTCCGTCTCCGGCCTCGACCTCTCCGAGTCGATGCTCGCCATCGCCCGCCGCGAGTATCCCGCCCTGCGGTTCGAGCAGGGGTCGATGCTGGAGCTGCCGTTTGACGACGGTTCCCTCGCCGGGGCCGTCTCCTGGTACTCCAGCATCCACACACCTGTGGCCGAACTCCCTCGCCTCTTCGCCGAGTTCTCGCGTGTGCTGGCTCCTGGCGGTCATCTCCTGCTCGCCTTCCAGACGGGAGACGAGCCGCGCCGGCTGGCTCAGCCGTGGGGGCGTCCGGTGACCCTGGACTTCGAGCGGCGTCGTCCCGAGTTCATGGCGGGGCTGCTGGCCGACGGCGGTTTCGTCCTCCGCTCCAGCACCGTGCGCGAACGGGACACCGCGCTGGAGGAGTCAGCGGGCCAGGCGTTCCTTCTCGCCCAGAAGAAAGGCTGACCAGGCGGAGGGGGTGAGGGTGAGGTGAGGGGCGGCGGGTTGCTTCGAGTCACGGATGTGGATGGCGGTGGGGTGGGCGGCCATCTCCAGGCAGTCGCCGCCTTCGCCGTCACTGTGGGTGGACTTGCGCCAGGCATAGGCAAGTTCGAGGCACTGACCGCCTTCACCGTCGCTGTAGCTCGACTTGAACCAGCTCAACTGCTCTATGGTCATCGCTCTTCCAGCATCTTCTCGATCAGGTCCAGGGACTCGTGCGGGTTGAGGGCCTGAGCCCGGATGATCCCATAGCGAGCAGCGAGGATGCGGACCTCTTCGCGGTCGGTGATCAACTTCGGGTACCCCTGAGCCTCCATGTACCCAACCTGCCCCCGACCCTTGGGGATCAGCAAGGTGAAAGAGCCGCCAAGTGAGGGATGTTCCGCACGCCCCGTCGGCATCACCTGTACCTGCACATTTCGCATGCGACCGATCCTTAACAGCTGACAGAGCTGCTCCCTGTGCACCTTCGGGCCGCCGATTGGCCGTTCCAGTACGGCCTGTTCCATGACGAAACTGAACTCCGGTGGCGGCCACTGTTCAAAGATCTGTTGGCGCGAGAGCCTGTCCGCCACCCGCTTCTCGATGGTCGCCTCGTCCAGAGGCGGGTGCCTCTGCGTGAACACCGCCCTTGAGTAAGCCTCGGTCTGAAGCAGCCCGAGCATGCCCATGGTGCTGTAGTCGTGCAGGGAGACCGCCTCCGCCTCCAAGGCGGCGTAACTCCGATACCACTCCGGATGCCGCGTCCGCGCCTTGGTCATCGCCTCCTCCACCTCAGGAATGACCACTTTCAACAGCCCCTCTGCGCCGAGGATTTCATCCGCCTGCCGCAAGAACTCCGGCCTCGGCACCCGCACCCCCCTCTCCATCGCCGAGACCTGATCGGGGCCGTAGCTCACCAGGCTCCCGAACTCCCGTTGGTTCAGCCCCGCCCGCTCCCTCAACAGCTTCAACTGCCTGCCCACCGCCGCGAAGACCCCCACCGCCCCGCTCTCCTCAGCAGGCGTCTCCGGCCGCCGCTCCCGCTCCTCCGTCACTCCACCCTCCGACTGCTCGTACGCAAACCAGACGCACCCGTACGACTACGCTCAGTCGCCGGGTCTCCCCTGGTCAGAGTAGGGAGAAGTGACGACGCTCTGTCACGTGAATCCGCAAATCTCCACCCCCGCACATGAGCTCAGCCAACGGCTCAGTGCCACTGCCCTCGGCGCCCGGCTGGCCCGGCGTCTCACCGGCCACCAGCTCGCCACCTGGGGATACCCGCACGACAGCGACCCGAACTGCACCGCTCAGCTCCTCGTCGCCGAGCTCGCGGCGAACGCCGTCACCCACGGTCGTGTGCCGGGCCGGGACTTCGAGCTGCGGCTCCGGCTCCTGCCCGCGAGGGACACCTTGCGTATCGAGGTGAGTGACGCCCGAGGAGACAAGGAGCTGCGGTTCCTGGACGGCGGGCCGGAGGACGAGCACGGGCGCGGACTCGTGGTCGTACTGGTGCTGTCGGCCCGTTGGGGCGTCGCGCCGCGCACCGTCGGCAAGACGGTCTGGGCGGAGCTCTCGCTCAGCGGGCGGCGGCGACCGTGTCCGCGAAGGCCCGTGCCGGAGGGCTGAGGGCGTCCCAGCGGCGGACGGCCCAGCCGACCGGGAGGGGGCGCAGGCCCCGCAGCGGGACCAGCCGTAGGTCGCCCTCCCCCGGTACCGGCAGTCCTGGTACGGCGGGTACGACCGCCCGGCCCACCCCCAGCTCGGCCAGCAGCAGCGCCGTGTCCCAGTCGGCGACGCTCGTGTCGTAGGCGAACCGCACGCCCAGCTCGGCACAGGCCGCGTCCAGGTGGCCCGCGGAGGTGGAGTTGGGGGGCAGCCGGATGAGGCGTACGTCGGCCAGTTCGGCGGGGTCGAGATCCGGCCGTCCGGCGAGGGGGTCGTCGGCGCGGAGGGCGAGCAGCCAGGGCAGTTCCGCGACCGTCCGCTGCTCGATGCCGCGGACCCGGGGGCCGACGGTGATCCACGCCAGGTCGAGGGTGCCGTCGGCCAGGGCGTCGAAGGTGCCGCGTCCCGAACTGACCGTCCGGAACTCCAGGTTGACCTTGGGGTGACGGCGGCGGAAGGTGACCACCGCGTCGGACATGAAGTGCCGGACGGTGGTGGCGCCGGTGGCGACGCGGACGTGTCCGCTGTGGCCGTCGATGAGGTCGCGCAGCTGCCGTACCGCGAGGTCGAGGCCGGATATGCCCTCGGCCGCCGCCGCTTCCAGGATCCGCCCGGCCTGCGTGGGGACCACGCCCCGCGGTTGCCGATCCAGCAACGCGACCCCGGTCTCCTTCTCCAGCCGCTTCACGTGCTGACTGACGGCGGACTGGGTGCAGCCGAGGTCCCGTGCGACGGAACTGAGGCTGCCGGCGCGGCACACGGCCACGAACACACGGAGGTCTTCGAGGGTCACAAGACCCAAGCTAACACTTGGGGTTATCGAGAAAACCCAAGGATTGACTGGCTGTCAGGACCGTACGAGGATCGATGGCGGGCCGCGATCGACCCAGGCGGCAACCCGCTCCCCGCCCCGCCGAGCGTCCGGACCGAGGTGGGATCGGCGAGGAGCGGGTGCCGACCGTTCACGATCCCCGATCGATCACGATCACTGATCGCTGCGTGCGTCGATCGCTTCTTGGTCTGTGCCGTCCCGGCGGCTTGACTTGATGCCGGGCGGAAAAGCCGCTCGGTACGAGGAGAGGCAAGGGCATGGACGCCAAGGACGTGGTGCGGGGTTACTTCGACGCGCTGGCGGCGGGCGATCAGGACGCGGTCTGGAACGCATGGGCCGAGGACGGCAGTTCCTGGTACGCCGGAGACCTCCCGATCTCCGGCACCTGGCAGGGCCGGGACCAGGTGGTCAACGGGTTCCTCGCGACCGCCTTCGCCCATCTCGACCCCGACCGGGAGATCGGCCTGCGGGTCACCAACCTCTTCGGCGAGGGCGAGCAGGTGTTCGTCGAGTGGGACTCCTGGGCGACGGGCCGCACCGGCAGGCCGTACCAGCAGAAGAACAGCGGTGTCTTCCGCGTCCGGGACGGGAAGATCGTCAGCATGCGCGAGTACGCCGACACCCAGCACTGGGAGCGCGCGCTGGTCGCCCCCGCGCAGGCGTGAGGCCTCAGCTTGCGTACAGGCTCTCCACCTCGCGGGAGAAGTCCCGCGTGATCGCCTCACGGCGGAGTTTCATGGACGGCGTCAGATGGCCGGCCGCCTCGGTGAAGTCCACGGGCAGCACGGCGAAGCGGCGGATGGACTCGGGGCGGGACACCAGCTTGTTGGCCTCGTCGATCGCGCGCTGCAGGACGGCCTCCAGCTCGGTGTCCCCGACGAGGAGTTCCGGCGGCACCGGGTGCTTGCCGATCATCTGCCGCCAGTGGGTGATGCCGTCGGGGTCGAGTGTGATCAGCGCGGCGACGTAGGGCCGGCCGTCGCCGACCAGCATCACCTGGGAGATCAGCGGGTGCTGGCGCAGCCAGTTCTCCAGCGGGGCCGGGGCCACCGACTTGCCGCCCGCCGTGATCAGCAGCTCCTTCTTGCGGCCGGTGATGGTGAGATAGCCCTCGTCGTCCAGTTCGCCGAGGTCGCCGGTGGGCAGCCAGCCGTCCCTGGTCGCGGGCACGACTCCGCCGGCCTGGGGGTCCCAGTAGCCGCGCAGCACGTGGTCGCCGGCGACGAGGATCTCGCCGTCCGCCGCGATGCGGATCCGGGTTCCGGGGAGCGGCCAGCCGACCGTCCCCAGGCGGGGTTTGAGGGGTGGGGTGACGGTCGTGGCGCCGGTGGTCTCCGTCAGGCCGTAACCCTCGAAGATCTCGATGCCGGCGCCGGCGTAGAACGCGGCGAGGCGCCGGCCGAGCGGGGAGCCGCCGCAGATGGCGTGCCGGACGCGACCGCCCATGGCGGAGCGGATCTTGCGGTAGACGAGCGGGTCGTAGAAGCCGCGGGCCGTCTTCAGGGAGCGGCTCGGGCCGCTGCCGGTGCCGGTCTGCCGGGCCTCCAGCGCCTCGCCGTAGCGCCGGGCGACGGCGGCGGCCCGGTCGAAGACGGCGATCCGGCCGCCGGACTCGGCGTTCGCGCGGGCCGAGTTGTAGACCTTCTCCAGCATGTACGGGATGGTCAGCAGCGCGGTCGGCCTGAAGGCCGCCAGGTCCGGCAGCAGGTCCTCGGCGGCCAGGCTCGGCGCGTGGCCGAGGCGGACCCGGGCCCGGACGCAGGCGATGGCCACCATGCGCCCGAAGACGTGGGACATCGGCAGGAAGAGGAGGACCGAGGGCTCCTCGCCCTGGGCCCTGAAGACCGGGTGGAGCAGTTCGATGGCGTTGTCGACCTCGGCGAAGAAGTTGCCGTGCGAGAGGGCGCAGCCTTTGGGGCGGCCGGTGGTGCCGGAGGTGTAGATGAGTGTGGCGAGGGTGTCGGGGCCCAGCATGCCGCGCCGTACGGCGACTTCGCCGTCCGGTACCTGTGCGCCGGCCTCGGAGAGCCGGGTCACGTGCTCCTTGTCCATCACCCACAGGTGGCGCAGATCGGGCAGGTGCTGGAGTTCGGGGCCGATGGCGGAGGCCTGGGCGGTGGTCTCGGTGATCAGGGCGACGGCGCCGGAGTCGTGCAGGATCCAGCGGGTCTGGAAGACCGATGAGGTGGGGTAGACCGGCACGGTGACCAGGCCTGCGGCCCAGGCGGCGAAGTCCAGCAGCGTCCACTCGTAGCGCGTACGGGCCATGACGGCGATGCGGTCGCCCGGCACCAGGCCCTCGGCGATCAGTCCCTTGGCCACCGCGAGCACCTGCTCGGCGAAGTGCGCGGCCGTCATGTCCGTCCAGCGGCCGTCGGGCAGCTTGCGGCTGAGCACGGTCGCGGCGGGCGCGGACTCCGCGTTCTCGAAGGGCAGGTCGGCGAGGGAGCCGTGTTTGTGCGGGGATGTGAACGGCGGTACGGACACCTCGCGCACGGCGCCGTCCAGCCGCTGGACCCAGGGCTCCACGAGGACCGGGCGGCCGTCGTAGTCGGTGGCGGAGACGGGGGTTGTCGGGTACGGCGTGGACACGAGCGGCTCCTGTGGCGTGCGTGCACCTGCGGTGGACCCTCATAGATACGGAGAAAGGGGTTACCGCTGGTTAGGCAGGTGATCGTACGGCTCGGCTGTGAGGGGATTGTGCGAGTCCGGGGATGGTCCGGAGCCAGGGATGTGCAGCCTCGGGGGTTATGTGAGGGGGGTTCACCTTCCGCTGCTTCTGCGCCCGACATACCCTTACCGGCGGTAACCTTACTTCGGAGTAAGCAGCAGGGGGGAGAGGCGACCAGGCGCCGTAGGGGTGCGTCGCCGTTCCTGGGCGCGGCCTAGGCCTCAGTCGGCGGAACCCAGGGGCGTCCCCGCATCAGGTTGCCCATCCCCGACCAGGCGAAGTTCATCAAGGTGGCCGCGGCCTCCCGGGCGGTGATGCCGGGCGTGCCGTTGGCCCACGCGGCCAGCGATTCCGCCGCGCCGACCAGCGCCTCGGCGAGGCCCGCCACCTCGTGTTCGGCGAGGTCGGGATCGCGGTGGGCCTCCCGTGCGGCGACGGCGACCAGCCGGGTCACGAACGCGACGATCTCCTCGCGCATCGCGGCGACCTCACCCGTGAAGGGCTCCCCGTGCGTACGGGCCTGCAGATGCAGCACCGACCAGGCGTCGGGGTGCTCGGCGGTGTGCGCGAAGAAGGCCTTGAGCCCGTCCCAGAGCTGCTGGTCGGCGGGCAGGTCCGTGCGGACCCCGGCGCGGACGGCCTCCGTCAGGGCGGCGGCCTCGCGCCGGATGCAGGCGGTGAAGAGGTCTTCCTTGGAGTTCAGGTACAGATAGACCAACGGCTTGGAGACGCCCGCGAGTTCGGCGATCTCGTCCATCGAGGCGGCCATGTAGCCGCGTTGGCCGAAGATCCGCACGGCGGCGTCGAGCATCTGCTGCTCACGCACCGCACGCGGCATCCGTTTTGTCTTCGCCCCACCCATGGGGGCAAGACTAGTTGGACGCGGCTGCCCCGCCCTGCGCCCTCGCGGTGTCGTCGGCGAGGTCCTCCTGGCTGCGGTTGGCGTCCAGGTTGGTCTTCATCCGGTCGACCTTGTCGACGATCCGGACCGAGGCCCGCTCCCGCTCCTTGCGCAGCACCACCCAGCTGATCGGCGCCGACAGCACCAGCGACAGCAGCAGCACCCAGAGGAAGTTGGAGTCGCCGAAACCGCGCGGGAAGATGCCGGAGTAGACGGCTCCCCAGACGACCACGAGGCAGCCGGCGAAGACGCCGAGGCGCATCAGCGTGTAGCGGAGCATCTCAATCCACTCGTCCGATTCCAAAAGGGGTCATCGTCCAGTGAAGCACGACCGGGAAGGGATCTTGCAGGGGGGTGGGCCGGGGAGCGTCAGTTCAGGGGCAGCAGCATGATCACGTCGTCGCGGTCGTCGCCGGGCGCCACCCGGATGGCGTCCGGCACCCGGCCGACCTCCTTGTAGCCGCAGGAGCCGTAGAACCGCTCCAGGCCGAGGCCGCCCCGGCAGGTCAGCCGTATCGCGTCGATGCCGTCGAAGGTGCGGGCCGCGTCCGCGGCGGCAGCCAGCAGGTCGCGGCCGTACCCCTTGCCCTGGTGCCTCGGGTGGACCATCACCGTGTACAGCCACACCCAGTGTTTCTGGAGCCGGTGGGTGTTGAAGGAGAAGAAGGCGGTCGCGGCCGGCTCACCCGTCTCGTCACACCCGACGAGCAGCCGGTGACGGCCCTCGGCCATGGCCACGAAGTGGTGCACCAGCTCGGGCCGGACGTCCTCCCGGCTCACCGGCGGCACGAAGCCCACGGCGCCGCCCGCGTTGGAGACGTCCGTCCACAGGTCGAGGATGCCGTCGCGCAGGGCGGGGGTGATGGCGGGATCAAGGGTGAAGGTAAGCGGCATGGCGCCACTTTACTTATTACCCGGGGTCATCCGTCACCCGAGGGCGCGTGCGGCCACCTTCAGGTCGGCCACGAGCCCCTGGTACGCGGCCTTCCTGTCCGCGTCGTCCTGCGCCCGCAGCACCGACGACGGATGCACGGTCGGCACCAGCCGCTCGGGCCGGCCGTGGATCTCCCGCTCCAGTACGGTCCCGCGCACCTCGCCCACCCGGAACGACGACCCCAGCAGCGCCTTCCCGGCCGTCGCGCCGAGCACCACGATCAGTTCGGGCTCGACCAGCGCCAGCTCCGCCGCGAGCCAGGGCCCGCACGCGGTCATCTCCCGCAGGCTCGGCGCCTTGTGGATCCGGCGCTTGCGGGGTTCCGCCTGGGTGAACTTGAAGTGCTTGACGGCGTTGGTGACGTACGCGTCCGCCGGGTCTATGCCGGCTTCCTCCAGCGCCCTGTCGAGCAGCTTGCCGGCGGGGCCGACGAAGGGTCTGCCCTGACGGTCCTCCTGGTCGCCGGGCTGCTCGCCGACAAGCATCACGCGCGCGTGCGCGTTGCCCGTGCCGAAGACCGTCTGGGTGGCGGGGCCGTGCAGGGGGCAGCCACGGCAGTCCGCTGCGGCCTCGCGAAGCTCGGCGAGACCGGCGCCCTCCGGCACGAAGGGCTCCGCCGTGTAGGCGTCCTCGGGGGCTCGGGTGGTGGGCATGGAGTCCGAGTACCCGCCGTGGGGCCTCGGATCCATGTCGTCTGCCCGCCGGAAAAGTCAGACCCGCATCGGCTGGGGGGACTCGCGGCGCGCCGGGTCGGGGCCGTCGTACTCGCGGATGATCTCGTAGCGCGTGTTCCGCTCCACCGGGCGGAAGCCGGCGTCGCGGATCAGCTCCAGCAGGTCCTCACGGGTGAGCTTGTTCGGCGTACCGAAGTTATCGGCGTCGTGAGTGATCTTGTACTCGACGACCGAGCCGTCCATGTCGTCCGCGCCGTGCTGCAGGGCCAGCTGTGCGGTCTGCACGCCGTGCATGACCCAGAAGACCTTCACGTGCGGGACGTTGTCGAAGAGCAGCCGGGAGACGGCGAAGGTCTTCAGGGCCTCCGCGCCGGTCGCCATCCGGGTGCGGGCCTGAAGGCGGTTGCGGATCTTGCCGTCCTTCATGTCCACGAAGTCGTGCTGGTAGCGCAGCGGGATGAAGACCTGGAAGCCGTTCGTCTCGTCCTGGAGTTCGCGCAGACGGAGGACGTGGTCGACGCGGTGGCGGGGCTCCTCGATGTGGCCGTAGAGCATGGTGCACGGGGTCTTCAGACCCTTCTCGTGCGCCAGGCGGTGGATGCGGGACCAGTCCTCCCAGTGGGTGCGGTGGTCCACGATGTGCTGCCGGACCTCCCAGTCGAAGATCTCGGCACCGCCGCCGGTCAGCGACTCCAGACCCGCGTCGATCAGCTCGTCCAGGATCTCCGAGGCGGACAGACCGCTGATCGTCTCGAAGTGATGGATCTCCGTCGCCGTGAAGGCCTTCAGGGAGACGTTCGGGAGGGCCTGCTTCAGCTCCCTGAGCGAACGCGGGTAGTAGCGCCACGGCAGGTTCGGATGCAGACCGTTGACGATGTGCAGCTCGGTGAGGCTCTCCGACTCCATCCCCTTGGCGAGCTTCACGGCCTCCTCGATGCGCATCGTGTACGCGTCCTTCTCGCCCGGCTTGCGCTGGAACGAGCAGTAGGCGCAGGAGGCCGTGCACACGTTGGTCATGTTCAGGTGCCGGTTGACGTTGAAGTGGACCACGTCACCGTTCTTGCGGGTCCGGACCTCGTGCGCCAGGCCGCCGAGCCATGCCAGGTCGTCCGACTCGTACAGCGCGATGCCGTCCTCGCGGGTCAGCCGCTCACCGGAGCGGACCTTCTCCTCCAGCTCGCGCTTGAGACCGACGTCCATGCCAACACCTTTCTACGACAGCGCGGCCAACGGTATCCCTAGACCTCTTCGGGCAGCTCCCCGACCCGGTTCTCCCACTTCGTGGACAGCACGATGGTGGTACGGGTCCGGGAGACGCCCTTGGTACCGCTGAGCCGGCGGATGGTCTTCTCCAGACCGTCGACGTCCGAGGAGCGGACCTTGAGCATGTAGGAGTCGTCGCCGGCGATGAACCAGCAGTCCTCGATCTCCGGCAGGTCCCGCAGCCGCTGCGCGACGTCCTCGTGGTCGGCGGCGTCGGAGAGCGAGATCCCGATCAGGGCGGTCACACCGAGACCGAGCGAGGCCGCGTTCACCGTGGCGCGGTACCCGGTGATGACACCGGCCGCCTCCAGCCGGTTGATGCGGTCGGTGACGCTGGGTCCCGACAGGCCGACGAGGCGCCCCAGCTCCGCGTACGAGGCCCGGCCGTTCTCCCTCAGGGCCTGGATGAGCTGCCTGTCCACCGCGTCCATGCGATCGAAGCCTTCCGCTGAAGAGGTCCGAAGTTGAAGAGAGGTACGTGCTTGCTGAACTAGCTCGGTGTGCCGCCGCCGAGTTCGCCCTTCCACCGCCGGTACAGGCCGTGCTCCACGCCCGCCGCGTCCAGCACCCGCCCGGCGACGAAGTCCACCAGGTCCTGGATGTGGGTGGCACCCGCGTAGAAGGCGGGCGAGGCCGGTACGACGGTGGCACCGGCGTCGTCCAGGGCGACCAGGTGGCGCAGGGTCTGCCCGTTCAGGGGCGTCTCCCGCACCGAGACGACCAGCGTCCGGCGCTCCTTCAGGGTGACGCTCGCCGCGCGCTGCAACAGGTCCTTGGACAGTCCGAGCGCCACACCGGCCACACAGGCGGTGGAGGCGGGCACGATGAGCATCCCCTTCGCCGGGTACGACCCCGAGGACGGACCGGCGGCGAGGTCGCCGGCGCTCCAGTACCGCACCGCGCTGACGTCCACGTCGAAGGTCCCGGGCTTGCCGTCGGCGCCCCGGGCCAGCCAGTCCCGCAGGTCGTCGTGCCAGTGGGCGTCCCGGAACGAGATGCCCGTCTCGTCCAGCAGCGTCAGCCGCGAGGCCCGGCTGACCACCAGGTCGACCGCCTCGCCCGCCCCCAGCAGCGCCCGCAGCACGGCTGCCGCATACGGCGTTCCGGAAGCACCGGACACCCCCACGATCCAAGGCACGCGCTGCGTTTCTCCTGCGTTCACACCTTGAGCGTACCGGTGGGTCGGCGTGTGCTCAGGCCGGGTCGGGCGCCTTGGGGTCGACGGGGAGGCGAGAGGTGTCGACAGTGAGGCTTCCGAGCTTCGTCTCCACGGTCAGCTTGCCCCCGTACGGCAGTGTGTCCCGGCCCAGGTACCCGTCCGGGCCGGGATTCCAGAGCGTGACCAGGTGTCCCGTACGAGGATCGAAGATCAGGTAGTCCGGGATGCCGCGAGCCGCGTACTGCTTGTTCTTGACCTCGTAGTCGTTGCGGACGCTGCTCGGAGAAACCACCTCGACGGCCAGTTCCACCAGGTCGGGCGGATAGGAGGTGAAATTGCGGCTTCTCTCGGCTTCGGGGATGACCGCGAGATCGGGGCAGAACTCGAAGTCGTCACTGAACGGGATCGCCACGTCGCTGATGAAACCCCGCTCAGAGCCCAGCTGGGGTTCGAGCTGCGTCCACAGCCGCACGATCGTCTCGTTGTGGAACGGCCTGAGCGGACTCGTCACGATGTTGCCCTCGACAATCTCCGTCCGGTACCCGCGGAACATGTCCTCGTACCGGGCGAGCTGCGAGTGCAGGCGATCACTGTCCGAGACGGACACGTCGGCCTCCCTCTGTCTGCACTCGATGGTAGGCCGCACGCTATTCAGACGGTCAGACCTCGAACCAGGAGATCCAGCAGCGCACACCCGAACAGGGCAATCCCGATGAACCCGTTGACGCTGAAGAACGCCCTGTTGAGGCGGGACAGGTCATGCGGGCGCACGATGCGGTGTTCGTAGAGGAAGGCGCCGGCGACGATCAGCAGACCCAGCCAGAAGAAGGAACCCGCGCCGGTGACGACGCCGTACCAGACGAACAGGGCCGTCGTCAGCGTGTGGCAGGCCCGCGCGCCCCAGATCGCGGCCGGGATGCCGAAGCGGGCCGGGACCGACATGACGCCGGTCTCGCGGTCGGTCTCGACGTCCTGGCAGGCGTAGATGAGGTCGAAGCCGCCGATCCAGACGCCGACGGCGAGGCCGAGGATCGCCGCGTCCCAGTTCCAGGAACCGGAGATCGCGAGCCAGCCGCCGACGGGGCCCATGGACTGGGCCAGGCCGAGGATGGCCTGCGGGAAGTTCGTGAACCGCTTGCCGTAGGGGTAGACCACCATCGGGATGACCGCGACCGGGGCGAGGGCCAGGCACAGCGGGTTGAGCAGGGCCGCCGCGCCGAGGAAGACCACCAGGGCGATCAGGGCGCCGGTCCAGGCGTGCCGGACCGACATCGCGCCGGTCACCAGTTCCCGGTGCGCCGTGCGGGGGTTACGGGCGTCGATCTCGCGGTCGATGATCCGGTTGACCGCCATCGCGAACGTGCGCAGGCCCACCATGCAGACGGTGACCAGGAGCAGCCGGACCCAGTGGATGCTCCTGTCCCACTCGTACATCGCCGTGAGGGAGGCGATGTAGGCGAAGGGCAGCGCGAAGACCGAATGCTCGATCATCACCAGGCGCAGGAAGGCTTTCGTGCGTCCCGGCTGGGGGATCGCTGCGGAGGCGCTGCTCACAGCCCGTACTCCTTCCAGCGGCGGTCCACCAGGGCCGCCGTATCCGGGTCTGACTCCACCATGTCCGGCCAGCCGCCGTCGCGTGTGTAGCCCTCCTCCGGCCACTTCCTCGTGGCGTCGATCCCCGCTTTGCCGCCCCAGAACTGCTGGTAGGAGGCGTGGTCGAGGTGGTCGACGGGGCCTTCGACGACCGTGAGGTCACGGGCGTAGTCGGTGTTGCCGAGGGCCCGCCAGGCGACCTCGTGCAGATCGTGCACGTCGCAGTCGGAGTCCACGACCACGATCAGTTTGGTCAGGGACATCATGTGTGCCCCCCAGACCGCGTGCATCACCTTCTGCGCGTGCTTCGGGTACTTCTTGTCGATCGAGACGATCGCGCAGTTGTGGAAGCCGCCGGCCTCGGGCAGGTGGTAGTCCACGATGTCCGGGACGATGATCTTGAGGAGCGGGAGGAAGAAGCGCTCCGTCGCCCTGCCCAGCGGGCCGTCCTCCGTGGGCGGGCGGCCCACGACGATCGACTGGAGCAGCGGGCGCCTGCGCATCGTCACGCAGTCGATCTTCAGCGCGGGGAACGGTTCCTGCGGGGTGTAGAAGCCGGTGTGGTCACCGAAGGGGCCCTCGGGGAGCATCTCGCCGGGCTCCAGCCAGCCCTCCAGGACGACCTCGGCCTGAGCCGGCACCTGCAGGGGCACCGTCTTGCAGTCGACCATCTCGATCCGCTTGCCCGCGATGAAACCGGCGAAGAGGTACTCGTCGATGTCGCCGGGGAGCGGGGCGGTGGAGGCGTAGGTGACGGCCGGGGGGCAGCCGAAGGCGATGGCGACGGGCAGCCGCTCGCCCCGGCGCGCGGCCACCTGGTAGTGGTTGCGGCTGTCCTTGTGGATCTGCCAGTGCATGCCGATGGTGCGCTTGTCGTGGCGCTGGAGGCGGTAGAGCCCGAGGTTGCGGATGCCCGTCTCCGGGTCCTTGGTGTGCGTGAGCCCCAGGTTGAAGAAGGAGCCGCCGTCCTTGGGCCAGGTGAACAGCGCCGGGAGCCGGTCGAGGTCCACCTCGTCGCCGTGCAGCACGACCTCCTGGACCGGGGCGCTGTCGGATTTGACCTTCTTCGGCGGCACGTGCGTCATCGCGCCGAGTTTGCCGAACGCCTCACGCACGCCGACGAAGCCGTGCGGCAGCTCGGGCCGCAGCAGCCCGCCGATCTTCTCGGAGATCTCGCCGTACGACTTCAGGCCGAGCGCCTTCAGCAGGCGGCGGTCGGTGCCGAAGACGTTCATCGCGAGGGGCATCGCCGAGCCCTTCACGTTCTCGAAGAGCAGGGCCGGGCCGCCGGACTTCTGCACCCGGTCGACGATCTCCCCGACTTCCAGATACGGGTCGACCTCGGCCTTGATGCGCTTGAGGTCGCCCTCGCGCTCCAGCGCCCGCAGCAGGGAGCGAAGATCGTCGTAAGCCATGCGGTCAAGTATCGCCGACCTACCGCTTCATCCCTGCGCCCACCCCTGCCCCGCCCGGATCCGGCGGCATTTGGCGGCCAAGGGCGTCCAGGTGGTGGGCGTGGACTCCGACGCCGACCGCGCCCAGTCGTGTCGGTCTGCCGTACCGAGGCCGAGAGCGTAACCTCGGCGGCGGGCCGGCGGCCGTAGGTGACGAGCAGGTCGTGCCCGTCGCGCGCGGCGGCCTCGCGCAGCGCCCGGCTCACGCCGTCCACGGCGATGCACGGGTCCTTCGCGGCGGACCCTGCCGCATGCCGGACACCGGCGAGGCCGGCTGCTGCGGGCGCCTGTCTTCATCGCGGCCGCCTCTCCCCCGGTCGTCGACAGGCAGCGATCATGAAGGTGTCCCTCGTGACCACCCGCTACTCTGGCCCGGTCACCGGGCCCGTCTCACTTCGTCGGGGGATCGCACGCCATGCTCAGGTATCTGCCGTTCCTGCTGGTCCTGGCTCTGTGGATCTACGCCTTCGTGGACTGCCTGAACACCCCCGAGGAAGAGGTGCGGCATCTGCCGAAGGTGGTGTGGGTGGTCATCATCCTGCTCTTCGGCGAGGTGCTGGTCGGCCCGGTCGCCTGGCTGATCACCGGCCGGGTGCGGCACGCCCCGGCCGACGGCGCGGCACCCGCCTGGGTCGCGCCCGACGACAACCCCGAGTTCCTCAGGTCCCTGGGCAAGGACGACCGGGACACGTGATGGAACTCCGGCTGCTCGTCACCTTCGAGAAGGTCGCCACGGTACTGAGCTTCACCCGGGCCGCGGCCGACCTGGCGTACGCCCAGTCCAGCGTGACCGGTCAGATCCGCACCCTGGAGGCCTCCCTCGGGGTGGAGCTGTTCGACCGGCTCGGCAGCCGGATCCGGCTCACCGAGGCCGGCAAGCGGCTGCTGCCGTACGCCCGGCAGATCATCGAGCTGACCGAGGAGGCCCGGGCGGTGGTCGTCGAGCCGGAGGAGCCGTCCGGCACTCTGACCGTCGGCACGATGGAGTCCCTGACCTCCTACCGGCTGCCGCCGCTGCTGGAGTACTTCCACCACCGCCATCCCAAGGTGCGGCTCGCGCTGCGCACCACCATCGGCGACGAGACCCGGCAGGCGCTGCGTCAGGGCACCTACGACGTCGGGTTCCTGATGGAGGAGGAGACCGAGCACCCGGGCCTGGAGACCGCGGTGCTCACGGTGGAGCCGCTGGCCCTGGTGGCGGCGCCCGGGCACGCCCTGGCCGGTGCGGCGGTCACGACGGCCGGGCTGACCGCGCAGCCCCTGCTGGCCACCGAGCCGGGCTGCGCCTACCGGGACCTGTTCGAGCGGACGCTGACGACACTGAACCCCGTGGACTTCCTGGAGTTCGGCACCATCGAGGCCACCAAGCGCGCGGCGGCGGCCGGCCTCGGGGTCGCGCTGCTGCCCGAGGTGACGGTCGCCGCCGAACTCGCGGAGGGCTCTCTCGTACGGCTCGGCTGGGAGCCTCCGTTCACGCTTCGGACGCAACTGGCGTGGCGGGCCGGGAAGCGGCTTCCGGCGCATGCGCGGCTGTTCGTGGAGCAGGCGCGGAAACTCGTGGCCGAGCAAGCGTGACCTTGAGGCTCGCGGTCACGATCAGCGGGACGCCCAGCGCCTGCACGAGCCCGATGTGGTGGCCGTACACCGCCCAGTCCATGACCATCGCCACGGCCGGGTAGACGAAGGCGAGCACGGCGATCTTCGAGGTCGGCAGCTTGGCGTACGCGGCGTACATGAGGACGTACATCACGCCGGTGTGGATCAGACCGAGCCCGGCGAGCCAGCCCCAGCCCCAGCCGGTGCCGCTCATGGCGCCGAAGTCCGCGAAGGGCAGCAGCAGCGGGATGCCGACCAGGACCTGGACGAGGGCGATCAGATGCGGGCGCACACCGGTGATCCGCTTGGTGACCAGGGTGGACAGGCCGTAGAGCAGGGCGGCGGCGAGGGCCTGGCCGATGCCGGTCAGATACGACCCGCCCCTCGCGAAGTCGCCGGGTGTGACGCCCGAGACCAGGATCAGCCCGGCGAAGGCGACGCCGATCCAGCCGGCCTTGGCGGCGGTGAGCCGTTCGCGGAACAGCAGGGCGCCGAGGAGGACCACGTAGAACGGCTGGGTGTGGTAGACGACCGTGGCCACGGAGATGGACGTGTTCTTGTACGACTGGAAGAGCAGCACCCAGTTGAAGACGATGAACACCCCGCCGAGCACGGCGAGTCCGAGGGTGCGCGGGGTGAAGCCGTGGTCGCGCAGCCAGCCGCGGGCGGCGACATAGCCGCCGAGGGCGAGGGCGCCGAACAGGACGCGGAAGAAGACGACGTCGAAGGGCGGGGCTCCCGACTCGACGACGAAGACGCCGAGGGTGCCGGAGAGCATCATGGCGGTGGTCAGCTGGGCGGTGCCCTTGAGTTCCGGGGTCATGACACCGACGCTAGGGCCGGACACCGGCCGGGTTCCACGCGCTGGTGCGGGGCGCTGCCGATGGGGTCATCGGCGCCGCCGATACGGGCAGGTGACTGAGCAGCCGTCAACTTCTCGCCGTCCGGCGCCACTTCGTGACCCACGACGACTTGCCATCCCCCACCGGCGATGTTGTTAATGGTGGTCACCGAGTTGCGAGGGATCGCCTGACCTCTGGGGGACAGAAGCAGATGCAGACCGGCCAGCCACCCGAACCTCCGGCCCAGGATCCGCCGGCCGCACAGGCCGCACAGGCCGCCCCTGCGGCGCCTGCGGCCCCGCCCACCGCGCCCGCCACGGCTCCGCTCATGCCGGACGTCCCCGCGCCGCCCGCGCAGCAGGCACCGGACCGGGTCGATCTCCGGGTCAACAAGCGGATCCTGTGGATCGGCGCGGCGGTGTACCCGCTGGCGAACATCGCCCGCGTCTACACCTTCGTCCTGCGCCCCAAGCGCAAGGAGGCGGTGCTGAGGTTCCTGCGGTACACCGCGGGGACGCTGGCCGTCGGGTTCATCGCGATGCTGCCCGGCCTGCCCGCCCTCACCGCCGGCGGAGGGCAGAACTCCGGTGCCGCGGGCTATGTCACCTTCGTCTGGATCGTGGCCCTCTTCGCCGAGATCTACTTCCTCATCGACATGATCTCGGTCCTGGGCTCCGCACCGCACCACGTGCTCGCGGTGGAGACCTCGGGCGCGTCCACGGCGCTGGTCACCAGCCAGGACCCGCGCTATCTGGACCAGGTCGTCGGCCAGATCTCCTACGCCATCGATCATCCGGAGACCGAGTTCAAGGTGACGGTGGAGAGCCTCACCGTCTCGCCGAAGAACTACTACTTCGGCGACAACGTCAACATGTACGGCGGCAGCGGAAACGTGGGGATCGGCGCATGAGCGGCACCAACTACTACTACGGCGACAACGTGAACATGTACGGCGGCCAGGGCAACCAGGGCATCGTCAAGAACCAGGGCGGCGCCGGAGCCGGGCAGCAGGACCCGGCCCTGGTCGCCGCCCTCGCCGAACTGAACGGGCTCATCGCCCGGCTGCGGGCCCAGGTGTCGGCGCCCGACGCCCAGCTCCTGGACGAGTCCCTGCCCGCCCTCAGCCCCGACGCCGCCGTGCCCGCGCCGGAGCGGCACCGGGCGCTGCGGGCGATCGCCGGGATCGCCGCCGCCGTCGGAGCGGTCGGCCAGCCGGTGGCCGAGGCCGTACGGGCGATCACCGCGATGGTCAGCGGGTAGCCCCTACGGCGGCGGCACCGTCACGTCCGGGCCCAGCTCTGCGAGGACGCCCCCGACTGGCAGCTCGCCTCGGCCACGCCGCCTCCGAAGGCGAGGTCGAGGCAGCCGCCGTCGTAGACCGTGCGCAGGGAGTTGCCGTGGCCGGTCGTCCAGCGCAGATTGCTGCCGCCCTGCGAGCAGTCGCCGACGAAGACCGCCTGGCCGTTGCCGTTGGCGCTCAGGCAGGAGCCGGTCGAGACGTTGACGACCTTGACGCTGCCGCCGGTGGCACTGCGGAAGGTCCAGCGGGCCGTGGAGTCCGAGCAGGCGCCGAGGCCCGAGGAGCCGTAGACCTGGACCAGGCACTTGCCGTTCTCACCGTTCTTCAACCGGAACACACTCCCGCCGCCGGAGCCGCCGGAGCCGCCGGACCCACCGGAACCTCCGGAGCCTCCTGAACTGCCGGATCCCCCGGAGCTGCTGGGTCCTCCGGAGCTGCCGGGCCCGGATCCGGAGCCGCTGCCACTGCCGCTGCCGCTGCCGGCACCGTTCCCGGTGCCGGATCCGCTGCCGGAGCCGTCCGCCCCACTCTGCCGATCCGCGGTCGGGCTCCCGTCGTCTCCCGTGTCCCCGCGCTTCTTCTCCTTCTCCCCGCTCGCCGGAGAGGCGGAGCGCTTCTCCCCCGCGCCTTTCCCGTCCTTCCCGTCCTTCCCGCCGTTCCCGGGCGTTCCGGCCGGGCTCGCCGAGGAGGCGCCGGGGGAGGGAACGGCCGACGCGGAGACGGAGGCGCCCGGTGTGCCGGCGGCGCCGTCGCGGTGGGTGTCGGTGGCGTACGGCGCCAGCTGGAAGGCGAGGGTCGCGACACCGGCACCGGCCACGATCGGCACGACGGCCACCAGCACCCGTCTACGCCGCCGCTCCCGCTCGGGCCGCCGTGCGCCGGGCCGTACGACGATCTCGGGCTCGTGCCCGGCGCCGTCGGGCTCCGCCCCGTCGCCCTGGGGCTTCGGCACCTGTGCCGCGAACTCCGCGCGGGCGGTGAGACGTCCGGTGAGGGCAGCGGGCCACAGCGGGGCATCGGACGAAGGCACGTGCCCGGTGGCCAGCTCCAGCAACTCGGCCGCGCTGGGGCGGGCCTCGGGGTCCTTGTCCAGGCAGGAGGTGATGACCGACGCCAACTCTCGGTCACTCGCGCGCAGTTCCTCCAGGTCGGGCTGTTCGTGCACGATCCGGTACAGCACCCCGTGCCCGGACTCGTCCCCGAACGGCGGCCGTCCGCACCCCGCGTACGCCACCACGGACCCGAGCGCGAAGACGTCCACCGCGCCGGTCAACCGCCGTGCGCCAGAAGCCTGTTCGGGAGACATGTAGGCCGGGGTGCCGACCACCATGCCGGTCCGGGTCAGCTGGCTCTGCTCGGCGGCCCGTGCGACCCCGAAGTCGATGAGGGTGACCCCGTCGAGGGTCAGCATGACGTTGGACGGCTTGACGTCCCGGTGCACCATGTCGAGCCCGTGCACCGCGGCCAGCCCCGCCGCCGCCTCCCGCAGCAGCAGCCACAGCGACTCGGCCGGCAGTGGCCCGCCGTGCGCCTCGACGGCCTCGCGCAGCGTCAGCCCGGGGACGTACGCGGTGGCGAACCACGGCGGCCGGGCGTCCCGGTCCCCGGCGAGCAGCGGCGCGGTGGCCCCGGCGGGCAGCCGGGAGAGGTTGTCCAGTTCGTGTCCGAAGCGGCGGACGAAGTCCTTGTCCTCGGCGACGACCGACGGCAGGACCTGCTTGACGGCGGCGTACCGCCCCTCGTGCACACCGAGGTAGACCCGCCCCATGCCGCCGGCCCCGAGCCGCCCGACGAGCGGGATCGGCCCGATCCGCCGGGGATCGTCCTCCTCGAGCGGCCCGACCCCGTTGTGTTCCCCGTTCAACTCTTTCCCCTTGTTTCAGCGTGCGTAGGAACCGAGGCCCACCAGGCAGTACACATACTCGTTGACGGTCGCCCCGTTGAGCGTGTAGCGCGAGGAAAAGGCGTACTGGGTCCGGGGGTTGTCCTTGCAGCGACTCATGTCCGAGGTCAGCGGAATGGTCTCGATCACCTTGTAGTGCGCGTCGGACCCGGAGCAGGAGACCTCCTCCACACCGCTGACGGACTGCGCGGTGGTGGAGTCCGGCAGGGTGCCGTTGAGGCAGGTGCCCGAGGTGTAGGGGCTCGGATCCGGGCTCGGGGTGTCGTAGGGGCCGTCGGTGCCGTACGGGTCGCTGGAGTAGGTGCCGCCGGTGTCCGGAGCGCTGCTGTACGGAGTGCTGCTGTACGGGTCGCTGCTGTACGGGTCGCTGGTGTACGGCTCGTCGGTCGCCGTGGCGGTCGGGTACGACGGTGAGTACGGCGACGAGCTGAGTGTGTCGCCGGACGAGTCGTCACTGCCGCCGCCCCGGTTCGTGAGCACCAGGAGTAACACGACGACGGCGACGACACCGAGCACGCCCAGACAGGCGCGGCCCTGCTTCCTCCCGGAGCCCGCCCCGGCGGCGGCCGACGTGACGCGGATCCGCAGCCGCACCTCGCCGTCGGCGGTGCGCAGCCGTACGACGTCGCCGTCACGGACCGGGGGTATGCGGACGGGCGGTACGCCCGTGCCCGGCGGCAGTCTGAGGACCGTCCCGGAGGCGGCCTGCTGCGGGGTGAGGGAGACGGGGATCTCGGGGATTCCTTGATTCTCGGGTGACGACACCAGCCGCTCCTGGATGTGAGGATGAGGCAACCAGTGTGGCCGACAGCCCACCGAACTAAAATATCTTTCTAGAAAAGCACTTCAGTATGAGCCCGAAGCAGCAGCGTGGCGAGGCCACGGTCGAACAGCTCCTGGACGCCGCGCTGCGGGTCTACGCAGAGTCGGGTGAGCAGGGGCTGACGGTCGCGGCGATCACCCGGGCGAGCGGGGTGAGCCTCGGCAGCCTGTACCACCACTTCGGCAGCGTCGACGGGCTGCTGAACGCGCTGCTGCTGCGCTGGCTGGAGCGGCTGCTGGGCGAGCTGGTCAAGGCGCTGGAGAGCACACGTACGGCCCACACGGGCATCCGAGCCCTGGTCGGTGCCTACCTGGCCTTCGTCCAGGAGCACCGCGAGGCAGCGCTGCTCCTGCACTCCTCCTACGCCGACCGCCAGGGCATGGCCGACGGCAGGCGACTGCGCGACGCCCAGGAGGCCCGTCTCTCCCCGCTCGTGCAGTGGGCGGACCGGTACGTGGACTCCGGCGACCTCGCTCCGCTTCCGGCCCCCCTGCTGGAGTCACTGATCCTCGGCCCGGTCGTCGCCATCGCCCGCCGCTGGCTGTCCGGCATCGAGGACGTGGACCTGGACCAGGCGGCGGTTCTGTTGCCGGAACGGATCTGGCGAGCGGTGTCGGCGCAGGGCTGAGCGCCGCGGGGGTTCTGGCCGATGCCGGGTGCGGCACCCGGCCCGCCCTGCCCCGGCCCGCCCTGCCCTGGCCTGCCCCGTTGCCCCGCACTCCCCCACCCAGCACAGTGAAGCCATGGACGAACGACAGGACATCGGTGAGTAGCGCACGTGTCCCCACCATCGACCTGGGGCCCTGGCTGGGTGGTGGTGAACCGGCCCGCGCCGCCCTCGCCCGTACCGTCGACCAGGCGCTGCAGACCGCCGGGTTCCTGCTGGTCACCGGGCACGGGGTGGAGCCGGGGCTGCGGGCCGGGATCCGGTCGGCCGCGCGGGAGTTCTTCCTGCTGCCCGTCGAGGTGAAGCAGGCGTACGAGGCGAAGGTCGGCGGCCGGGGCTGGCTCGGGCCCGGCGCCGAGGCCAACGGGTACGCGGAGGGCACCGAGACCCCGCCCGACCTGAAGGAGTCGCTGACCTTCGCGACGGACGAGCCCTTCGAGGACCCCGTCGTCAACGCGGAGTGGTACGCGCCCAACGTGTGGCCGGCCGAGGTGCCCGCGCTGCGGACGCTGTGCAGGCAGTACCTGGCGGCGATGGCCGCCCTGGAGAAGGAGCTGCTGTCGCTGCTGGGCTACGCGCTGGGGCTGGAGCGCGACTTCTTCTCGCGGCACATGGGCCATCCGACGTACGGCTTCAACATCAACTGGTATCCGGGCACGGAGGTGACCGGCGAGCCGTTGCCGGGGCAGTTCCGGATCGGGCCGCACACCGACTTCGGGACCGTGACCATCCTCGACCGGCAGGCCGGGAAGGGCGGGCTGCAGATCTTCACCGACGCGGGGGGCTGGGAGGACGCGCCGTACGACCCGGAGGCGTTCACCATCAACGTCGGCGACCTGCTGGCCCGCTGGACGGGTGACCGGTGGCGGTCCGGGCGGCACCGGGTGCTGCCCCCGCCGCTCGACGCGCCGGCCGAGGAGCTGATGTCGCTCGTGTACTTCGGCGAGTGCACCCCGGGCACCCGGGTGGAGTCCGTGCCGGCGCCGCTGGGCCGGGTGGCGTACCCGCCGGTCGACTCGCATGTGTACCTGCGCGAGAGGCTCGATTCGATCACCATCGGCTGAACCCACACGCGCCCCTTCCGTCACTCCCGGTTATTCACTCCCGCGTTCGGCCTACCACCCGATCCGTTGAAAAGAAGCGGGCGGGCATGTCCCGGCCGCGTCCCACGGCATTGCCATCCAGGGGGCCTGTCTTCAGGGCCCCCCTTTTTTTGCCGATAGGAGACGCGTGCGAATCACTGACATCCAGCGCTGCGAGGTCCGGCCGGGACGGCTCGTCGAATGGACGCTGAGCCCGGCGACCGTGGCGGCGGCGACGGCACTGCCGGAGGACTCCCGGCCGCCCGCCTACATCCAGGAGTCGCACATCAGGACGGCCAGGTGCGTCCGGGAGGACGGGCTGTTCGTGCCGACCTGGCTGGGCACCGCCTTCGACCTGCCGGGCCCGGTCGACCTCGACGCACTCCAGCAGGCGCTGCGCACCTGGACGGTGCGGCACGAGACGCTGCGCAGCGGCTTCCGCTGGGCCGGCCCCTCCGGAGACGAACTGCGCCGCTTCACGCTGGACGCCGCGGACGTGTCCCTGCACCGGGAGGACGCGGGCGACTTCGACGACGCCGACGAGCTGGTCCGGCACCTCCAGGACCGCTTCGACACCGTCGCGGACGCGCTGCGCTGGCCGAACCTGATCTACACCGCCGTCGTCCGGGACGACGGCGCCAGCGTGTACATGGCCTTCGACCACAGCAACGTCGACGCCTACTCCCTGACCCGGATCGCCGCCGAGATCCACGAGCTGTACACGGCGGGCCTGGCCGGCACCGAACCCGGCTCCCTGGCGCCGGCGGCGAGTTACGTCGACTTCTGCGAGATCGAGCGGGCCGACGCGGACGGCATCGACGGCCGGCACGCGGTCGTCGACCGCTGGCGCGAGTTCATCCGGCGCTGCGACGGCATGCTGCCGGGCTTCCCGGTCGACCTGGGGGTGGAGCCGGGCGGCCCGCTGCCGAGGCAGCGCATGCTGTGCGAGCCGCTGACGGACGCGGCCGAGGCGGCGGCGTTCGAGGCGTACTGCAGGCCCTACGGCGGCAGCATGGTCGGGCTGCTGGCCGCGACCGGACTGATCGTGCACGAGCTGAGCGGGCAGTCGGTGTACCGGACCGTGGTGCCCTTCCACACCCGGGTGAAGTCGCGGTGGAACGACTCGGTGGGCTGGTACGTGGGCGGCGCCCCCATCGAGGTGCCGGTCGGCCGTACGGCGGGCTTCCCGGACACCCTGCGGGCGGTGCGTACGCAGCTGCAGGCCAACCGGTCACTGGCCCGGATGCCGCTGGCCCGGGTGCTGCGCCTGCTCGGCGCGGACTTCCGGCCGACCTCGCCCGACCTGTACTCGATCGTCTCCTACGTCGACACGCGGACCGTCCCCGGCGCCGAGCGCTGGGCGGAGCAGCGGGCGCACGCGCTGCTGCGGGTGTCGTACGGCGATCAGGTGTGCGTGTGGGTGAACCGGCTGCACGAGGGGCTGTGGCTGGCGAGCCGGTACCCGGACACCGACGTGGCGGCGAAGAACCTGCGGATGTACGTCGAGCGGCTGCGCGACCACATCGCCTCGGTGGCGCACGGAAGCCTGTCCGCGGTGTCCTAGGTGAACTGCCCGGGAAGGGGCTCTGCGGGCTCTGCGGGCTGCGAGGACGGTGAGGGCTCCTGACCCGGCAGGGCCTGTGAGCCCTCACCGTGACCGATCAGGCGTTCGAATCGGATCCGCCAGCTCTGCTCCGACTCCTCCTCGCCCTGGAACTCGTGCGTGAACCGCAGCGCGCAGCCGCCGCCCTCGTCCCGCTCCAGATGGAACCGGAGCCGCCCGCGCTCGACGGTGTACTCCGCGACCCGGTCCACGTCCCAGGCCGTGACCCGGCCGGAGCCCAGGTCCCGCAGGGTGACCGCACCGCCGAGCCTGGGTTCCAGAACGTCGACGGCGGTGCACCACGCCCCGAGTCCCTCGGGGGTGGCCACCGCCGGCCAGACGTCTTCCATGCGCCTCGGGAGCCGCACCAGGAAGTGGAGTATGTGCGTGTTCCCGTGGGTCTGGCTGGTGCCCTGTGCGATGGAACCGCTCATGACACCAGTGTGGGCGACCCTCGGCTCACACGCCCGCGTAGGAGTGCTTGCCGCTGACGAAGATGTTGACGCCGTAGTAGTTGAACAGCCAGCAGCCGAAGGCGAGCATCGCCAGGTAGGCGGCCTTGCGGCCCTTCCAGCCGGCCGTCGCGCGGGCGTGCAGGTAGCAGGCGTAGGCGATCCAGGTGATGAAGGACCAGGTCTCCTTGGGGTCCCAGTTCCAGTACCGGCCCCAGGCGTCGCCCGCCCAGATCGCGCCCGCGATGATCGTGAAGGTCCACAGCGGGAAGACGGCCGCGTTGACCCGGTAGGCGAACTTGTCGAGCGAGGCGGAGGCGGGCAGGCGCTCCAGCACCGAGGTCGCGAACGCGCCGGGCTTGCCGCCGGTCTGCAGCTTGTTCTCGTACGAGTCCTTGAACAGGTACAGGATCGTGGCGACCGCGCCGACGTAGAACACCGCGCCGCAGAAGATCGCGGTTGAGACGTGGATGTACAGCCAGTACGAGTGCAGCGCGGGGACCAGCTGGTCGCTCGCCGTGTACAGGACGGTGACGGCGAGACCGAGGTCCAGGAGGACCGTGGTGACGAGGAACAGCCCGAGCCAGCGCACGTTCTTCCTCAGCGCCAGCAGCGCGAGGTACACGCCGACGGCGACGGTGGAGAAGGTGATGTTGAACTCGTACATGTTGCCCCACGGCGCCCGCTCCACGGAGGCCGCGCGGCAGACGACACCGCCCAGCTCCACCAGGAAGGCGAGCACGGTGAGCGAGACGGCGATACGGCCGTAGAGGTCGCCCTGGACGTCCCCGCCGTGCGCGCCGGGCCCGTCCGGTACGTCACGGGCGCCGGACGCCGAGCGGACGACGACCTCGGGCCGCTCCAGCACGGCGGTGCCCCCCGCCCGCTTCACGGTGACGGCGGGCCCGCTCGCCTTCCGCGCACCGTCGGCGGTGAGCGCCGCCGCCGTCCGGGCGACCTTGCTGCGGCTGCCGAAGAGCCATTCGGCGATGTACGCGAAGAAGGCCAGGGTGTAGACGGCCATCGACGAGTAGATCAGCGTGTTGCTGATACTCGCGAGGTGTTCGTTGGTTGCGGCGGCGAGAGTCACTTCTCAGCCCCTTCGGCAGGTACGACGGGAGATTCGGGGGAGGCGTCGTCGGGTTCGTCGCCGGGGTCGGGAACCCCCGGCGCCCGGTCGTAGAGGGTTCCGGCGAGGGCGCCCAGTTCCTCGGGCACCTTGGCGGACTCGCTGCGGCCCAGTCCGGCCATCTCGACGACCGTGACGCCGTCGGCGCCGCGCACCGCGCGCACCCACACCCGGCGCCGCTGGATGAACAGGGACCCGGCCAGCCCGAGGATCGCGGCGAGGGCACCGCCGAGCGCCCAGCCGCTGCCGGGCTCCTGGACGATCTCGAAGCCGGCCCATTCCTTGATGTCCTTCTCGAAGGTGATGGACCCGGCGCCGTTCGGCAGCGTGAGCGTGTCGCCCGGCTGCAGGAGCTTCTTCAGCAGCTGGCCCTTGCTGTCCTTGAACGCCTTCATGTGCGTCTTGTCCAGCTGGTACACGCTCTGCGCCATGCCCGCGTTCACGGCGCCGAGGTTGCCGTGGTAGGCGTTCACCGCGAGCAGCGGGTTCACCAGCGCGGGGAACTGCGAGAGCATCGTGCCGCTCTTGGGGTCGAACGTCGGCACGAAGAAGGCCTGGAAACCGAGCTGTTCCGTCTTGCCCTGCGGGTTGCGGTAGCCGTCGTAGACCTTCACCACGCCGTTGGAGGTGACGTTGCCGTCGAGCGGCAGCAGCGGCACGGCGTCGTGGAAGACCTTGTTGCCCTTGCCGTCGCGGACGGTGATGACGGGCGCGTAGCCGTGGCTGACGAGGTAGACCTTCGAGTCGCCGATGTGCAGCGGCTCGTTGACCTTGATGGTGGTCGACTTCTGCTTGCCGAACGCACCCTCGCTGTAGTCGATCTTCGCCTCGAAGGTGCGCGGCGTGCCCCTGTTCGGGCCGGTGACCTCGTAGGTGCCCTTGAAGTCCTTCAGGTCGAAGCTGAACGGCACGAGGTCCTCGTTCCGGAACAGGCTGCCGGACTTGAAGTCGTCGTACTGCGGGAGCGCGTTGGCGAAGCCGTCGCCCTCGACGACCAGCTTGGTGCCGTCCGACTTGTACAGCTGGCCGGAGGCGAAGGCGATCAGCAGCACGATCAGGGCGATATGGAAGAAGAGGTTGCCCAGCTCGCGCAGGTAGCCCTTCTCGGCGGCGACGGCGTCACCGGCGACATGGGCGCGGAAGCGGCGCTTCTTCAGCAGGGCGAGCGCGGCCTCACGGACCTGCTCGGGATCGGCTTCCGTACGCCACGTCGTGTACGCGGGCAGCCGGGTCAGCCGCTTGGGCGCGCCCGGCGGCCGGCTGCGCAGCTGGCCGACGAACTGCCAGGTGCGCGGGACGATACAGCCGATGAGGGAGACGAACAGCAGGATGTAGATCGCGGAGAACCACACCGAGCTGTACACGTGGAACAGGCCGAGCTTGTCGTAGACCGGCGCGAGCGTCTTGTGGGCCTTGCGGAACTCGTCGACCTTGTTCAGGTCGGCGCCGGTCTGCGGGATCAGCGAGCCGGGGATCGCACCGAGCGAGAGCAGCAGGAGCAGCAGCAGCGCGACCCGCATGGAGGTCAGCTGCCGCCAGAACCAGCGGGCCCAGCCGATGACGCCGAGGCGGGGCGCGGAGGAGATCTCCTCCCGCGGCGCGGTGGACAGCCGGGAGCCGGCCGCGCCGAGGTCCTCCTGACCGTCCTGCTGGTCCCGGCTCTTGTCGGTTTCTGTCTTGCTCATCGGTCAGATCCCCACATCGAAGCCGTCGGACCAGATCTGCAACTGTTGCACCATGCTGTTCCACACCCCGGTCAGCAGCAGCACACCGGTCACGATCATCATCGCGCCGCCGAGGCGCATCACCCACACGTAGTGACGCTTGACCCAGCCGAAGGCACCGAGCGCCTTACGGAAGGCGACCGCGGTGAGAACGAACGGGATGCCCAGACCGATGCAGTAGACGACCAGCAGCAGTGCTCCGCGTCCGGCGCTGGACTCCCGCATGGCAAGCAAGCTCACGGAAGACAGCGTCGGGCCCAGGCAGGGGGTCCAGCCGATGCCGAAGAGCGCTCCCAGCAGGGGCGCGCCCACCAGGCCGGTCACCGGCCGCCGGTGGAAACGGAACTCGCGCTGGGTGAGTCCGGGCAGCAGTCCCATGAAGAACACGCCCATGAGGATCATGAGCACGCCGAGCACCTTGGCGAGCGTGTCCTGGTACGCCCGCAGATTCTGACCGAAGAAGCCGAACAGCGCCCCGGTCGAGATGAACACCGCACTGAAGCCGAACACGAACAGGGAGGCTCCGGCGACCATCCGCCCTCGCCTGGCCTCGGCCAGGTCCGTGCCGGCGACCCCGGTGACGTAGGAGAGGTAGCCGGGGACGAGCGGCAGGACACAGGGCGAGAAGAACGAGACGAGCCCGCCGATCAGGGCGATCGGCGCCGAGACGATCAGGGCGCCGTTGAGTACGGTCATGTTCCGGCCGGTCTCGGCCAGCGTCACGAGTGCGCTCACGTCACTTCTCCGCGAGGACCGGCTTGAGCATGTCCAGCAGGGAGGTGTCGTCGAGCGCCTCCAGGGCCCTCGCGGCGACCTTCCCGTGCCGGTCGATGATGAGCGTGGAGGGGATCAGCTGCGGGTTGAGCGTGCCCTTCTGGAAGCGGAGCATCAACTTGCCCGACGGGTCGTACAGACTCGGGTAGCCGATCCCGTGCTCCTTCTCGAAGGCGACCGCGGGTGTGGTGCTGGTGTCGCGGGTGTTGATGCCGACGAACTGCACACCCTTGCCGTCGTACTGCTTCGACACCTTGGAGAAGTACTGCGCCTCCTCCCGGCACGGGCCGCACCACGACCCCCAGACGTTGATGACGACGACCTGGCCCTTGTAGTGGGCGACGTCCAGGGTCTTGCCGTCGATGGTCTCGCCGGACAGGTCCGGGGCCGCAGCGCGCTTGCCCGCCGGCACGGTTTCGATGCCGTTGTTGCCGGTGACGAAGTTCGTGTTGCCACCACCGCCGGAGGTGCCGCCCTTGCCGCACGCGGACAGGGTCAGGGCCGCCACGGCGGCCACGGCACCGAGCAGGGCGGCGCGGCTACGGGTACTCATGTGAAAAGTTTCGCATGCCCGTTCCGGCGATCTGTGGCGCCCCCCTGCCGGGCGGAAAACCGCATTTCAGGGCGTATTTACACGGGACATTTCAGACAGCCGCCTACGCCAGGAAGCCCTTCCAGCCGGCGGTGGGCTTCTGCCCGACGCCCAGCGTGCGCAGCTTGGCGAGCACCTCGGGCTTCTGTACGTCCATCCAGTCGACGAACTGCCGGAAGGAGACCAGCCGCACGTCCGCGCCCTTCTCCTTCTCCCGCGCGATGTGCTTGAAGGCCTCCTCGACGGAGTCCATGTAGATGCCGCCGTTCCAGTGCTCGAAGTGGTTGCCTATGAAGAACGGTGCCCGGTTTGTCTCGTATGCCCGCTGGAAGCCGGATATGTACGCCTGAGCGGACTGCTTGCGCCAGCCCGGGTAGTTGTAGGCAGGCGCCTTGGTGGAGTTCACGGACTGGTTGGCGAGCATGTTGTAGTCCATCGAGAGCAC